>CALAEZ010000068.1 GCA_937891125.1 uncultured Treponema sp. | reverse complement strand
AAAAACTTATTTTTTACTTCGTTTGAATAACAGACAATTGAACCTTTAACATATTCTGAACTACCTGCAATGTCTGTAAGACGACTAGTTAAAAGTCCTCCTGTACAAGACTCTGCACATGAAATAGTAAAATTATTTTCTTTTAATTTTTCGCCAACTTCTCTTTCCAGCGTCCACTTATTAAAATCTTCCATATTTAAAGTATACGAAAAAGAATAAATTAGTGCAATGAAAAAAAATACCCGCAGGGCTTTATGATGTATAAAGCGAAGTGCGGGTTAACGGTTTATTTTTTAATTTACTGCTCGGAAAGCGGACTACCGAATTCTATGTTAGTACCGAGGTAGCCGACTACGGGAATACCGCTTGAATCAAAGTCGAGGCAGACATTTTGGAATTTCGGATCTCCACCTTGAGGTGGTTCTATGGCAGGAACGGTCATGTATTCCCATGAACCTGTGGTGTAGCCTGTTCCACTTGTTTTTCCATCTGAACCATAAGCAGTTCCTGGTTTCACATCTACACCAAATGGAACAGTTATGTCAGAACCAGTTATTGAACTTGTTGCATAAGCAAGTTTAATAGCATCTCGTCCACCTGTTTCCGTTGCATTGTAATATGCAATGTATGGGATATTGTTCTGAACTTTTATCTGAGTCCAGTTACCAACAGAAGAAGCTTGGTCAACAGTTACAGCTTGAAGAGCTGTGCTGCTATATGACGGCAGGTACATATACACAAGGTTAGAATCGTAACTGTCAAATGCTGCAATATGAACTTCATTACCGTTTAATGCCATAGAAACATAAGCTGTAATATTTTCCGGGAATGAAACGCTAGAAGTTGTCCATGCAACTGTGCTTGTTGGAGAAGAACCGTCTACAGTATTTGTTGAATATTTAAGCACGAGTTTATTTGTTGAACTGTCTACATATACTATTACAACATGATTGTCGCTTGTAACGCCCATGTCAAAGTATTTTGAGCCAGTTGTAACTACAGAAAGACGTCCTGTTGAATATTCAGATGAATTACTTGTATTTTCTGTAAAATTGTACTTCTGTGCATACGTAGTTCCGCTACTATCTTTACCAGAGGAATTGAGTGCAGTTGCTGTACCGCTTACAGTTTTGCCAATTTGGAAATTTCGGAACAAGATTTCATTTGTTTTGTTGTCAAAGTATGCCATATAAACAACTGCGGTTCCTGTTTTAGAATTTCCTGTAGTGACAAGCTTAGGATATTCGTAGCGGTTTAGTTTAAGATTATCATTATAATCAACTCTTTCCAAAGTTATAGCATTATTACCAGATGTATATGCAAAATTACCATTGTAATTTGAATAAGTTGTACCAGGCCCCCACAAATCTCCTATTACATAAGTATTACGTCCATCTTGCTGTGCGGTTCCGGCAGACAATTCTTGATAGCGATCATAGTATAATCCTAATGCACCATCCGCATAATTAAATAAAGTGACATTATAATAGCGTCCTCCCTCATCAACCGCCATTCCCATTTGCTCAGTTGCAAGTTGTTTAACAAGATATTCTGTGTATACCTCAGCAGCCGTTGAACCATTAAATTCAGCACGCTGTGCATGAGCATTTGAATAATAATAAGAACCAGCACCTGTACCAGCAGCAGTTCCTACCGCAGTAGATGGACCGCCGTTATTATCAACATAGCCGAATACAGGATTATCACCATTCATAACCATTACTGGATAATATCCATTTTCAACTCCTGTGTCTTTCATATCAAAGAACCTGATATACCTGTCGTCCGTGAGCTGTACATTCTTTGTAGTGTAGTAGTCTGGCTCGCGGTTGTAGGCGTTGGCATAGTCGCTTACAGAGGCGTTTGTGCTTGTAAGCTGTACATCGCTTGAATTGGTTGCAGTTCCGTAAGAGTCGTTGTTGTTTATGTTGTTCAACGCACGCACGGTGTTGCTAAACACTTCCAGATAGCCGCTCTTTGTTATGCTAGAGTTGGTAATTGTTGCCGTAGAGGTGTCACTTGCAGTAATGGTCAGACTTGTTCCGCCGCTTGTGCTTGTAATTGTCGTTCCGCCTGCAGTTGAAGAGTCAGCAATTTTTGCAACAAGAGCCGATGTCGACAGGTTAAAGCCGCTTACGGTGATTGTGTTTGAGGAATTGTTTGCAAGTACGCTGTATTTACCGCTTGCAGAGCGAATGTTGTTGTCTTTTAACCCGCTTGCAGAACGAACATCTGTCGTCACCGCTGTCACATACGGCACAATGTCCATACAGTAATACGACGTAAGTGCGCCGGTTGCCGTTTGCGTGGTGCTTGAGGCGCTGGTGTTACCCGTAGTGCTTACCGAGCTTGCGTCTGCGGCTGTTACGGTGACCGCAACGTCAAGGGCGGCGGTTCCGCTTACCTTGCTTGTGTCAATCGTAAGCGTCCAGCTTGCCGTGTGTCCGTTTTGGGAGAAATCGGTCGTTTTTACCGTGAACTGCCAGCCGTCTGTGTCTATATCGCCTCCGTCTGTGCCGCTTGCGCTGCCAGAAGTGAGCGACCAGCCGCCGCTTGCCGTGTAAGAAGCAAAGGTAATGCCACTTGAAGCGTCCGTGTTGTTAATCGTAAAGCCCGGAAGCGCAAGCGTAATTGAGCTAAGCATCTTGTTGTCGTACGCCGTTCCTGTCAGCACGATTTTGCCGGACACTTTCGGGTCCAAGTCATATTCTGACGGCGGTGTAGTTGACTTATTGCTGTCTTTGAATGTATCCGTTGGTAAATCTGCTTCAAGCTCAATGTGTCCGTTTGCAGAGCTGTTGCCGTACAGGCTGTTGTCCGAGCTGGAATTCCAGTAGAACGGATTGATTTTTGCAATCGGAGCAACGTCATCATACAATGCAAGCGTCAAATCGCTTATGTACAACACACATTTCTGGCTGTTAACGCCCGCTTCTGTTTCATCGGTTGAATCCCAGAAGGTAAAGCTTGCGCCGACTCCTGTTGCATTGGTGTCTTCAAGCGCATCGGCGGCAGCAGCCTCTAAGCTCGTAAGCGTAAAGCCCTTTAAGCTTGTTGAGGTCATCTTGCTGTTATACGAAACACTGCCTACCGTGTCTGTTATGAGGCTTGTAATGTCAGTATTTGCGGTCGCCGTTTTACCGCTTTCAGTTGTCACCGCAGTGGTGTCTGTCGCGCCTTTTTTGTAGACCATAGTGATGTCACCGTTACCTCCGACAAACTCTGCAACAACAGCAAGCTTGTCTTTTACCGCAAATGCAGTGCCCCAATTTGCTGTTGCGATAGAAACGGCGTCACGCACTTCTGTCGTGGTAAGTCCGTAGGTTGAGTTAGCGCTGTATAAGTTATAGCCTTCAAACTCGCTTGCCGTCCAGCTGTCGCTCGAGTCAAGGTCGGTACCCAGGAACACTTTTGCAAGGCGCGGTGCTGAGTTTTCTACGCTGAGCGTGAAGGTTTCGCCGCTTACGTTTCCTGCGCTGTCGAATGCAAGCACCACAAGCTTTGTCTTACCGTCAGGAAGATTTGTCGAGTGAATGGTTGCATTCCACGTGTAGCCGATTGTCTTACTGCCAGTTACGCTTTCTGGCATTAAGTCGCCGTCGTCGCCACTCGAGAAGCTAAACCACTGCGCCGTAGTGTCTGATGTTTTTTCAGTTGACGTGTTATCAACGACCTGTGCGTAGATAAAGTACGCGGTTACCACTGTGTCAGCAGTTACGCCAGAATCTTCACTCAATGTTACGGTCGTGCCGCTTATGCTTTCAATTCTTCGAAGCGCGCCACCAACTTCAACTAGGCCGCCTGCACGGATATGGTTATTGCCGCTTAACGTCGAGTCAGCAGTAAACGTGTAGCCGTTCAAGGTGCCGGACGCTTCTAGACCGTACAGCGTGTAGCTTGTGCTTCCCTGTGTATAGGTGCGGGCGGTAAGGTCGCTTAACGTTACTTTTGCTTCGATTCCGTCGCTGCTAGAAAGGCGCAACGGATCTAACAGCACTTCAGTGCTGCCGCTTAGAATTACGTCAGAATCGCGCAGGAAGTAGAATACGACGTTTTCAAAGCCGGAGCCTGTTTCGGTAACCGTGCCGCCAAGCTGGAATGTGTAGTTTACATCAGCAGCCGTGTAGGTTGTGCCACTGACAAGCACATTGGTATCAGTTTTTGATTCACCGTTGAAGACCGCTTCAATCACGGGTGCTGTGTTGTCAATGTTAAAGTCGTACGTGCCTGAAACCGTGTGTCCGCCGTTTTCGTTACTGTCAGTTACTTCTATCGTGTACGTCACGCTCGACGAAGTAGAATCTACTGGAATAAAGAGCGTTTGCGTTACGGAGCTAACCGTTTTTCCGCTTGTCGCTGAGTCTCCAGTAGATGTGTTGTTGTCTGAATACGTCCATGTCTTATTGGAAGCGTAGTATGTCGGGGTCGAGCCAGATTTAGAAACGCTGTAGCTGTCAAGAGAAGATTCATCTTTTAGAGTCACCGTCAGATACCAGTCACCCTTTAAGTACATCTGCGAGGTAAATGACTGTGTCGCGCTTGGCGTTGCTTTTACCATGCTGTCAACATTGGAAGTTGAAATTGCCGTATCGTACTGACGCAGGTTAGCAGTGATAGACGGCGCGGTAGAATCAACATCAATGTAGTACCAGCTCGTCCAGTCGCCAACATCGCCCTTGGCATTGATTGCGCAGGCACGCACAGCAATCTTGTTTATCTTGCCGCTGGCAGGGTTCATCTCTTTGTTTTCGTTTAGATAAATGTACCAGGCAGAGCTTGTCTTTTCCGCCTGCACGCCCCACCAGGTACTTGAGCTTTCGTCAGAGCCAAAGGCAAGCTCGGTAACACCAGACGGCAATGCGTCGGTTGCCGTGTACACAGTGTAGCCGTAGCCACCTTCATTTATGCCGCTTGTATTAAAGCTTGTGCTTGCAGTGACCTTTGCTTTGTCAGTCGCAAGCCCCGTATCGCTTGGCCAGGTAACCGCACTAATCTCACCGTCATCATCGTAGGTTACGGTTGCTGTCGTAATCTGCACATATACTTTGTCAACCGTAGTGAGCTGCGATGGAATGGTTGACGTTCCCAAAATAGTGATTTTGCCGCCTAAGATAGAGCCGGAGTTTGAATTTCCTTCAGAAGACGGCGTTGTAATTTCTGTCTTCGGGCGGTTTGCATTCGGGTCATGAGTTAGCGTGTAGCTTCTGTCAATGGTGTACGAGCCTAAATAGTCTTCCGACAGAATGTAAATCGGAATGAGCCACTTGTCGCCAGATGCTGTCGCATACGTCGTGTTGTCGTACGTTTTAATGACAGAATCCGAAATCGTAAACTTCCAGCCCGTCACTGTGTAGCCAGTTGCTAAATCTTCATTCCAGGTCGTAAGCGCATACAGCTCGCTATCAGAAAGCTTAGCCTGTTCTGTCGTTGGAATAAGCCACTTTGTCGCATAAGTGCCGGCAGAGCCACTATCTTGTGCGCTACCTGCTATAGCAACATCTGCTGCCTGAGAATCTGCTGATGTCGTAACCGAAACAGTAGGACCGGAATTATCGACCGCAATTTCATACGTATTTGTCGATTTTAAGCCAGAGGAGTCATATGCAGTAACAGTAATTTTATACGTACCTGTTTCAAGCGAGGCTACCGAAAGCTTTGTCGCCGGCGACCATTCAGCGGTTGTGCTGTCAGTAGTAGCGGTAAAGCCTGTGCTGTCGGTAGTGTAGCTGCTTGAGCCATAGGTTGTATTGTCGGTAGAAAGATAGGTGCTGCCGTCGGCAAATGCAAGCGTCATGCCCGCAATGCCGTTATTGTCGGTCGCTTTTATGGTGAGCGAAACATATGGGCGCGCCGTACCGCCAACCGTAAGAGCAGCCGCAAGCGTGTTCAAATCAGCACTTGCCGCAACAGACGTGCTGTCCGTTGTGGTGTACGCGCTTGCAACGGTGCTTTCGTCTTTGTACGCCGTTGCCGTAACCTGCGCAATGTCAGGAGCACCGCTGTTCAGCTGATACGTAAAGGCAGCGCTGGTAGACACACTGTCTGATTTTACCTGCAGCTTTGGCTGACTAAGCTCGCTTGAAGCGCCCGCATAGAATACCGTTGAAATGCCGTTTGTGGTGTTGTCCTGCACTAAGAAGTACACGCTCTTTTCGCCGTCATCGGTATCTGCCGGTGTGTATGTCCAGTCGCCGGTCGATGGCGTAAAGACGGTTGTGCCATAAGTTTCGTGTGCGTAGGTGATTTCATCAGTTTCTGTCTTGACCGTCCAGCTGCCACTGCCATTTGTCGGCACTTCGGTAAGTTCCGCTGTTGATACAACGAAAGCCGCCACGACAGCAGTACTTGCACTGTCGTCATCGCTTACCGTACCAGAAAGCGAGCCGGTTTCATCCTGCAGCAATACGTAGTTTGGAGATGAAGTCGTGCCCTTGTTTGTCAGGTTCGTTACCTTTACCGTCGGGCGGTCGGCGTTCTGATTTACGGTAACCGTGGCGCTTGCGTAAGAGGCAGAAGCCGTTGCGTTTCCGAGGCTGTCGGTTGCGGCGGCGTACAGGTATATAGTCTGCGTGCCCGGATTGTTATAGAGCGCGGTTGTGTCGAGCGTTGCCTCCCAGCTGACATCGGTGCTGCTGGTAAAGCTTGTGACCGTTGCAGAGACCGAGCCGGAAGCGCTTGCAGAGGCGCCCTCTGTCGCTGTTGCCCACACGGTTACGCCGCTTACGCTTGCCGTGTCGTATGCCGTGCCTTCAATCAGTATGGTTTTGTTGACAGATCCGCTTACAGGCGAGCTGATTTTTACGGTCGGACCGGTCATGTCAATGTTCAGCGTGCGGATGCTTGCTGTTGTTGAGCGGCCGGAAAGGTCTGCAACGGTGGCGCTTACCGGATAGTAGCCGGTAGAAAGCGTTTTAAGCAGGCTTGAAGAAAGCGTTACGGTAACAAGACCACTTGCGCCGTCAGAAGCGGCGGTGTACTTAACAGTGCTGCCATACGTGCTGTCGGTAGCATCCGTCGTGCCGCTCTGTATGCCGCTGAGCGAAAGAGCCGTGCCGTTTACGGTGACGGAAATGCTGTCTACGCCACTTTCGTCTGCGGTGTCGCTTGCCGTAAAGTACAAACTGACCGCATCCGGCGTTGTGCCGCCTGCAACGGTCGTGCCGGTAAGCGCGTAGTCGTAGCTTGCATCGCTTGAGCCGCTCGTTGCCGCCTCGATTTTCGGCTCGGTGCCGTCAACATTTATTGTAAAGCTCTGAACGGCGGAAGCGTTTCCTACGTTATCAACCGCAACAAGGCGCAGCGTGTTTCCGCTTGCTGTTACAAAGCCGGAAATTGACGTGCTAAAGTTTTCGTAAGTGCCCTTGTCGGTCGTACTGAATGAGCCGGTTGCAGCCGTTTCATAATCCGTGTTGGTCATTGCAGTGGTGCTGTCGCCTGCGGCTACCACCTGGTAGTACACGGCGGCAATACCGCTGCCTGCTTCAGTCCAGCTTCCGACGACAGAAAGCGCCGTTTCGGTAAACCATGCGGTTGTGTAGTCTGTTTTACCGCCGATTGCTGTCGCTGTGCCGCCGCTTGAGCTTGCGTCAAAGCTCGGCTCGGTGTAGTCAATCGTGTAGGCAGAAGAAACGCCTGCGCTGTAGCTGCTTGCGTTACCAGCGGCATCGGTTGCCTTAATGCAGACAACGTATGATTTTCCGTCAGTGTAGGTCGCCGTGCCGCTTGTCGGCTTGGTGAAATCTACCGTAATTTCCGGGCTAATGGTGTCGGCGGCATCTTTAGTAAGCGAGCCAAAGTCAAGCGCAGTCGCAGAATCATAGTCGCTTGCCGTGTCGCTGTAGGCAAAGACTGCCCAGTCAATCTGGCTAATGGAGTTTGCTTCTTTTATGGTTGCCGTCACCGCCGTTTCGCCATTCGTGTAGGCTCCCGAAACCTTCGTCACCGTAACGACCGGCGCGGTTAAGTCTATCGTAAGCGTGCCGAGCGTTGTGGTGCCGTAGTTACCCGCATTGTCATACACGGTTGCATTGATTGCGTTCGTGCTCGCGTCAGAAAGGCTTCCTAAAAGAGCCGTACCGAGCGTAAGCGTAAAGGTGCCGGCAGTATCGGTGCTGTCGCTCGTAGCGGTCGCCGTAAACGTAAGGCTTGAGCCGTAGCGGGCATCAGATTCGACGCTGTAGGTGGTGCCGTGCGTAATCGTGTAGCTTCCGATGGTGACAAATGGGTGCTGATTTGACGTATCAATGCCGCTTGCTTCGTCGGAAACGGTAAGCCCTGTAATCGTCTTTGCAGAAGCCTTTCCAACTGTTTCGTTAACGGTCGCTGTTGTCGTTACCGTAGGCGCGTCAACATCTACCTGCACCGTGCGCGTTTCAACGCCACTTACGTTACCGAGGCTGTCAACCGCTACATACAGGAGCGTGTTGGTACCTGTCGTAAAGCCTGCAATATTGGTGTTGTAGGCATACCCTGCGCTTGCAGAGCCAGTAAGCGCAACATAGCCAGTGTAGACGTCTGCATAGTTAGCGGCTGTCATCGTAGCTGCACTTGCACCGTCAGAGTCAACACCGTTTAGCTGGTAGTAGAGCATAGAAGCGCCTGCGCCGCTGTCAGTCCAGGTGCCAGAAACGGCAAGCGTGCTTGCGTTTACCCACGTGGTGCTGCTCGATGAGCCGACGCTCGAACCAAGTTTGTCGCCGTCTGTAAGCTCAGGGCCGGTGACATCTACGTAATAGGTAGATGAAACGCCATCGGCATACGCGCTTGTGTTGCCAGCAGCGTCGGTTGCAATAACGGCAACCACAAATGAGCTTGCTGCGGTTGCTGAGCCTGTCGAAGCGTCGCTAAGCTTGCCTGCGGTCACAAGTGAAGAAATGTCGATGGTAAATGTGGTTGTCGTGTCAGCAGTTGCCGTGCCAGGAAGCAGCGGCGTGCCAAAGCTGGTGTCAGAGGCGGCAAAAATGCTATAGCTGACCGCAGCAATGTCGCCCGTGTCCACAATAGAAGCGGTTATCGACTTTGTGTCCTTTACGTAAACGTCCGTGCCGCTTACCTTTGCTACCGTAACAACCGGCGCGGTGTTATCGACCTTCATGTACGAAATCGACTTTGTTTCGCTGTTACCCGCAACATCGTATGCAGTCAGGTTCACGGTGTAGAGCTTACCGTCTGTCAGCGGCGCATCTGTGCCGGAAGCAGTGAGCGCAGCGGCTGTAGTAACGGTAACCGTGCCCGTGCTGCTGTCGTAAGAAATTGAGCCGTAGGTGGTGTCAGAGGCGCTAATCGTCGTGTCCCCAATGACTGCTACAAAGCCCGTGCTGTTAATGCCGCTTGCCGCGTCGGTTACGGTGCACGTAAAGGTAAAGGTAGCGCCCGCTTTTCCCGTTACGGTAGCGTCGCTCGTGTCGCTAAATACCGGGCTTTCGCTATCACGCCAGACGTAGTAGGTGTACACATCGCTTGCGTTACCAACAGCGTCTACCACCACAAAGCGCACAACGTTTGCGCTTGTAGAGGCGACAAAGCCTTTTATGTTTGCTTCAAAGCTAGTGCTCGTGCCAGAAACAGCAACCTTTGTACCAATCGTTGCATAATTGTCGCTCGAAAGTACGTCGGTTAGTGTCGCGTCAGCTGCCTGCAGCTGGTAGTAGAGCGCACTTACGCCACTTACGCTGTCGGTAAGCGTTGCGGTAGCCGTAAGCGTTTCATCGCTGAGCCAGGTTTTATCGCTGTCGGCGCTCGTTGCGGGCGTTTCTCCGCCAATAGTGGCGCCAGAAAGAGAAGGCGCGGTCTGGTCAATCGTATAGGAAGAAGAAACGCCCGCGCTGTACTCGCTTGTGTTGCCGGCAGCGTCGGTTGCAATAACGGCAACCACAAATGAGCTTGCTGCGCTTGCTGAGCCTGTTGAAGCGTCGCTGAGTGTGCCTGCGGTAAGCAGGTCTGTAATGTCGACGTCAAAGCTGAATGAAACAGCCGACTGGCTTGAGCCAAGAGAAGACGTCAAATCTACCGGAGAAGCAAGGAGCGGGCTGGCAAAGCTCGTGTCGCTTGCCGCATACAGCTGGTAGCAGGCTGTTGAAAGCGTTCCGGTGTCGCTTATGGAAACAGTGACCGCTGTAGACTTCTGTAAGTACTGCGCCGTGCCGCTCACCTTTGTCACGGTTACCTCCGGCGCGTCGGTGTCGACAACAAAGGTATGAATCGCCGTGGTCGTCTGGTTACCGGCAACGTCAGAAACCGTAACGTTGACAAACGTTGTCGAGCCTGACGTAAGCTTGTTTTCGTTGTCATCTGAAAGGAGCGCGCTGTTGCTTGGCTTGGCGGTTACCGTATAAGTGGTAACGCCTGTCGTGCTATCGGTAGCCGTTGCATAGCTTAATGAGCCGTATGCCGTGTTTACCGACGTAGTGCTGTCAGAAAGGGATGCGCCGCTTATGCTGTTACTTCCGATGGCGAGCGTAAGCGTTGAAATGTCAATGCCGCTTTCACTTGCGCTGTCTGCAATCGTAAAGGTAAGCGGAACATCTGCCGCCGCCGTGCTGATGGTAGAGCGCGCGCTTGCTGTTGTTGCGGTAACTGTCGGCGCGTTCACGTCTACCTTTATGGTGCGCGTGTACAGCTCGGAAACGTTTCCTACCTTGTCGACCGCCACATACTGCAGGACATTTTCAGTGCCAGTAAGCTGCAGTGTAACGCCGCTGAATGTTTCGGTAGAGCCTGCGTCAATCGTGTAAATCAGGCTTGCGCCGCTGTTTGCCGCGCTGTAGTCGCCTGCGCTTGTCCATTTTGCAGTAGAGCCTGCGGCATACGTGTAGTAGATGGCGACAATGCCGCTGCCTTCTTCCGTCCACGTGCCTGAAATGCCTAAACTCTTGCTGTTCTGCCATGCCGCGGCAAGCGCATCGTCGTACAGAGAAGAGCCGATGTAATCCTGAGTAAGCACCGGCGCGGTTGTATCAAGCTCTAAGTAAAGTGTTTCAGTATCAGAAACGTTACCAGCGCTGTCCTTTGCCGTTGCGGTTACCACAATGTCAGCCGCGCCGTCAACGGGAGCAAAGCCGCTTAAATCGACGGCGAGCTTCCAGCTTTCAAGCGCGTTTCCGCTTGCGTCTACCAGCTGCGTTGCGCCGTCATCGTCGCTTGAAATGACAAGTGCAGAGCCGTTGCTTGCAACGCCCGTAATGGTGTAGGCGGTCTCTGCAAGCTCGTAGTTGTCAGAGGATTCGCCGCTTATGGTGTAGCTGTCTACATTTGACGGATTTATGTAGCTTACGGTAAGCTCAGCAGCATCTACCGTAATGGTGCCGGTTGCCGAGTCGGTAATCGCAAGGCTTTTTACTTCCGGCGCCTTGGTGTCAACAATGATAGTGCGTTTTTCGGTGGTGGTGCCACCAGAGTTCTTTGCGATGACCGAAGCAGTAAGCTTATAGCGGCCGGCGGTTGTTATAAGAGACGCCATGTCGCTTTCTGAGCTGTCGGCGCCAACAGTAAAGCTCCAGCTGTAGGTGTACGAACCGTCTTTTTTGACCGAATAGTCGGGCGTTTTAGTAACCGTTACGCTTTCCTGTGCGCCCGAGGAGTCGCTCATCTCAAGCTTTACTGAAAGCTCGCTTGTGAGTGCTGTTGTCGAAGTTGCGGTTCCCGTAAAGGTAAGTCCGCTCGTAAAGGTCGACTCGCTGACAATCGCTTCGTCCTGTAGATTCTTCCTGTTCGCTTCGTCCGTGTCGCTGCTAAATTCTACCGTAGGCACGGTTGTCGCCGTTTTTGGCCAGAAGCCGTAGCCAGCGCTTGCAGAGGCGACAATGCTCATGTCGTCAATGTCGTAACCTTCTACCACAAAACGGTAGGTATGGAGCGCAGTTACGCTGTTGCTGTCTAAGCTTACTTCCTGCGAAAGGCTGTCGGTGTTTTCGCTGGAGCTGGTTACGGTGTAGCGATAGCTGTCAGGGTCAGCTTTTACCAGTGCAAGGTACGTCGCATAGTCATCATCGGTAGAAGTCAGCGCCTTGCCTGCCGCATACGAAACGGCGACTTCTTCGTTCCACGTCCAGACGAGCACCTTGTTTTCGTCATAGCCTTCTGCCAAATCATCGGTTACTGAAGTATCGACCGCATACAGCGAAACGCTTGCCGTGCTGATGTTTGTTTCATCCAGACCGTAGCTAACCGACAGATTCATGCTTGATTCCGTGTAGTACAGGCGGTAGCCGGCTTCGGTCGTCACAGAATCTGATACCGTATCTGCTTCTGAATAGGTAGAACCGTCAGCCTTGTCTTCGTTAATGGCGTAGCCGCTTATGACAAA
>CALAEZ010000067.1 GCA_937891125.1 uncultured Treponema sp. | reverse complement strand
GGTACATGTTCCGCAGACAAATGACACAAAAGGCATGATTAACGCTTCTTCTATCAAGAACATGAAAGACGGCGTGCGCATTATCAACCTGGCACGCGGCGGACTTGTTAACAACAGCGACATGCTTGAAGCATTAAAGAGCGGAAAAGTAAGCTGCCTGATTACTGACTTTGCTGACGAAGACCTGCTTGCGTGCGACAAGGTTATCTGCTTCCCGCACTTGGGTGCGTCTACACCGGAAGCAGAAGACAACTGCGCGGTAATGGCAGTAAAAGAGTTGCGCGATTTCTTAGAGACCGGCGCAATCGCAAACTCGGTAAACTATCCGAAGACATCGCTTGACGGCGCAATTCCTGCAAACGGAACCCGCCTTTGCATCAGCCACAAAAACGTGCCAAACATGATTGCGCAGTTTACCACCGTGCTTGGTAACGCCAAGCTGAATATCAGCGGCATGGTTGACCAGAACCGCGGCGACTTTGCATACGCATTGATTGATGTTGACGGCAAGGTTGAAAGCGACGCGCTTGCAGCATTAAGCGGCATTGACGGCGTGATTAATGTCAGACCAATCTTTGCATAAAGCAAAATATCGTCGTGCATGTATTGTTTTGCGCCGTCCATGGCGCAGGCAACAAAAAAGGTGATCTCGATACGCCCGTCGGGCTACTCAATCACCGCTGCGTAACGGGCACCTCGCGTGCCCGCTTTTTTTTAGCAGTTCCTAGAACGTGGGCTCTACGGCAACGTGGTACCAGTATTTTCCCCATACGCCGGTGGTGTAGTAGTTTGCTTCCATGTAGTTCTGGCTGTAGTAGTAATAGTCGCTGGTGCCGACGCAGGTAAATGCGGTGGTAGAGCCTGCGGCACTGATTCCGGTAAACGCGATTGAGGCGTCGCGGCCGATAAAGTAGAACGCATAGGGTTCGACGGTCATGGCGCTGGCATCAGTGGCAGCAATGGTCAGGGCAACGTCGTCATTGTAGAAGCAGTTTGCGCCAAAGTAGACAACGGTTGACGGGCAGCTGACGCTTGAAAGCGCGGTGCAGTTGGCAAAGGCGCTTGAGCGGAGTGTGGTAACGCCCGTCAGGTCAAGACTAGTCAGTGCGGTACAGCCGCGGAATGCGCCGTGGTCAATTTCATAGGAGCCGCCTGAGGTAAAGGTGACGCTGGTGAGTGCGGTACATTCGGCAAAGGCAAGCTCGCCAACGACTTCGACGGTTGTCGGAATGGTAACGCTCTGTAAGCTGGTGTTGCCGTAGAAGGCAAAGTCGCCGATGCCGGTGACGTTCCAGCCTGAATAACGTGACGGCACGCTGACGCTTGAGTCGCTTCCGGTGTAGGCAATTAAAATCCAGCCGTCCTTGTCGCCGTTAAACTGGTACTGGTAGGCGCCGTTTGTTTTGGTAATCCAGTACAGGTCGTCATTTCCGTCACCGGTTACGCCGTCAAATACGTCAAAGGCGCCTGCAATGTCGTCATCGGTGCCGGTTCCCTTGTCGCTGTAGTTGATTAGTCCGCTTGAGCAGCCAGAATAGGTGATATTTTCGTACACGTTGTAGTTAGCGCTCATGCAGTAGCGCTCTTCAAATGCGTAGGTGTAGCCGCTGACCGTCAGATTCTTAAAGAAATTATTGTGCTGAGCGAGGAACTGGCTTGAAGAGCCGTTAACGAGCTGATTTCCAACGCCGCTGTTGGCGCTTGCCGTTCCGAGTGTTCCGCTTGAAGAGCAGTAGGTGACGGTGCCGCCGTTAGAAAGCACGCGCCCGCCCTGCACGGTGATGTTTGCGCTGCCGCCAACCTGAATGCCGGTTGACATGCTGTTCAACAGGTTTACTTTATCAATCGTAATGCCGTTTGACGACGAGCAGAAGAACAAGCCGTGTCCTGACGCCTCTGAGTAGACGTAATGCACGTTTACGTTCGGGCCGACGTCGTTCGCACATCTGAAGGCAGCATAGGTGCCCTTTGAGCAGCAACGGACGGCCTTAATCGTGTCAATCCAGACATTGTAGGAGCAGTTTAGAAGCACGCCACAGCCTGCGCTAGCGTCGGTAATTGAAATGGTGCCCATGTAGACGTTGTAGGTATTGAACGTTTCAATGCCGTGCTCGACGGTGCCGTCCGTGACGATGTTGTCAAAGTACAGGTTGTAGCTCCAGCGACTTAAGGCGACGTTGGGAGCGGCGGTTGCCTCGCTTTGCGCACGGATGCCGATGTCAGCAGCGTGGGTTTCGCCGCTTGCCGTCATAATCTGCACGTTGTCGACAACAATGTTGTATGCCTGCGCAATAAAGATGCCGTAAACAGGCGTGCCAGTAAAGATTGCGTTGCGCACGGAAATGTCGTGCACGCTGCGTTCAATGTTGATAAACGAATTGATGTTGTAGGTGTACGAATACGTGGTGCCGCTCTTTGTCTGCGAGCCGCTGAAGGTTTCGCTGGTGTCAACATAGATAGTGTTGTCGTCAAAGTCCAGAATGGTGTAGCTCGGCGGAATAATGCTGATGCTGCCAGCCATGCGGTTTGAAACGTTGACGCGCGAAATCGTGTTGTCAGCAGTGTCGGCAGCGGTGCCCGATGAGCCGCTTGCGCAAATTAACACCTTTTCTTTTGCCGTTCGTGAGCTTGTCAGGTAATTGAACGCAGTGTTTACCGTGTCGATAAAGCTGGTGTAGGTTTCGTCTGCAAGCGTGTAGCTAGAGGAGCTGGTGACGGTAGAATCTGACGTGTAGAGGATGACCCATTTTGCAGTGCTTTTGTCGTAAGTGACTTTTACTTTTGGCAGCAGGTCGTCTTCGCTGTCAAAAGCGTCAAGCGTTGCCTGCAGGCTGTCTGTGTCTACCGCATTGGTAACGCCGCTTACGTCAGACGGCTCACTTGTAGTGAGCGAGCCGAGTGCGCTTGAGGTACCGTACTGGGAGGCGATGGTTGCCGCATATTTTGAAAAACCGCTTGCCGTGCCGTAGGTAGAGGACGAGCTGGCCGTAAATGCAAGGTAGTAGATGTTGATTGCGCAGGCGGTAGAAAGCACATCGTAGGTACCGGCGGCGGAAACCGTAAAGGTGTAGGCAGCAGCAGAATCTGACACTTCCTGCTTGTCGACTAAGGTGCCGTCTGATGTATAGAGCGCAAGATACCGTCCGCTTGCGCCGGACGCGTACACGGTAACAGTGCCTGCGTCAGAGGCGGTAAACTCGACGGCACGGTAGGAGCCGGCAACGCCGCCGCCGCGCAGGTCAAGCGCTTTTGAGAACGTGGTGCCGCTGACCGTCGCCGAAGACGAAATGACGCGCACGTATTTAGAGCTGGTAGCATACACGGTAAAGCTGCCGCTGGTAAACGATGACGTGTAGGTAGCAGTGGTTAAATCGTCGGCAGTCAGCGCTAGGTCTGCCGATGAAGCCGAGCGGGCTGTTGCCGTGGTTGTGGCGGCGGCGGTCGCCTCTGCGTCAGTTGACGACGAGTCGGCAATGTCCATCACTGAACAGCAGGCAAGCACGGCACCTGCAGTAAGCGCGCAGAGCCCTTTGCATACTTTTTGCAAAAACATAATTCCTCCTTTTTGCAATGCGGTCGGTAAACGCGGCAGCAAGCGACGCATTTTAGCGACCGACTAAAAGACTTTTTTTCAGAATAAATCCAAAAAAGAATCGTGTTAGCATAAATCCGTCAATTTTTGCAAAACGAGCGCCAGAAAAAAGCAGTAAATGTCAGCATATCGCAATCGTTACAATTAACTGCTGAAAATTCCAGCAACAGACGCGCGTGTATCCATGCGCACTGCGCAAGGGATTGGAGCTGCGCCCTGACTGCCGCAAGGCAGGCGGAGGCGTTCCGAAGCGCTGGTGGTTGAGCATCGTCGAAGCCACCAACGCGCAGGAATGGAGCGATAGCGGAACGGCGGAAAGCCCGACCCGA
>CALAEZ010000066.1 GCA_937891125.1 uncultured Treponema sp. | reverse complement strand
GTGTGCTCTTCCGATCTAAATAAAGCTGGAGAATGTCAATGTCGTCAGCTTTGATTTCAGTGACGCCAAGCGAAGCTTGAATGCCCGTAATGCTTTCTAATTGCACGGTATTCAGATTATGCAGAATTGTCTCCAGCACAGAACGTGCTTCTGCACGGTTTTTCTTTCCCACCAGCACGATGATAAACTCATCGCCACCAAGGCGCCCTGCAAATGAAACATTTAGTTTTGGATTCCACTCTGCTACCGGAATTTCGTCAAGCGTCGGAATGGCAAGCGTCTGCAAAATCGTTTTGCCCGTAAGCTGAATCACCTTGTCGCCCATCTGGTGACCGAACGTGTCATTAATCTCTTTAAAGCCGTCTAAATCAATCAGGCAAAGCGAAAGATATTCACCATGATGTGCTTTTTCCATTACTTCATAGTAGCTAAAGAAGCGGTCTCGCGTCATAAGCGCTGAAAGCGAGTCTACACTTGATTTTTTCTCCAGCTCGCGCTGAATCTGCGCATCTTTTAGGAACAGCACAAACTGCTGCAACCGCATCCGCTGAAAAATGTAATGCAGACCGATGGCAAGCACAAGCACAACCAGCACATTGTAGGTATCGTAGTAGGCAATCGAAAATGTTTTGAAATAAAATGACGACAGCACAAAAAGTACCGAGAAAAAGCAAAGCGTAAATGACATGCGGTGCATTACATCAGTGTAGGTAACACCAATAAGCGACAGAAACAGCAGAAACATGATGGCAGGAATGTATCTTTGCAGCACAGAAACAGAAATGCAGTACAGTAAGATTATGACGATGCTGATATATATAACGAACGTGCTATGGCGTTCGCAAAAATCGGGTAAAAAAATCAGCGGCAGCACGCATAAAACGGTAATTCCAGAAACGGCGGCGTAAAAAAACACATGCTGCTGTATGGTGCCAAAAAGATTTAAGCTTGCAAAAACAAGATACAGGAGATTTACGACAAGAAACCAGCCGGTAAGCGCAAGACAGTTTTTTCGGTTTGACTGGCGGATAAAGCTTTCGCAGTTTTTGTACGTTTCTTTGGTGAATCCGTAATAGTTTAAGGTACCTTGTCTCACGTGCAAACCTCCACTTCTTATAGTTTCGGCGCATTTTAAGAAAGTCTGAATAAATTTACAAGAGAAACGCACTGCTTTACGCTGAAGAAGCGCGTGGGGGCAGAAAAAACCTCGCTTTGCAGCGGGGGCGTTCTCGCCCCCAAACTGCTAGCGCTTATTATACTGAGCGCCGACGCCTTGTGGCGCTTTGTCGCTCAGGCGGAACAGGTCGCCCAGCTCAAATTCGCCCTTGTCATTGCGCGGAATACGGTTGTAGCTGCCGTCGGCATTTAGTCCGTTGACGTATTTTTCAAAATCGGCGCTGACAAAAACGCTGCTATCAAGCTTAACGCCCGATTTATTCATGCTTTGCGCACCGTTAAAGAAAAAGTTAGTGTCTGATTCAAGCCGTGAGCGCAGGGCAGGGTCTTTCGACTCGTCAAACTTATCCATGCCGCCGCCGTTTACTGACAGCGTGCCGTAGGCTTCAATCGTGCGCGGATAGGCTGCAGCATCTCCCTTGCCGTACAGATTGATATTTGCTTCTTTGTTGGCAAACGATGTACAGTGGTCAATAATCAGGCCAGGGTTAGAGTTGGTGGTAATGCCGTTCAAGTCATTGTTAAAGGCAATGCTGTTTACCAGCCGGTGATGGATTTCGATGCCGTCGCCGCCGAGTTTAAAGCCGTTGCCGTCGCCGCTACCGGTGTTGTCAATTTTGCGCCCGTTTGAGTAGGCAATGCAATTTTCGAGCAATACGGCGCCAATCGGCCCGGTTTCTACCTTTGAGTACAAATCCCAGCCGTCGTCAACATTGTGGTGGGCGACGCAGTTGCGGAAGACGTTGCCGTCGCCGCTGGTCAGCTTTGACGCAAAGCCGTCAGCATTGTTTTGTGCTGGGTCGCAGTTGCCAAAGGACTCGCAGCTGACAATCAGGTTGTGGTGCGGCCACTTTGATGGCGGCTCACTTGAACGGCCGGCAATCTGAATACCGGTGTCGCCGTTTTCGTAGGCGTCTACCGCGCGGACAACATTGTAGGCGCCGGAAATGAGGAGCGCCTTGGTGTCGTCCTGGCTGCGCGTCAAATCAATGTTTTCGAGCACCCAGTAGTTGCCAAACAGCTGGAAGGCGCCTACGCTTGAGCTGAACGTGCTGAAATTCAGCACGGCGCGCTTACCGCTTTCGCTAGTGAGCGTTTTTGGCTTTTTGGCAGTGCCGTCGTTACCACGTTCAATGATAACCGGCTTTGACGGATAGTAGGTGCCTGCAAGCAGCACAATCTTCTGACCGGGCTGCGCAAATTTAATGGCAGAATCTAAATCAATAGGGTCATCGCGCGTTGCTTTGCCAAAAATGGTACCGTTTGTCGAAACATACAGCTCTTTGCCCTTGTAGGTCATCACATTTACGCCAAGCGAAATGGTAACCGGCTTGTAGTTTTCTTCTTCCTGCAGTGTTTCGCGGTTGTACTGGCTGATGGCATAGTGCTTTTTTGACACTGCGCCAAGGTTTGCGGTTGTCGGCTTGCCACTTACGGGCTCATAGCCGTCGTCAGGGTCAAACGTGACGAGCAAATCATTTAAGCTGCCAGGAAGCTTGAGCGTTTTTTTGTAGTCAACATTTGCCTGCACCTTGTCGCCTTTTACGAGCACGTCGCCAGCGGCTGTTGTTACTGAAATAACGCCATTTGCATTTGCGGTAAACACAAACGGATATTTGTTGTTATACCAGGTTGTCGGGCTCTGGATAACGGTATTGAGTGACACCAGAATCGGCGGCTCCGGCAGCGCGGGCGCATCGGTCTTCGGGTCGGTAATTTTTAGCTCAACGTCGCTAAAGGTTGCATTGCAGCCACGGGCGACCGCAAAGCCTAAGTACACATGGTCTTTGTCAAGCACGCGCAGCTTTTGGTTTTCGCTGTCGTACATAATGTATTCTTCAATCGTGTCTTCGCTTGCAATAGCGCGTTTGTAGATAGCGTGGTAACCGGTATTGTCCTTTTTAAGCGTAACACGGTAGACGTCGCCCGTTTTTACGGCGTCAGAGCTTTGGTCGTAGCTAAAGGCATAGCCCGTGCTCGTGCTGTACTGAGAAAGTGCAGAATCTCCCAGCGCAAGGATTTCCGGCGTAATGTCGTACACAAAGCGGGCGCCAACGCCGTCTTTAATCTCCTTTTTTGCGCCATTAACATGTGTCGTGAACTTACGCGAAATGACGCCCGCGCTGTTCGAGTAGGCAATAACCATCGCTTCGCCGTCGGTGCCGAGCTGGTCAAGCGCGAGCACGCCAAAGCCTTCCTGACCGTCTGCCATCGGATTCATATAATCCACGGTGACGGTTGCTGTCAGCTCAAAATTTTCTTTTTCGGGGTCGATAACCGTGTAATAAAAGGAAATGCCGTCAAAGAACGATTCAAATTTGCCGCCTTTGTCAGTAATATTGCCGGTTTCCGGATTGTACTTGCAGGAATAGAGGCGCACCTTCAGATTATTCGGGTCAAGCATTTCCATGCGGTTGTATTCCGGCTTGGTTGATGTGCCGAATTCGGTAAACTGCCAGATACGCTCGGCATCGGCATGCACTAGCTTATGGAACGTGTCTGACGACAGACGCTCGGAACCGCGCACTGCCGCAACACTGATGTCGCTGTACACGCCGTCCTTGAGGTCGGTAATAACCGCTTCAAGCGCAGTTGTCGGCGCACAGTCAAGCCGCTTGCCGCTGTTATCGGTGTACGAAAGCACGTAGCTTTCTGCTTCCTTTACGGGCGTCCACTTTACTTCAACCTTGCTTTCGCCAATGTTCATAACCGACAGCGTTGTTTTTGTCAGCGGCAGCACGAAATCAAACGTTTTGCTTGCCGACGCCTTTTTTTCGCTTTCGCTCGCACGCTCACCGTAGACGGTAAACGTATACGTGCCGCTCGCTCCCGGCGTAAACTCTACTTTTTTTGCTTCGCGCCGTGTTTTACCAACCGGCTTAGTTGCGCTGTCGGGGCCGGTCATTTTTACCGAGCCCTTGTCGGCGCCGTCATTATTGGTCAGCAGATTAAATTCAACGACAATGTCGTTTGGATTTGTCGGTGACAGCGAAATCTTAGTGATTTCCGGCGCCTGCACCTCTTGCCAGGGCTTTTTCTGGGCGCTTACAGTGGAAAGCACCAGCCCTGCAAGCAAAGCCGCGAGCGCATGTTTTGCGAATGTCTTTTTCATGGTGACTCCTATGGTAGCGTTCGCACAGAGCGTGCGCCGCCTATAAAAAACGCGGATTCAGTACGAACCCGCGTCGGTTAGTAAGGCAACAGGAAGCAAGTAAGAGAATTCTGCTGCCTATTTTTCAATCTTTACCTGGTATACGTAAATTGTGTTCTTTTTTGCTGCAAGCAGATAGGTGCCGTCAGCAGGAACAGTCCATGTTTCAACTGAGCATTTTGTGGGGTCATAGGCGTTTACCGGAACTTCGCCAGCAGATTTTTTTGCTTCGTTGTAGAATACGGCAACACGCGCTTCTGTCTTGCCAGAGCTTAAGCCCCAAACGGTCACTTTTTCGCCCGCTTTTGCGCTGAATTTAATGCCCGTAAGCTTGCTTGAGCCATATTTAAAGCGCTGAGTAAAGGTGTCTTCGCCGACCGTAACAGGGTCACATGCCTGGCACTCTAATACTTTTTCGTCCGTGCCGCGCAGTGAAAATCCATCTTCCTGAGCAACTTCAGTCGTAAAAACCTGCTTTTCTACATCGTTTGCGCAGATGTAGCCTTCAGCAAAAACAGCAGCACCAAACAAGAGTGCGGTAGAAAGAAGTGCAATAATCTTTTTCATATAAAATCCTCCAGTGATTATCTACAGTATGGAGTATAGCGCCAACAGCTGTAAAAAAAAAGCGCTATTTTTTTAATCAAACGACTTGTTTTGTACTTTTGCTACGTTACTGTCCGCTTTTCACGCCTTTTCAGACTCATTCCGACAGGTTTTTGTAGAACTGAAAGCCGTTTTTGCCGTGCTCCTTTACCGCATACACCGCTTCGTCAGCGCGGGCAAATAGCGCTTCGTAACCGGTGCCGTCCTCCGGGTACAGGGCGATTCCAACGCTTGCAGACACCTGCACGGCATTTTTGTCGTCAAAGTAGCTTTCCTTCAGGAGCTGGCAGATGTTGCGGGCTTTGTCAGCGATGATTTTCTGCTGCGCGTCCTTGCCAAACGTTTCCGGCAGCCGCAGCAGGATGCAGAATTCGTCGCCGCCGAATCTGCCGATAAAATCCTTTTCTGAAAAAATGAGCGACAGCTTTTTGGCGGTGTCTACAATCGCCATGTCGCCAATCATGTGACCAAGCGTGTCGTTAACCTGCTTAAAGTTGTCAAGGTCAACGATGAAGAGTGCGCAGGGCGTTTCTCCGGCTTCCTCAGCAAGGTACGCTTTAATTTTCCGCTCCAGCGCGCTTTTGTTCAAAAGCCCGGAAAGCCGGTCGGTATCTGCCATCGTTTTCAGCTCCTGCTCGTACAGCAGCTGCTCGTTCACATTGAGGATTGAACCGATAAACTTCTGCGCTTCCCGCTTTCCGTCCTTTTCGCCGCCAAAAATGAGCGAGCCGGTCATGCGGAGCCAGATGTATGAGCTGTCAGCAACCTTATAGCGGAACTCAGCGACAAAATCCTCTTCGCCCTTTCTGATAGAATTGCACAGGTGCGTAACGATATTCCTGTCGTCAACATAGATGCGCTTGACGTATTCGGTTTTGATTAAATCAATCGGGAACTGCTTTCTGTCGGTGTTAAGCATAAACTGGGTATTGCCAGAAAATGTTACCAGCTGCTTTTGGAAGTCATATTCAAAAATGAGTGACTGGTTTTTGTCGTTGGCAATAGTCAGCCGTTCGTTGTCCTTTTCGATAGAGTCATTCTTTTTCGACAACGCAAACAGTATCGTCAGGAACAAAACAATAACGCAAGAAATTATGCCGACAAGCGTAAAAACAATTTTGTTAATAGACACCTGCTGCTGAGCAATGTACGAAATGGGAACAACGGTCACCATGTACCAGTCGTTTATGCCAAGCGGAGCATACGCAAAGATTTTTTCGCCTTCAACGCCATCAAACAGGCAGTTGTCAGCCTGATGATACGTTATATCGTTTTTCATTTTTTCAATGGCAGCATCGTTTTTGTCTGACTGCGACTGCACGTATTCGTAAAAATTAACGTTATACAGCATTTTGCGCTTGTCTTTATTGCATAAAATGATGTTGCCGTCATTTGCGATAAGGTAGAAATAGCTTTGTCCGTCAAACATGCTCGCCGAAAACAGGTCTTTAAGCACTGAATACGACAGCGTTCCAATGATAAGCGCCTGCGCTTTTTTGTTTCGCATAATGGGCTGGGCAAGCGTCAAAATCGGCTCTAAGGTTTCATCAGCTTCGATAAGATTTGAGATTTGCGGCTGTCCGCTTGCCATCGCGCTCTGAAAATAGCGCTTGTTATAAATGTTTGGGAGCGCAAGCCCCGTGCGATTTGTCGCCATGCCCGCTGCATTGACGACTGCAATGCGCTTAAACGAGCCAATGCCCTTTGTTGCAAGAATAGTCTGTCGCAGCGCCTGGTCGTCCTGTAGGTCAACGTTGTCAAAATAGCGCGCCTGCCCTTCAAGCATGGCAAACTGGTCAGCAAATTTTTCCTGCGCAAAGCTTGTATAGAGGTGCTGAATTTCGGAAATGTTCCGAAGTGACGACTGGCGCAAGATGCTACTGATTTTGTTGTGAAAAATGCCAAGTGCAATGATAACAACAGCAATAAGAGCAAGCAGCAGCGCTGCTGTTACAAATCTTTTCACGCTTTTTTTCAGTTTCATAGCTTTATCTTCGGCACTTTTTCCGTAAAAAAGTATCGTAATCCTAAAAATTGTGCTATGATAGCTGTATGCAACCTACAAAAAAAATATTTGCTTGTGCACTGCCATTTGTCGCAGGCTTTTTACTCTTTTCTGGCTGTTCAAAAAAGCCATCGGAAACAGCTCGCACGCTGAATATCGGTATTCAGCCGTCAGCAGCATTTATTCCGCTCTATGTCGTCCGTTACACCGAGGCGCTTGAAAAAACCTTTGCTGCCAATAAGCAAAATGTCCGCGTTGTCTGGCAGGATTTTCAGTCCGGGCCGCCGATGAATGCCTCGCTGCAGGCAGATTTAACCGACGTCGGCGTGATAGGCGACGTGCCGACGGTGCTTTCCCTTGCAGGCGGCACCCACATGAAGCTTGCAGGCATTCCGGCGCGCGGAGCCGACGCGTATGCACTGCTGTCGCGTGCCGATGATAGCTCGATAAGCTCGTATCGGGATTTGCGCGGCAAGCGGATTGCAACCGTGTTCGGCTCAACGGGGCATAATCTGACTAAAAAGCTGCTTGAAAAGGCCGGCTTAGGCTTTAGCGACATAGAATTTATAAACATAAACACGAACGTTGCCGAAGATTCGCTGTTAGAGGGCGAAGCAGACGCGGTTGTCATCTGGGAGCCGAACGTCACCCGCTTAGTCGAAAAAGGCAGCGCAAAAATCGTTGCGCAGGGAAGCGAAACCGATTTACGCGGCACAAACGCCTTTGTCGTGCGCGAGGAATACATGGCAAAAAACAGCGGCCTTATCCGCACGCTGCTTGCTGCCTACGCACAGGCCGCTTCTCAGCTTGAAGCGCTTGACGGGGAGCTGTTAGAAAAGCTTTCGGCAGCGCTTGCAATAACGCCGGAGCAGCTGCAGAGTATTATTTCCAAATATGATTTTTCAGTCGCGGTTACACCTGCTGACGCCGCTTCCCTGCAGGACACCATACGGTTCTTAGTCAGCATAGACAACCTGTCTTCAGAATATCAAATTGAAGATTTCATTGACACGTCTTGTCTGCCGTAACAGACCGGCAGACAGAACTGTGGCGCCGGACGGCTCAAAGCGGGTTCTGCCCGCCAAGCACGCTGCCGGTAAAATTGCGCGCGCCGTTCATAAACGATTTGTAGTCCATCGCCTTTTTTGCCTGCCACTGCAGCTCTTTTGCAACAAGCACCGTGCCGCCGCCGCAGGCAATTTCCACGCCGACGCCTTTCCGGTACGGAAGCACTGTACCTGGCTGTGCCGTAGCCGCTTCTGGCGGAATGTTTTCGCTTGCCGCGTATGCCTTTAAAATAAGCAGCTGTGCGCCATTCCCGCTGGTAAAGCAGAGCGGCCACGGCGTGTACGCGCGAATCTGGCGGTCAATGTCTGCCGCCGGGCGCGTCCAGTCGATTTTGCCGTGCTCCTTCTGAATAAACGGCGTGTAGCTCGCCTCTCCCTGCTGTGGCGTAGCGGCAGGCAGGGTAAACACGTAGCTGTCCGCTTCTGCCGGCACCGCGCCCTGTCCGCCGGCTGCCTGTGCATCGTCGGTCGGCTGCGCAGCGGCTGTCTGTGCGGCGGCGGCCTGCACAATCGCGCTTAAAACGCTGTCCAAAAGAGAAGCGCCGCAGTCGGTCACAGGACTTGAAACGCCGTCGCCGTCCATAAGGCTTGCTGTCGTTTCCGCGCCGGTAAGCGGAATAGCCGCGCTCGCTAAAATGTCGCCCTCGTCGGTTTTGAGCGCAAGCTTCTGCACGGTGACGCCGAGCGAGCTGTCGCCTGCAAGAAGCGCGGCGGGCACGGGCGTGCAGCCACGGTATTTAGGAAGCGCCGACGGATGCAGGTTTATGCCGCCGAGCGGAAAAAGTGCAAGAAATTTTGGTCCAAAAATGCGGCCGTAGTCAAAGCTTACCAGTATGTCCGCTTTAAGCGCGGCGGCGGCAGTGCGTGCTTCTTCCTTTACATGCTCGAAGGCAAGCACCGGAATGCCCGCCGCTTCTGCTGCCTGCGCAACCTCAGTCGGAATAAGCTCCTTATGTCTGCCGCGGGCGCTCGGCGGATTGGTAAGCACGCCTGCAAGCTCGTAGCCGTGCGCGGCTGCCGCTGCAAGCAGCTTTTTAAGCACCATACTTGAAGCAAGCGGCGAGCCTGCATATAAAACACGTAATTTTTTCACCGTACACTCCAGATATGCGCCATAGGCGGCGCCAGCGTTTATTGCTTTCGAGCTTGTTTTGCTGCAAGCTTTGCGGCAATGCTTGCAGCCTTGCGGGCTTTTTCAGCTTCTTTTTTTGCCGCACGCTCCAGTCGCTTTTTAAACTGCGCGGTCGTCTTAGCCGCAAACTCCGGGTCGCCGCGGTCAATGTAGACAATGCCGTCCAAGTGGTCGTTTTCGTGCTGAATAATGCGGGCAAGCAGACCATCTGCTTCTAGCGTAAAGGGCTTTCCGTGCTCATTGAGCGCCTGCACCGTCACCTTTTCGGGGCGGCGTATATTTTCTGACACGCCCGGAAGCGAAAGACAGCCTTCCTCGTAGTCAGTCATGTTTGCGCTCGTTGCAATAATCTGCGGATTTATGAACACGCGCTTTACGTCATCGTCAGACATGACGACAAAAAATCGCTTTGAAATGCCGATTTGAGGAGCTGCAAGTCCCACACCATCGGCAGCGCGCATCGTTTCAAACATGTCCTCAAAAAGAGTACGCATCTCATCGGTAATTTCTGACGGCTCTACAGCGACCGCTTTTTTTCGAAGCACCTCTTCACCAAGCTTATAAATCTTTAATTGCATATTTTTCCCCATGTCCTTGTAGATTCTGCCATAGCGCTGATACCGTGCTACAGTCTGATTCTTGCAGCACGCGCGTGTCCTGCTAAGCCCTCTGCGTCACCCAGCACGCCGGAAGCCTGTGCCGAAGCGACTGCGCCCGAGCTTCCTTCCACCGTTCTGAGCGTCGTCACCGTTTTTAAGAACACGCGGACGCTTAAGCCGCCAGTAAAGCGGGCGCTGCCACTGGTCGGAAGCGTATGATTTAAGCCCGCCGCGTAGTCACCGAAGACCTCGGCGCTGCCATGCCCAATAAACAGCGAGCCGTAGTTGCGCACCAGAGAAGCAATTTTGTCGCGCGTCTCTCCCGCGTCCATCGCAAGCTCTAAGTGCTCTGGCGCCTTTCTGTTTGCAAGAAGCGCCGCCTGCTCTAAGCTTTCGCACAGGATGATTCTGCCGCAGTTTGCTATGCTCTGTTCGGCAACAGCGCGTGTCGGAAGCGTGGCAAGCTGTTTTTCAATTTCGGCGGCGACCGCCTCTGCAAGCTCGCTGCTGTCGGTCGCCATAACGGGCTGTGCGACAACATCATGCTCTGCCTGCGCAAGCAAATCGGCGGCGACCCATGCAGGATTTGCGCTCTTGTCGGCAATCACGAACACTTCGGTCGGGCCTGCAACCATGTCGATGCCGACCGTGCCGTAAACCAGACGCTTTGCTTCTGCAACAAATTTGTTTCCCGGGCCGACAATAACGTCTGTCCGCGGCACGCTTTCAGTGCCGAATGCCATTGCGCCGATTGCCTGCGAGCCGCCGCACGCAAATACACGCAGTCCGTGCTCCGCACCGCAAATGTAGGCAGCCGCCATAATACCTTCGTCAGCATAGGGCTTTCCACCGACAAACGGCTTTCCCGGAACGCCTGTTCCCGCTTTTTCTGCGGCATCTCGGTCGTCAGGATGCACACGCGGCGGCGTACACAGCACAATTTCGTCTACGCCAGCGGCAAAGGCGGGTGTAATCGTCATAATAACGGTAGACACCAGCGGAAATCTGCCTGCAGGCACATACACGCCGGCGCGTTCAACCGGAATTGTCTTTTGTCCGGTAAATACGCCTGGCTCAAGCTCCTCTTCAAAGTCGTCAAAGGAGTCGCGCTGGCGGCGTGCAAAGCGGAGCGCCAAATCATGGCTGTAGCTGATTGCCTTGTAGAGCGCAGGATTTTCGCGCTGCATTTTCTCTGCCGCTGCCTTCAGCTCCGCAAGAGGAATTTCAAGCGTTTTAGGAGCGCTTACATCAAATTTTGCGCCATATTCAGAAAGCGCCGCGTCTCCTCGTGCTTTTACATCGCTCAGCACGTCACGCACAATATCTATAGAGCCGCCAAAGTTGCGACCGTCAAAAAAACTGTCTTCAATCTCATCTGCACGTTGAATAGTAATCATGCTGCTACTATAACAATTTTATGCTGTTGTTACTAGCACAAAAAAAATCGGCGACGCACTTCACGCGCTGTCACCGATTTTCGCACAGGAGGCTTCGCTGCTACCTATTTCTCTTTGTGCCGCCAGTCCAGCTCGTCGTAGATGTCCTGCCAGTTTACGCCGCCAGCGACAACGACACGGCAATTTACAGCCTGGCGCAAAGACTGAGGGGCGAGATTCAGAAAGCTGTACTGACGACAATAGATGAGAAGATTTAGAACTTTGAAGTCACTCTCCGAAATTCCTCTTCTTCCTTCCAATACCCCAGCAGCTCTTCCCTGCTATTCAGCCCGATCTTCGTGTAAATCCGGCTGATATTGTTTTCCACCGTGCGCTTGTTCAGCCCCAGTTTTTCTGCGATTTCGGGATTTGTGTATTTCTGCATAACAAGCTGGATAATGCTGATTTCGCGTTTTGTGAATTTGGAAAGGGAATGTTCAAACGACACGAGACTTTTTGCGAGCGACGGCTCTACATAAAGCGTGCCGGTCATAACAGATTCAATCGCCTTTCTAAGCTCGCTTTCATCGCTCAGTTTGGTCACATAGCCCATTGCCCCGGCCTCAATCGCCGAGTTCACGAAGCTTGGCGAGGAATACATTGAATACACGATTATTTTGATTTGCGGGAATTTTTCGTGACAGGCTCTAATCAGCGAGATTCCCGCATCGTTCTCACCATCAAGATTCAAGTCGGTAATCAGCACATCGGGGATTTTCGCTGCCTCGCTGTCTTCATTTTTTGTCTGCGGGCTTCCACCCTGCGAGTTTTCGGCTTGTGCCATAAAGTCCAGAAAGCCCTTCGTGTCAGCCGAGCAGCCGACGCACTCATAATTCGATTTTTCGCAAAGATAGCTGATGACTCCCTGCCGCATAAGGCTGTGGTCTTCAACCAAAAAGAACGATTTTTTCATATTTGCTCCAGCGGCACGAACAATTTTACTTCCGTGCCGACATCTTTTTCTGAATTTACCGTAAGTTTTCCGCCGAGGTGAGATGCCCGCATTTTCATTCCCTGCAAGCCGAAATGCCCATGCCTGCGGTTCTGCCCGAACACTCCGCCTCCCCCGCCGCCGACAAGCGAATTTTTTGAAAAGCCTTTTCCGTCGTCTTCTATAGAAATGTACAAGCCCGACATCTCGTTTTTTTGCTCACGGCGGATGATGACCGAAACTTCGCTCGCCTGCGCATGTTTTTTGATATTTGAAAGCGATTCCTGCACGATGCGGTAAATGCCGAGCTTCTGCGAATCCGAAAAACGAGCCGAATCAAGCACGGACTCGCAATCATCAAGAATCGCAAGGGAAACATCAAGCTGATTTTTGTCGCGGAAATTCTGGCACAAAGACTGAACCGCCGCCGAAAGTCTCTCGTGGGCAAGATCTGGCGGAATCAGCTCGTAGCAGATTGAGCGGATTTCTGTAATGCATGCGCGCAAAAGCTCCTTCTGGCTCTCGTCCTTTGCAAGAGAGACCGCAACCCGCAAATCCTGCGCCACCGTATCATGAAGCTCCGCCGAAAGCCGGGAACGCTCTTCTTCCTGCGCATTTATGATGTGAGAGGCATATTCGTCGGATTCTTTTTGGCGTTGTTTTGAAATTGAGATTCGGATTAGAGCAATCACCACGGCAAGAAGAGCCGCACAGCAAACGACCACAAGAATCACAAAAAAGACGGTGAACGAGCGCACCATCTCCGAGAGTTTTTGGATTTCTTCCGGATTTAACTTAATATTTGTATAGGGGGGGGGTAACAGCAAGTTCATTCATCAATATTCTCCGCTTTTTTTACAACCTGATACAGAGCCGCTCCCAAAAAAGTGCAGATAAGCCGGTCAAGTACGGTGATTGGAATCCGTGAGAAAATGCAGGCAACGAAAAGCCCGAAATGCTGACCAAGAAAGGCCGTCACGAAATTACGCACGGGATTTTCATAAATCTGATTGTCAAAGCAAATTCTCTGAACGGCCTCAATCGAGCCTCCGATAATGCTCGAAGCGAAAGCCGTCACAAGCGAAATCAAAACGAGATAGAGGATTGTGAGAGTCCTTGAAAGATAAAAATTCTGATTTCTCCAGTAAAAAAAACATGTAAAGAAGGCAATCGCAGCCCCGCACAAGCAGTACATTATCTCCCACGGATAAACAGGATTCCCCAGAATCATCATAAGGAAAAAGCGCAGGATATTGTAACTGATTCCGACCATCATCCCCGGAACAAGACCCGCATAGAACACGATGAACACCGTGCCGACTGTGTCCATAAAAAGCGGAAGATGCAGGATATCGCCCAGAATATATGCCACAAGAAGATTGAAAACTTGGGCGAGAAGGCAGAGAAAGATTGTTTTGGGGAGATTGTTGGAGTGTGGCATAGTTATTACTCTCTTACATTTGCATTAAAGCGGAGTAATTTAAGTGATGTTCCCTTGCATAGGCGATAAAATCTTTTTCCTCTTTTGTAACTCTGATTTGAAATTTTAGCGGTAATGCAAATTTTTGTTTTCGTCCGGCATTTTCACGCGCACCACCGTGAGAAAATTTCTTTTCGTAAGAGGCAAGCCCTGATTTTTTGAGGTATTCTTTTTCAGAGATTATTTTTTCATCGGGAGAAAGTTCAGATTTCAACTTTTTGAAAACATATCCCTCTGAATCTTTTACGAAAACATAATCCATAATCAGACCTCCTTCAAACGCTGTTTTGCAAGTTTTATCTTATCTTTTGGGGTTTTCTGCGTCTTTTTCACAAAGACAACTCCGATAACAATGATTTTTCCAGCCTTATATTTAAATAACGAGCGAAGTTCGTTCGATTTGATTTCAAAAATATCATTTTGCAGGTGTTTTACCCGTACGAACTCAATCCCGCCATTTTCAATTTTTGAATATTCAGTTTTGAGAAGTTCTTGCTGAGACAATTCTAATGCGTCAATCTCCGATTCTGCCTGTGGCAATTTTTCTACGCTGAATTTCATAGGCTATTTTATGATACAAAATTGAATATGTCAACAATTTCAAATAAAAACTCGCCACGCAGGCGTTCCGCATGGCACATTACTAGAACAATTTCCAAAAATCATTGTTCTGTCATTGCCGCACTCGCCACCCCAGTTTTTGCTGAAAGATGCCTAAGTATTATTGTATACGCTTTTATCCTTTATTTCTATAATTTTAAGAAGTTTTGAATCCAGTGCAGGAGAAAAAACATCTTTTAGGTTTTCTATACCGCTCAAGGAAACTCCGATGCCGGTATCTGCATCATATTCGGGAACAAGCATAATAAGATAAAGTTTTCTTGATGTTGACTGATTATACAGGTTGATTTTTGAAAGCATGGTATACAGTTTGTTATAATATGCTGTGTTTATTTCTGTAATTTTTGCTTCAATCAAGGACTCCTGAAACTCTTTTCTTAAATACCACGAAAAAATGGGATAGTCTCTGTTTATAGGGTCATTTGCAGTGACGATTCTGCGGTTACGTTCAATATGTTCCGGAGAAACATTATTCTGAGAACAGTAATATGAAAGCAAACATTCTTTTACTTGATTTGAAGTACGTTCTGTCTTCACTTTGCTTTTCTTAAGCTGATTTTTCAGTTCCTCCTCATCTTTTTTATCGTTATTTTTGATTTCTCTATCTTCAGCCTTTTCTATACCAGCAGTGGTTTCAAATTCAAAGCCATTTACAGATACTTTTTTAAACTGAGGAATTACAGCAAGCCCAGAGAAAATAAGAATCAGATACACATATTCCATGTCAAAATTCTGAATAATATTCAGAATTCTAAGAACAATTACACTGAATATTCCCAGCAGTGCAATCAAATAAAAGACAGAATAAAAACTTCCTTTTTTATCAATAAGTTGTTGTGGACTTCCTTCTTCTATTAATTCACCTTTATCTAAAACAAAAATTCTATCATAACTTAAAATAGTTTTAATTCTGTGAGCAATAGTTAGAATAGTACTTCCTTTTAAATTATTTAATATTGTTTTTTGTATTAATGATTCAGTATTATAATCAACACTTGATGTAGCTTCATCCATAATTATAATTTTTGATTTTCTTAATATAGCTCTTACCATACAAATTAATTGTTTTTCACCTACTGATAAATTTTTACCATCTTCTTTTATTTCTAAATCTAATCCTTTATCTTCTATTAAATATGCTAATCCTATTAAATTCATATTAAATGTCATTTCATCATCTGTAAATTTACCAGCAGGATCTAAATTTTCTCTTAAAGTTCCCTCAATTAATGTTGGATCTTGTGGTATTACTGTTATTATTTCTCTTAAAAGAGAAAGGCCTATTTTTGTTATATCAACATCATCTATTAATATTTTCCCAAAAGTTGGTTCTAATATTCTAAAAAGACATAAGCATAAAGTACTTTTCCCACTTCCAGTCCTTCCAACAATTCCTATTTTTTCTCCCGAGTTTATCACAAAAGTTAAATTTTTCAAAATAATATTTGTATCAGGTCTATATTTTACCGAATAATTACGAAATTCAATTTTACCAGTTTTTGGATAATTGTTTTTATATAAATTTTCGTCGTTTTTGAGAACTAGAGGTGCTTCTTGTACTATATGAGTATAAGCTTCACAAGATTCCAAAGATCTTGCCATTCTCTCATTTTGATTAAATTGGTCATAAAAATAAAAATTTTTTTCGACTAGTTTTAATACATAACTTAATAAAACACCAATTGTACTTGCTGAAGCTGTATTTCTCATAAAATAAGCAATTATTAAAATAAAAAATAAAAGGCAAAATCCAAGAAGATCAATATTTAATGCGAACCAAGCTAATGTTCCATTTTCATAAATCAATATACGATAAAAATTATGTAATTTTTGATGATATTCTTTTCTAAATTTTTCTCCATAATCATAACATCTGATAGAACTTAATCCAGTTGACGTTTCACTAAAGCCAGTTATTATACGCAATCTAGCATATGATTCTAAAATAAATAATTTTTTTGAAAAATTTTTATAATAATCATATATATAATTTTGTAAAAAAATAAGAATAGGAATAATAAATATAGATTTCCAATAGAATATTATTGAAATAATAATTGCACTTAATGAATTGAATAAAAGTGTAAGTGCATAATTAAATGAATTAAAAAATTTTACTGAATTTTCTAAATCTTTTGAAAATCTATTTAATATATGAGATTTATTAACAATATCATGAAATAAATTAATCGGTGCTCTCATTAATTTTCCTAATAAAGTTTCATGTATTCTTTTATTAAAGACAACTAATCCATTAATGACGATATAACTTCTTATAAAAACTAAAACAATTCCAATTAATTTAGTGAATAAATATATATTAAAATAATTATATTCTGGCTCCATATCATCAGTTAATGCGGACCATTTTGCAATTATAAAATCACTTGTTGAATCAGTTATTCTCCAAAAAACACATAATAAAATAACACTTAATAAAAATATACATCCACCACAAAAAGAAAAAATTATTCTAAAACTTTGTATTTTTGTTGGTTCTTTATATACGACCAAATCTTCTTTTTCTTTTTTTTTTGTTTTTTTAATCATAAGATGAATATCAGAACTACTAAATGATTCTTGTTCAGTCTCTTCAAATTCTTTCATTTTTTTCCCTCTAGATTTACCTTGTTTACGAGATAATTCTGAAAATTTTTTTCTTTCTTCTAATGATAAAGCATTTTTAAAAAAAGGTAAATTCATTGCATCTTCTGGCTTTCCATAAAACAGTATTTTGCCATCATCCATATATAAAACTTTATTCATCATGGGAATATATTGCAAAGCATGTGTAACTACTAATACTGTTTTATTTCTTAAATAATTTTTGATTAAATCTGTGAAAATTGCTTCACCTACATGAGAATCTAAAGCTGATAATGGATCATCAAAAAGATATATATCAGAATCGGAATAAACAGCTCTTGCTATATTTATTCGAGTTTTTTGTCCTCCTGAAAGATTTGCTCCTTTATCACTTATCATTGTTAAATCACCTTGTTTGAATAAATCAAAATCAGGTAATAATTGACATAATTTTATTACAATATCATATTTTTCAGCATTGAAAGGATGTTTAAATAAAATATTATTTTTTATTGTATCATTTAATATCCAAGCTTTTTGCGGTATATATGCTATTGAACCATTTATTTTTATTTTTTTAGAATCAGGGTTATTTAATGCATCTAAATTATTCAATATTGCATTTAATAAACATGTTTTCCCTGCTCCTATTGGTCCTACTATTCCTATTAAATCTCCTTTTTCAACTTTTAATTTTATATCATATAATAAATCAACAATTTCTATTTCTGGTATATTTTCTTCATTTTTAGACTCTTTTACTTCTAGCTTTATTTCATTTTTATTTTCTTCTTTTATTTCTTTTTTATTATTTATATGATTATCTTTTGATAATAATTTTATTTTTTTTTCATCTTTTTCTTTTTCATATTTACTTAAATCTATATCTTTTAATTCTATTTCCTTTTTATCATCTTTATTTTCATTAATTTCATTCTCAGTTTCGTCTTTTTCAAATTCTTCTCTTTTTTTAATAATTCCAAAATCTAATCCATCGATTTCAATCGCAAATTTTGCATTTTGATTTGAATTTATATTTTTAACTAATTCTTTTGGATTA
>CALAEZ010000065.1 GCA_937891125.1 uncultured Treponema sp. | reverse complement strand
CAAAGATTGTTCAAAGTTACGGCGGCAAAGTCGGCAAGGCAGAAGTGGGAGAATTTGGCTTTGCTACCCTGAATAAAACTGCCACAGGAAATTCCAGCCCGCTACTAAAAGACGTTTCACCTTCTACCCAAGTTTGGATGAGCCACCAGGATGCAGTTCTGGACTTACCGGAAGGATTTGAAGTAATCGGCGAAACAAGAGACTGCCCTTTTGCAGCCCTACAAAACCTTGCCAAAAAGAGATTCAGTTTGCAGTGCCACTGCGAAGTAAAAGACACACTTGAAGGAAACAAGATTTTTGAAAATTTTGCCCATATCTGCGGCATGAGCAGAAACTGGGACGAAGACACGGTGCTTGCACATATTTTGGAAAACATTCAGCGCGAAGCAACCGGCAAAAACGTGCTGCTCTTTTTAAGTGGCGGAGTCGACTCGACCGTTGCATTTGCACTCTTAAACAAGGCGCTTGGGCAGGAGCGCGTTTTAGGCTTACACATTGATAACGGCTTTATGCGCAAAAACGAAAGCCGTCGCGTTGAAGAAGCGTATCACGCGCATGGCTTTACAAACTTCATCGTAGAAGATGCAAGCGATGGCTTTTTACGCGCAATAGCAGGGCTAACCGACCCGCAGAAAAAGCGCATGGCTGTCGGTGAACATTTTATTGCAGTGCGCAATGAGGTTGTTGAAAAGCAGCACTTAGACGACAGCTGGCTGCTCGCACAGGGCACACTCTACCCGGATATTATCGAATCGGGTGGTACTAAAAACAGCCACACCATAAAAACGCACCACAACCGCGTTGCAGGCATTCAGGCGCTTATTGAAAAAGGGCTGATTATTGAGCCGCTCAAGGATTTATATAAAGATGAAGTGCGCTCAATCGGAAAGAAAATCGGACTAAGTGACGAGCTTGTCATGCGCCATCCGTTTCCGGGTCCTGGCTTAAGCATTAACGTGCTTTGTACTGACGGAAAAGCGGGCAAAAACGACGCCGCGGAAATGCAGGAAGCACAGAAGGAGCTGGACGCCGTCACCTTTACGCAGTTCTGCGAGCATTGCAGCCAGAGCCTTGTACGCTCAGTGCTTCCCGTGCGTTCGGTCGGTGTGCAGGGCGACTTTCGCACCTACCGCTTTCCGGCGGTGCTTACCTTTGAAAACGAAGGCGCAGGCTTTTATCACCTGCCCAAAAAGTGGGAAAAGCTTGAAGCGGCTTCAAGCGCCGTCACAAACAGCGCGCAGTACATTAACCGCTGCATCATTAAGCTTTGGCAAAATCCTGCCGTTAGCACGGACGACTTACGCTTACAGGAAGGCTACTGCGACAAGCGACGCTTAGACCAGACGCGGGAAGCAGACGACATTGTGCTTACCGTGCTACACAAAAACGGTTGGTACGAAAAGATTTTCCAGCATTTAACGATAAACCTGCCGTATGCTTCAAGCAAAGAGCGCTGCTCGATTGTGCTACGCCCTGTTTGCAGCGAAGACGTTATGACGGCGCGCTTTGCACCGCTTCCGCAGGAGCTTGTAAAGGAAATTGTTGCAGAAATCGCACGGCTCGGCTTTGTAGATGCCATCTTCTACGATGTAACAAATAAGCCGCCGGCAACATTTGGGTGGGAATAAGTAGTATTCGGTTCGATGTACCCATCGAACCGAAACTAGCGAGATTTTTTCAAAGCAAAAACTCGCAGCATATTTCGTGTGCCAGCCTCCATGCTGGCTGCATTCGCCTGCCATGTCGTTTTGAAATTAGCGAGATTTTTGCAAGGCAAAAACTCGCAGCATATTTCGTGTGCCAGCCTCCTGCTGGCAACAGTCTCGTGGCAGACTACAGCACGGTGCCGGCGTGCCACAGCTTTTCAAGCTCATAAAAATCTCGCGCTGACGGTGACATCAAATGAACAACTATGGGGCCTGCGTCAATAAGATTCCAGTCATCACCATCTGGCATTTTGTTATGAGTCTGGTGAAGCTGCATGTCATGCGCCTTTACATAGTCATATACCTGCTTTGCTAAGCCCTGCCAGTGTGCAGAGCTTTTAATCGTTGCAATCACAAAGCAGTCTGTCCAACTATTCAGCTCTGATACATCAATGGCAACAACATCCTCGCCTTTACCATCTCTCAAAAGCTGCGCTATCTCAAGCGCTTTCTGCTCAGTTGTCTTTTCCATTATCTTACTCCAGTTTCGATCAGTTGTTCTTGTGGACATACCGTCCATCAAAATCTTTGCCAAGAATAATCGTGAAGTCAACATCTGCGGCAGTTTCACTTTCTGTGTTAGAAAGATCAACTTCTTCCTCTACAATATTTGTACAGTGAATAAAATCGCCGACCATTGCGGCAATTTCCTTATTTCCAATGTGATCAATAATCACAGTTTTTTCATAATCATTTGAATCTGCATTCATAGCACTGAGCACATCATAGCTTGCATTCTGGAAAAGAATTGAAGTATTGTGTGCAAGCCCCTGAACTGTCGTACCATTTTTTATTTCAAGAACGTAAATGCGGCTTGCATAAGTTCCAGTACTTGAAAGAAGCATGTTTGTACTCTGCTTTACGGCTT
>CALAEZ010000064.1 GCA_937891125.1 uncultured Treponema sp. | reverse complement strand
CTGGCCGGCTCCAGTGCGGAGTGCCTGCCGCGCCTTTTCGGCATTGCGGTGCGCTCGCCACGCGTGAATCACCAGCGCAAAGGCAATTGCGCCGTAGCCGATAAACTGGCGGAAGTATTCGCCGATGTTTGCGTTTCCAAACAGGTTCTGGCCGGCGCGGGGAACGACGATGTACATCAGATGAAGCAGCACGACACCGGCAAAGCAGTTTGTAATGCTCGCCTTGCTGGCAGAAGCTCCGCCAACTAAGATTGCCGCGGCGGCAAAAAAGCCGGTCTGGTCGTGCGCGTTATAGGTCTGCATGTTTCCCATGTTCTGCAAAAAGATAATCTGACCAATGCAGGCAAAGGCGGTTGAAATCACGATTGAAATGATGCGCGTCCGCTCAACCGGGATTCCGGCAGCGTTGGAAACAGCCTGATTCTGGCCGACGGCGCGCATGTCCTGTCCGAGTTTGGTCTTTTTAAACCAGATGATGATGAAGCAGAGCGCAATCACGACAAGGTAGCTTGAAAGCGGCACGTTAAGGCCGGCAATGCGCACCATAAGCAGGTTATCCAGTGCCTGACGCACCGGGTCTAGGTTAAGCGTGTTTCGCACTCCGTAGCCGCGGGAAAGGGCGATTGCCTTGTTGTGCAGCGGAAAGAGCGAGCCGAACAGGTAGAGCACCACAAACTGGTAGATGCCGTTAAAGAAAAAGCCGATGATGTAGCTTGTCACCATTTCGCGGCCGCGCGCCTTGTTCAGAATGCTGCCTGCAATCCAGCCTAAAAGGACTGAAAGCGGTAAGCCCACAAGCGAGGCAAAAATAAGTCCCTGTAAGCCTGCAATTCCCCAGTCCATGGCAAAAATTAAGCCAATCTGACCTGCCATTGCGCCTAAGACCATGCCGAAGTTAATGCCCATGCCTGCCATAATCGGTAAGACAAGCGAAAAGACTAAAAAGGCATTGCGGGCAATGCGGTTTAAAATCTCCTGCAGGATAAACGAGGCAGAATACTGCGAAAGCGGAATGGAAACGACGGTAAGGGCTAAAAAGACTTCGGCTACAAGATAGTCTGCAAGAAAACTTTTTAACGGTCTGTTTCCAATCATTGGTTTTACTTGAATCATCTTGTTGCCCCCGTTTTGCGTGTAAGCGCGTACAAAATCATGCCGTTTGAAAGCACAATGCGGATTACCTCTGACATATCCGTCTGCAATACGCTGTTTATGACCGAAGGCGTAAGCGTCAGAATGCCCTGAAACAGGATTGTTCCGATAACAACGTTTGCAATCGACACCTTGTTGATTGAAGCGCCGCCAATTAAGACTGCGGCAACTGCCGGAAACGCCATGTAAAGCGGAGCCTGATACAGCTGAATGAAGCCGTAGCTTTGCTGGTACATCAAAATGCCGATTGCGCCCGTTACGGTAGACACGATAATGCTTATCGTGCGCATGCGGTTAATGTTTATGCCACTGCTTCTGGCATAGTCCGGGTTTGAGCCAACAGCCGTAATTGCCGTTCCGGTCTTGCTCTTCATGAAAAGCCACATGAAAAAACTCATAAGAGCGCAGAATAAAATCATGCCGGTAGGAAACTCAAAATCGCCTGCCTTAATCATCAGGAAGTTTGAAAACTGCTTTACCCAATAGCCGTCAAGCGTAATGGTGGTGCGTAATCCTTTTCCTTCATAGCCCCAGACCATGTTCACGCTCGTGTACGGCAGGATAAGCCACATGATTGACATGAACATGACGGCAGCAAAGCCAACGTAAAGCGCAATAGTCATTTCTTCGCCGCGCACGCGGTTTAGTAAGAGGCTGTAGAGCCAGCCGAAAAGCACGCCAAAGGGAATGGAAAGCGCGATTGCGCCAAAAATGCCCGCCCAGCCGGTAAGACCAAACTGCATGGCAAGCGTAGAGCCTAAAAGTCCGCTGATGACGCCAAGGGAAAGACCGAAGTTTAAGCCCGCGCCTGAAAGAATCATCGGCACCATGGCGAGCGTTAAAAGCTCGTTCTGACCGAAGCGGTTACAGATATCCTTGAGTGTTGCCGGCATGGAAACGCCGACAAACGGAGCTGCAATAAAGAGCACGACTAAAAAGCCTGCGATGATAAGGCGCGGAAGGCCGAACTCGCGCAGGGCTTCCTGCACTTTCTTTCGCGTGCCTTCAGGAATTGTATTGAGTAATGTCATTACAAAGCCTCCTTTTCGTCGGCAGCAGAAGAAGCAGATGAAGAATCGGAAGAAGCGGCTTCTCTGCGCGGGCTGTCGGCAGATAAGCCTGACATGAGCATGGCAAATTTTGCCGGCTCTTCGCGCGGGCTTAAGACGCCTGCAATTTTCCCGCCTGAAACGACGGCAACGCGGTCGCACACCGACCGCAGCTCTTCAAGCTCGCTTGACACCATGACGATTGTTGTCTTTTTTGCACGATTAAAGTTATACAGCGTGTCCATCACCACTGATTTTGCGCCGATGTCTATGCCGCGCGTCGGCTCGCTTACAAAAAGCAGCGCTGGTTCAAGGCTGAATGCCTTTGCAAGGCAGACCTTCTGCTGGTTTCCGCCGCTTAATTCCTTTGCCTTCTGCTTAGCTCCCGTACACTTTATCTCAAGCATTTTTATGTAGCGTTCGGCATTTTTGCGCATTGCCTTTTCGTCACGCAGCTTAATAAGGCCGCCTAAGTACGGCTTTAAGTATTCGCCCTTTACCTGCATTGCGCTAAAGCAGATGTTCCAGTCTAAGCTTTCGTCAAGCAGAAGACCTACGCCGCGCCTGTCTTCGGAAACGAATGCCAGACCTTCTTTTAAGACGCTGGCTGCATTTGTAATATCAAGTTTTTTTCCGTCAAAAGTAACTTCGCCGCCAGACGGATAGAGCCCCATAATGCCGTTTGGAATGCCGAGCTTTCCCTGTCCGGCAAGCCCTGCAATGCCAAAAATCTCGCCCTTACGCACCTTAAAGCTTACATCGAGCACCGTCTCTCCCGGCATGTCGACCCACAGGTGCTGCACGTCAAGCACGTAGTCTTCCGGGAGCACCTCAGTCTCTGCGGCGTTCAGTGCTGCGTGACGCTTTAAGTGCTCCTGCGTTACCGTGCGGCCGACCATGCTGGCGGCAATGTCGTTTACGTTTGTCTGTGCAGTCGGAATGTCGCGCACGCTCTTTCCGTCGCGGAGCGTGACGACACGGTCGCAAATCTGCATGACCTCGTGCAGGCGGTGTGAAATGAAGATGATTGCAATGCCGCTTGCGGCAAGCTCTTTTATTGCCTTTAAGAGGATTTCCGCTTCTGTTTCGGTAAGGACTGCGGTCGGCTCGTCAAACACTAAAAGACGCACATTGTCGCGGTCGATTTCGCGTGCAATTTCACAAAACTGCTTGTGTCCGACAGGCATTTCCGCCACTTTCATATCTGGATGTATGTCTACGCCTAAGCGCGAAATGGCACTTTCGGCTCTTTTTTTCATGCTCATGCGGTCAAGCACACTCATGCGCTCGCCGAATAAATCTACCATCATGCTGCTTTTTGTAAGCTCGCGGTTAAGCATGATGTTTTCTGTCGTCGTAAAGCCCGGAATCAGCGAAAATTCCTGATGTACCATGCCGATTCCCGCGTCGATTGCGTCAAACGGGCTTGTAAAATGAACTTCATTTCCGTCAAGCTGAATAGAGCCGCCGTAACCGCCTGTCTGCGCGATATGCGGCATACCAAACAGAATGCTCATCAGCGTCGTCTTGCCCGCGCCGTTTTCGCCGACAAGTCCTAAAATCTCGCCTTTATGCAGGTCAAAAGAAACGTCCTCAAGAACGACAGTACCTGCGAAGTCTTTTGTTACGCGTTTTAAGCGCAAAAGCGGTGTGTCTGTTTCCATTACATTATTCCATTGGTGTTCATACCGTCGCACCTACTCGCGCTTGCGCGGTAGCTACCAGAAAAGCACGGGCGACTACGACAGGTCGTTTTGGGAATAGGTATCAAACTCGCTTCCGTCAGCTTACGCTACCGCTCGCTCGTCCCCAACAAACTGTCTCGCGCCCGCTCTGCTTTTCTTCCCGCTACCGCGCACACGATATTGCAGTGTATAAACACCAAATGCGGCTGTTGTGTGCCACAGCCGCACCAGCTGTTTATTTTGTGAATTTAATTTTGAAGTATTTCTCGGGTACTTCAAGTTCGGTTGTCTTTAAGAAGCCCTGACCGAGGATGTAGGTATCCATGTAGATAAGAATCTGGTTCTTTGCGCGGACGCCGGTGCTCTGGTCTACATAGTAGCCGCCGTTCCAGTTAGCTCCCTGTGTAAACTCGCCGAGTGCCTTTGAAAGGTCTGCGATTGAGTTTTTGTCAGCTGTTCCTTCAACAACGCGCTTTGCAAATTCGCCAAGACCTGCGCTTACAGAAAATCCGTAGCTGAATGCCCAGGTGCCGAAGCGGCGTGCTCCGCCTGCATCAACAACAGCTTTTTCAACTTTTGTAAGAATCTTCGGGAAGTCGCCTGCTTCTTCCGTTAAGTCAATGCCGAATGCTCCCGGATAGCCCATGAGCGGAGACGGAAGGTCTGCTTCAATGAACATGCCGCCGTACTGAGCGAGCTGCTTTAAAAGCGGCTCGGTGTGAGCGTCGTTCGTACAGAAGAATGCGGTGTCCTTGCCGTATTTTTCAACCCACTGCGGAACTTTTTCCAGAATGAACTGCTGTGCGCCAGCTACTCCTACGTCGCTTGTCGGGTCCGGAGCAGTCTCAAACACGAACTGAAGTCCCAGATCCTTACATGCCTGCTCCATGATGTTGCGGCGAAGACCAAGCGTCTCATAAGACATGTGGCGCGGGAAAGAGATGTGAACGAATGTTTTTGCGCCCTGCTGTTTTGCTTCAGCCAACAAGTATTCGAGCTTGCGAACCTTGTTGCCGCCCAAGCCGATACCGGTTAGGTCGTCACGCTTGATATACAGATTTATGTTCAACAGTTGACTGATATTGTCAAGCCTCTGTATGGGCGTTGGAAATAAACCGATTGGGACTTTTTCGATAGGATTCATGACTCGCATGTGCCTCCGTCGGGGAAATTATCG
>CALAEZ010000063.1 GCA_937891125.1 uncultured Treponema sp. | reverse complement strand
AAGGAGCTTTTTTCTCATCAAGGGCTTTTAGGAAAGCGCATCACCAGCGCAGATATTTCATGGCAGATCGTACCGATACTAAACGCGGCCGGTCGCTTAGGAAAGCCTGAACTTGCAGTAGCGCTTTTTTTGGAACAGGATGCGGCAAAACGAGATGCGCTTGCAGAAAAAATCATTGCATTAAATCAAGAGCGAAAGCAGCTCGGAAGCGATGCTAGCCAGTATGCGGCTGCAAGCGCAGGCAAAAGCTTAGAAGCACACTGCGGAAACCTATGCGTTGTCATTGACGAGCGCATAAACAGAGGCGTTTCAGGCATTCTTGCAAGCAAATTAGTACAGCAGTACGGCGTTCCCGCAATGGCGGTAACTATTGTGGGAGATTTAGCCATCGGTTCCATTCGAGGCTGCAGAGGCTTTGATGCAACAGCCTTTTTAGACAGCATTACGGGCATTTTTGAAAATCACGGTGGTCACAAAGCTGCGGCAGGATTCAGCCTCAAAAAAGAGCGGCTCGAAGCTTTTAAGGCAGTGCTTACCGAAAAAGCCGCTCACATTAGGCTCGAAGCAAAGGAAGACGAAAAGCTCACCATCGATGCAGAACTGCCGGTAACCTACCTAAAGCCTGAAATTCTAAAAACGGTTGATAGATTTGAACCATACGGCGAGGGAAACCGTGAGCTTATTTTTATGACACAACGTATAAAAATCTTTGACGCACAGGTTATTGGAAAAACAGAGCGACAACATCTTAAGCTCACCTTTGATTGTGGCGCAACAAAATGGCCTGCGCTGTTCTGGGGAGAAGCAGCACGCCTAAACCGAGACTTTAGCAAGGGAGATACCGTCGACATTGTCTACACGCTCGGACGAAATACCTTCAACGGAGCTGAAATCCCACAGATGATTCTAAAGGACATCCGCTTAACGCAATAGAGGATACAAAAAAAGCGCTTATGAAACACGTTCGACTTGCAGTACAAAAATCGCTTGGCACCTGCCTGCTGTTCATTTTTTTACTTTCACCTACCCTTGCAGAAACAGTCACCAAAGCATGCAAAGAATCTGGCTACACGCTTACCGCTTACTACAATGAATGCGTACAGCCAGGAGATGCGGTGTTTATGCGTCTTGTGCTTACACCGCTAAAAAAAAGCAAGAAGTTTTCGCTCAGAAACACCGCAGGCACACTTTCGCTACAGCACGCGCCACAGGCAGATTCAGCTTTGAGCGCAAAAACACTCCGCACCGCAGCATTTTACCCGCTCCCTGCCTTACAAAAAAAAGCGGTTACCTCAGAAAATCTGCTTTCAGGGCTCCCGCTTTCTTCGTATCTGGAGGAAGGACTGTATACGCTTTGTGTAACATTTACCACCTCCACAGGGGAAACACAGACGCTTTTGCTGCCGCTGACCGTTATTCCGAAAGAATTTGTGCATGAAACAATTCCGCTTGACGACCGGAACACGTCGATAAAAACAAACTACTCAAAGGAGCGCATAGATCAGATTAATCGGCTAAATGCCATTTTAGAAGCACGAAACACAGAAAACATATTCTCGCTAAACGCATTCCAAGCGCCAACACCTGCTACGCGCCGCACCTCTTTTTTTGCTGATCGCAGAATATACGCCTACTCCAGTGGAAAAAGCGCTACAAGCCTACACTACGGTATTGACTATGGAGTTCCTGAGGGAAGCGAAGTACGCGCCTGCGCTGACGGCAAAGTGGTACTGGCAGAAGACCGCATTTCTACGGGTTGGAGCGTCTGTATAGAGCATCTGCCCGGCCTTTACAGTCTATACTACCACATGAGCACGCTTGAAGTTGCAGTAGGCGACAGGGTGCATGCAGGCGACAAGATTGGACGCTCAGGGGCAACAGGGCTTGCAACCGGCCCACACCTGCACTGGGAGGTTCGGCTCAACACAGAAGCGGTGAGCCCTGATTTTTTTACGCACGATTTCACCTTTGAAAAGACTGTGCGCGCTACTTTTTCCGACCGATAAGCGACTTTAAGCGTGCTAAAAGCCCAAGCTTTTTTGGTGCGGCCGCACTACGCTTTGAGGAAGCATCTCCATGAGTCTTTCCCTTACTACGCATACGTGTTGCTGCAGCTGTGGGGACGGCACTGTTTCGGCGCCGGAAAACCTGCTTTTGGGCTCTTCCGCGCGGTACCCCCGCGGTTTTAATCGATCCACGGGTGGCGCGCGCTTTTTCTGCAGTCGATTTTGTGTTTATTTCGGTTAAGCGAGCATATTTTTCCTTGTAGTACGCCTTGCGCTCATCTGCAGTCATTGCGGCAAGCTTTGTAAGCTCCTCCTGGCTTGTATGCTCATGAAGCCTGCTTGCCGTACGCGCTTCTCCACGGTCGCGCCGACGGCGGTTTTCACGCTCGCTTCGCTCTCCACGCTCTCTACGCGTTCCCTTTAAGCTACGGCTGCTTTCCGCACGACCGCGTCCTGAAGCGGTGCGCCGCGAGCGACGGTCTGAGTCCTCACGCCAATCTTCAGTACGAATATACACGCCTTTGCTTTTGTCCTCGCCAAAATCCTCTGCCACCGCTACTCTGCTTGGAATCTGCTTTTCAATATAGCGCTCAATCGGCACCAGGCTATACACATCCTGCTCTGAACAAAAGGTGTAGGCTTTTCCGCTCTTACCAGCGCGAGCGGTGCGGCCAATGCGGTGAACATAATTTTCCGCCTCATTCGGAAGGTCATAGTTCACAACCATTGCCAGGTCGTTTACGTCAATGCCACGGGCAGCAACATCTGTTGCTACAAGGCAAGAAATCTTTCCCGCCTTAAACGCATCCATAATCTTTAGACGCTTTGACTGCGGCAAATCTCCAATTAAGAACTCACTTTCTATGCCGTTTAGCGTAAGACGCTTAGACAGCACCTCGCACATGCGCTTGGTGTTGCAGAAAATGATTGTACTTGCAGGCTTTTCCCGCGCAAGAATACCAACGAGAAGCGCCATTTTTTCATCACTTGAAACGTGAATCAACTCCTGGTCAATTTCATCTACCGTGATATTTTCTGCTTCAATCGTTATTTCTTTAGCCTCGTGCGTGTATTCCCACGCAAGATTCTTAACATACGAATTAAGTGTTGCCGAAAAAAGCATCGTCTGACGGCTTTCGTTTTTAGGAAGCACTTTTATAAGCTTACGCAAATCGGGATAAAAGCCCATGTCAAACATGCGGTCAGCTTCATCAATAACAAGAAAGGCAACCGCACTCAAATCCATCTGTTTTCCTTCCTGCAAATCGATGACACGGCCGGGAGTGCCTACGATAATGTCAACGCCTTTTTTTAGGGCAGAGACCTGCTTATCGTAGCCGACCCCGCCGTAAAAGCTTTCGCATGATAAGCCAGTGTATTTACCAAGCTTTTTTGCCTCTTCTTCTACCTGAACGGCTAATTCACGCGTAGGAACCATGATAAGGGCTTTTTTCCCTTGCACACCCTCGCGCGTCAAAAGCTCCTGCATAATCGTCACCAGGTATGCGGCTGTTTTTCCGGTTCCCGTCTGTGACTGCACGTACAAGTCTGAGCCGTCAAGTGCGACTGAAAGCACCTGCTCCTGTACCGGCGTGCAGGCAACATAGCCTGCTTCCTGAATGCCTTTCTGTAAGTTTTCGTGTAAAGTAAGTTCTGCGTAATTCATAAAAAGTCAGTTTCCGTATAAAGATAAAGAAATAGAGATAGCTAGCAAGAGTATAACTTTTTACTGACAGCGTGTACAGATGCTACGTTGTGTGTTGACAGCCGTGACACAAATCCATAAAATGCCCAAAAGACTAATGACATTTTTTGATAAAATGTCATTCATTTTCGAGGAGAGTCGTCCCATGAGAAAAATTCTTTCAGCGAGTGTTTTTTCGCTGCTTGCAGCTTCCCTTTTTGCAAGTGGTGTTGAAAACAAAACAAACATGAGCACAGGCTACTTACGTAACCCGAGCCGGAATACAGAATCTAAACGCCCGGAAGCTTCTTACTACAACATCGGCGGAACTGCCTTCATGGAAGACGGGCTTCACATTGAAGCGGGAAACCAGTTTGTCTTTAAGGAATACGGAAACGAGCTTGACACCGGGGATGCTTTTGCTTCATACGGTCTTTCTGACTATTATTCAAATGATGAGACGACAGTCTGGCTCTACCCGGATGCAGACTTTGTGTATAAGCACGACAATTTTGCCGTTTTCGGAAACTTCGGCGTGTATGCTGGCGGCGGCTCTTTAAGCTACAGCGAGGGAACGAGCGCAACAAGTCTTTTATTTGCAAGCGCAGCTGCTAGCTACATAACACAGGCTGCAACAGCATCTGCGGCAGCTTCAAGCACAACCGACACTGCAACTGCGACAGCCTATCAGGCAGCTGCAGAAAAAGCCAGCACAGCCGCAAGCCACCTTATGAAGGTTGCAAAAAAAGGCGGACACTCGCTTGACGTAACTTCAATTACGTATGGCGGTCAGTTAGGCCTTGCATACCTTTTCCTTCCGAACCTTTCTTTTGCAGCAGGCGTACGCTATGTTCACGGCACGCAGGACATGTCAATTTATTCCGGCTATTTTAAAGAGCTTGGTAACGGAAGCGATGAAATCTCATATTCTGCAAACGGCTGGGCGGTAAGTCCCGTGCTTGGAATCCACTGGAAGCCGATTGACATTGTAGATTTAGCAATTCAGTACCAGTCTAAGTCTTCAATCAAATACCGCGTAGAAGACGTAAGCGGCTCTCTTGCAGAAGATTTTGACATTTACAACGGAAAGACATTCCACACAGACCTTCCGGCAGCCTTGAATCTGGGAGCAGGCTGGCAGACACTTGACCCGCTATATGTGTCG
>CALAEZ010000062.1 GCA_937891125.1 uncultured Treponema sp. | reverse complement strand
GGCACCTGTCTTGTTGCCACGGCAGAAATCACGCTCGGCGGCTACCATTCAGGCGAAATCTTAGACAAAAAAGCATTGCCGCTTTTCTACTGCGGCCTTTCTCACTGCTTCCGCCGCGAGGCAGGGGCAGCAGGACATTTTTCAAAGGGCTTATACCGCGTGCACCAGTTTGACAAGGTAGAAATGTTTGTCTATTGTACGCCTGAAGAAAGCGACAGACTTCACGAAAAGCTCCGCCTTATTGAAGAAGAGATTTTCACCGGCTTAGGACTTCCGTTCCGCGTTGTAGACACCTGCACCGGCGACCTTGGAGCTCCTGCTTACAGAAAGTGGGATCTTGAAGCATGGATGCCGGGAAGAGCCGACGACGAGCACCCGGAAGGCGACTGGGGCGAAGTTACCTCAACTTCTAACTGCACCGACTATCAGGCACGCCGCTTAAACGTAAAATACCACGATGACGACGGCAAAAACAAATTCGTGCACATGCTGAACGGAACAGCAATCGCAGTTGGACGCGCCATGCTTGCAATCTTTGAAAACTACCAGAACGAAGACGGCTCAATCACCGTGCCGGAAGCTCTCGTTCCGTTCTGCGGCTTTGATAAAATCAGCCCGAAAGAGGAGCGCGTAGACCCGATTTATCACGCTGCAAAGGGAAAATAAGCAAGAGGCTTTGCATGACAAAAAAAAGTAACTTTACCGCCGGCATTTTCTTCTTACTGCTCTTTATAAGCATCATCGGCGGTGGAGTTATTTTAAAGCTTACCGCAGCCGTATGTATTCCGGTTGTTGTTGCAGTCCTGCTTTCGTTCGTCTTTCTGCCGCTTGTAAAGCGGTTAAACGAAAAGCCGTTCAGGCTTCCCTGGGGCTGGGCAATTTTTTTAGTGTTCGTGCTTTTTATCGCACTCTTTATCGTCGTCGGAAACATTATTGCGGCAAGCTTTTCAAAGATAATTGATGCCCTTCCCCGCTACGAAGAGCGTTTTATGACGATTTTTCAGAAAATCGCGCTTGAATTTAACCTGCCGTTTGACGAAAACATTTCTTTCATTCAGAACCTGTGGAACAATATTTCAAACGAAACGCTTTCAAAATATGCGTTCGGAATCGGCGGCACTATCTATGATTTTGCCCGCAACTTCCTGCTTGTCATGCTCTTTGCCGCATTTTTGCTTGCAGAAATGCACCTGACGCAGGATAAAATCACCTATGCATTTGACGGCAAAAACAGAAGCCGCACCAAGCGCATCTTAGCAAATATCGGCTCTGAGGTGAGCCACTACATTTCAATCAAGTTTGTCATCTCTCTTGCAACCGGCATCCTCCTTACGCTGGGGCTGCTTGCAATGCATCTTGATTTTGCGCTTTTCTGGGGCTTTATCGCCTTTATCATGAACTTTATTCCGACATTCGGCTCAATCATATCGGTGCTGATTACAACGCTTTTTGCGCTGCTTCAGTTCTATCCGTCTCCTGCACCCATTTTAGGTATCGCCCTTTACAGTACCGCCGTCAATTTTGTGCTCGGAAACATCGTAGAGCCGCGCATCGAAGGCGAAAACTTAGGCGTTTCCCCCTTCATCATTTTGGTAAGCTTATCGCTCTGGGGCTGGATGTGGGGCTTTTTAGGCATGGTCATCGCCGTTCCGATTATGGTAATCATAAAAATCATCTGCGAAAACTTCTCATTTTTACATCCTGTTGCAATCTTCTTAGGAAACCGCCCGCAGGACACGCAGAAAGAGTTTTCAAAGGACGATGAAGGGGACATACATGCGTAAGCACGCGTTTCTTGCCTCATGCCTTGCGCTTTTTGCGCTTCCCCTTTTTGCCGACTGGCAGCTTGACGTCACCTTTCCCGACTGGAAGGGCGAGATAAACGCAAACCTATTTGTAAACAGCGTAACAGGCTTTTACGGAAATCACGGGCAGGGCGTTTTATATGTCACGCCATCAGAGGACTGCACCCATTTTACGCTGTACGTAAACAATATGACCGTTCCGGTAGCGCGCTGTACGCCGGGAAAGACAACCGCGCTCAACATCGCTTCATACACAAAAGACGGCATAAACGCATTACAAGTTTCAGATGTACTTCCCGAAAAAACTGCAACCGTACAAATCTGCGCCCCCTATCCGACCGTCCGCTCTGACGAAAAGAGTCTGAACAGCCATAAGACACTGAAAGACGCCGGAATCAGCCCGCAGGCGTTTACGCTTATCGACCGCATTATAAAAAGCGACATTGCGCACGGCTTTAGCGCAGCCCAGCTTGCCGTCATAAAAGACGGCGCTCTTATCTACAGCAACGCTTGGGGCGCCGTGCAGACCTATGACGAAAACGGCTCCCCTGTAAAAAAGAGCGCGCCGGTCACCAGGGAAACGCTTTTTGACCTTGCTTCCAATACAAAAATGTACAGCGTAAATTATGCACTGCAATACCTCGTAACGCGCTCACTTATTTCGCTTGATGATACGGTTGCTAAATGGCTCGGAGAGGATTTTTACGCAAACACCATAGATATTTCCTATCGCGTAGGAAAAAGAGCGCATATTCCTCTTGCAGAAAACAAAGCCTACAAGGCATCGCTTACCATACGTGATTTACTGCGTCATCAGGGAGGATTTCCGGCTACTGAAGCCTATTTTAACGACAATTTTAATGCGGCAACGCTTATGCAGCAGCAGGGCTGCACGAATATCCTGTATGCAGGCGCAAATGCTGATGCAGAAACGAGAGAAAAAACACGGCAAGCACTGTACAAAACGCCACTCCTTTATAAGCCGGGAACTGAAACGCTCTACAGCGACTTAGACTATATCACACTCGGCTTTGTCATAGAAAAAGTGACAGGAATGCGTCTGGACGTGTTTTTACGAGCCCTGTTTTGGGAGCCACTTGGATTAACGCACATCACCTACCGACCGCTTGATAATGGCTTTACAAAGGCAGACTGTGCTGCAACCGAGCTTTCTGGAAATACGCGCTCTGGCGCAGTTACGTTTACCGGTGTGAGACGCGAGCTTATTCAGGGAGAAGCGCACGATGAGCTTTGCTATTACAGTATGGCAGGCGTTTCCGGGCACGCAGGTCTTTTTTCTAATGCAGAAGATTTAGCAAAGCTGTGCTTTATCATGCTGTCAGGTGGCTATGCCTACGAGCACTATTTTTCGCGCGATGTGATAGATGTTTTTACCGCTCCTAAAAGCGAATTTGCTCCTGACTGGGGCTTAGGCTGGTGGCGACAGGGTGAGCATGGCTCTGATAAAAACTTTGGCTCAACGGCGCAGACAGCTGTATTCGGTCACCAGGGCTTTACAGG
>CALAEZ010000061.1 GCA_937891125.1 uncultured Treponema sp. | reverse complement strand
GGCGTTTGCGTTACGGCACGAGCTAGACGTCCTTTCGCTAGGAGATGAAAGCGCGCAAGCGCTAGGCTTATCGGTGCCAACCGTGCGACTGATAGCGCTAGTGATTTCCGCCCTACTCTGCGGCGCCGCCATAAGCTTTGCGGGCTTAGTCGGCTTTGTGGGGCTTATCGTGCCGCACTGCGCACGCTTTTTCGTCGGTAGCAGCATGAAGCAGCTGTTACCGGCAAGCGCCCTGCTAGGCGCCGTGCTGTTACTGTTTTGCGACCTTGTGAGCCGGCTGCTGTTTGCGCCGTTTGAGCTACCGGTTGGCATTTTGCTTTCGCTTATCGGCGGCGTATTTTTTATCGTGCTTTTGCTGCGGGAAAAGAAGGCGCGCTATGATTGAAGTATGCAGCATAACAGCAGGCTACGGAAAGCCACGCACTGGTAACGCCGTGCTCAAAGCGCTTTCGTGCACCATTCCCGCACAGCAGATAACCGTGCTTATCGGAGCGAACGGCAGCGGAAAAACGACGCTTTTAAAAACGCTGTGCGGCTTTCTGCCCGTGTGGTCGGGGAGCATACAGCTGCTTAAAAAGCCGCTTTCTGCCTACAGCCTGCGTGAGCGCGCGCAGTATATCGCCTATGTGGGGCAAAAGCACGAGCTTTCCGCAAGCCGCCCCGACCTTACCGTGCGCGACTTAGTGCTGCAAGGGCGCTTTCCCTACACAGGCTTTCCGCGCCATTATACCGCCCGCGACCGCGAGCGTGCCGATGAAGCATTGCGCGCGCTCAACCTTACCGACCTTGCGGAAAAAGCAATTTCCACGTTGAGCGGCGGTCAGCAGCAAAAGGCGTACCTTGCGCTTGCGCTTTGCCAGCAGACGCCGCTTTTAGTGCTTGATGAGCCGCTCACGTTTTTAGACATCCGCCAGCAGCTTGAACTGCTTTCCACGCTACAGTCGCTCAAGGCAGACGGCAAAACCATCTGCCTTGTGGTGCATGATTTGAATACGGCGCTCACTTTTGCCGATAAGCTCATTGTGCTTTGTGGCGGCACCGTTGTTGCAGAAGGCGCGCCCACGTCAATCGCGTCAAGCGGCATTATCGACACCGTGTTTGGCGTGCGGACAGAGCACATTCCCTTGCCAGACGGCAAAAAACTGTATACGTTTGTGAAAACGGAGCATAACGACGATGACGATAGACGAATTTAAATTCATGGTAGCTGTTAAAAAAGTGCTGGAATTCACTCATAACGGCAAGACCTACAATCTGACGTATGATACGGACGAGGAGGGCGACTACATTGCGTTTGGGCGCCTGTACGATACGCCAGAGCGCTACCGAAGCGTGGGCGCACTTTTAAATGAAGTGAAAATCGACAACCATTTTTTGCGCGAAGTGCTACAAAATTTGTAGCGAGGAGCTGACTATGCCGAATGATGAGAATATTGCCATTTTTGAAGACACCGTTGACTTATGCCAAAAAACGCCGCAGCTTTTTGACGCTATCCGCGAAAGCGTGAAAAAGCAGACCTGCATTTTGCACTCTGAG
>CALAEZ010000060.1 GCA_937891125.1 uncultured Treponema sp. | reverse complement strand
AAGGCCGAAGCAGAAGCCATCAAGGCAAAAGGTGAAGCCGAAGCGCTTGCCATGGACAAAAAAGCCGAAGCTTACAAAAAGTATAACGGCGCGGCGATGGCAGAGATGATGATTAAAATTATGCCGCAGATGGCCGCAGAGATTGCAAAACCGCTTGGGCAGATTGACAAAATCAGCATCTACGGCACTGGCGGCAGCGCTGGTTCAGATGGTACCTCTGGCGGCGTTGCGCAGGTAGCCGGAAGCATGCCGGTCATCATGAAACAGGTGTTCGACACGATGAGCGAAGCCACCGGCGTTGATTTTAGCGAAATCATGCGGGCAAACACCTATGATGCCAAGGTGAATCGTAACATCAATGTGAATGCCGCTGACGGGGCCGAAATTGCTGTCAAAACAAGCAAAGGCAAAAAAGCCCCTGCTACAGAAGAATCAGACAAGGCGTAGTCTTTCGCCATAGGCAATCAGGCAGAATGCGAATGTGTTCTGCCTGTTTTTTTTGCCTCATTCCGAACAGGCCGGCATCCATTTGTGACTGCCGCCGTCAAAATCCACCAAATTCATGCAAAATATGTCAAAAAAAATTGTCAAAAACGAGCACGGAATAGAGCAAAATCATTGCAGGTGACATTAGCGTTGAGCAGAAAATGAAGAAAAACCTGCTCGAAGCGTCCCGAAAACAAAAGCGGCGCCCGTAAAACCAGACGCCGTGCACATCAATAACCGTCACTCATAGCGCGATTTGCATCGCGCTGGCAGAGCTCGGCGTAGACAAGGCTGCGCTTTTTAAGCTCTTCTTTCTTTTCTTGCGGGAACGGAAGATAGCGCCAGAAGATTGCACGCAGCTTTTTGTCCATTATCTGCGTACCGTTTGCTTCTTTTGTCATCCAAAGGACATAATCAGCAATAAAGAACGACTTCAGGTCGCCTTTAAGCTTCTGGTCTTCAATCCACTGGTAGTACTGGCCAGTTAAGCCTTCCTCCATCCAGTAGTAGCTTGCTTTTTCCTTGGCGACCTGCCAGCGCAAATCAGCGACAGCCATCAAAAGCGCAATCTTTAAGTCGCGCGGGTACATCGGAATAACAATGCGGCCACGGCTTGTGACACGGTTGTAGCGGTCAAACGGCTCCCAGCAAAAGCCAAAGTCGCCATAGGTCGGCACTAAAAGCACGTACGGCACAATGCGATTCGGCGTGTTTTTATGAATACGGCAGAAGGCGCCCGGATCAAGCGATTCTATCCACGCCATAAGATTGAGCACGTTTTCGCGGAAGCCCGTGCCCTGCGGAATACAGTGGAAAAACTCGCGCGTGAATACAGGAAATTGATTTCCCTGTCTGCCGATGGTCATTTTTGCCATCTGGCGCACGGTATTCATCTCGGTCATAATTTCGCCATGGTCAACCTCGATGTTAGTGGGGCCGTTTTTCATTTTCTGCTCAAGCGAAAGCCCGACCGCACGCGCTTCCTGCAACTCGCTGATGTAATTTGCAATCTCTTTGTCATTTTTTTGCAACGCACGCAAACGTTCGCTGATTTCGACAAAGGTGTGCTTTTGCATTTCGGTGTAGGCTTCTTTGTGTGGCGCAAGCCCGACAAGCGAATTATGAATACAGATTGATTCGATGCGGCTCATCAGCTCGTGCTCCATCATGCTGCGTTCGCTTTCTTTTGCGTTCAAAAGACTTTCAGCGCTTTGAATCTTGCCGTCATTTTTATTTTTAAGCATCTGGAGCTGCTGCTGTTCTCCGCTTGCGCCAGCCTTGCGCGTTGGGTGGGTTTCGTCTGTTGCAGACAAGGTTAATCTGCCGCCAGCAATCTCTTTGAACCACTCATCCAGATAATACACGGGCTCATTTGTGTTGTTTTCGACAATTGCTTTAGAAAAAGTTTCTTTTTGCTCGGCGGTAAAGAGCGATGGAAGCAAAACGCCAAAGCGAACCAACATTCGTTTGGGAACAGGAAGGTTGTAGTCTGCCATTTTTGGCGCAAGGTTGCTTAATAGTGCCCAGTAGGCGGTCACCATCTGCTGACGGTAGACAGTGCGATCCTTGGGATCGTGGCAGTTCAAGTATTTAGAAAGCACCTGATGCACGCGCTGAGAGGCGTCACCTTCGCCAGTAAGCGCAGTCTTATAATACGCCTTGTCGTCAAAGAAATTGTGTGGCTCATCCTCAAAGAATTTGGTAATCGGCTCAAACTTAGTAACGCTTAAGTCAACTTGGGGCACTGAAGATTTTTTTTCTTCCGGCTTTGGCGTTGGCTCATCAAAAGAAAAATCATCAGGGGTACCAAAGGAACCGCCGGTAAACTCATCAACGTCAATGAGCTCTTCTGGATTGTCTGCTGTTGCTTCCGCCAACAGGGCGGCAATGGTGGGGTCTAATTCATCACTCATACGGATAGTATAACACGATATTGCTAAATCGCAAAGTCATAAGAATGTAAACTTACTTCGCCGCTGTGCAGTGCGCGCGTTTGACCGTCTGCAGTCTGCACGATAAGCGCGGCGCTGTCGTCAATGTCGCGCACGGTTGCCGCATAGGTTTCGCCCTGCACGCCTGCAACGGGGTGCACCTGCACGGTCTTCCCGATAAGGAGCGAACGGCGCTTGTATTCGCGTATCATGTCACTGACAGCGGAACATGCACGGCGGCTTCTGGCAGTTGCGGTGCCATTGCTATCGCTCGCGCCGGTGTCAGCGGTTGCGGTGCGATCTACGCCCGTGTCTGCTTCCCATGCGTCATAGAGCGCAAGCAGCTCGCTTACAATGCGGGCGACCAACGCGTTGCGGCTTACAGCGGTAGCCCGTGCACTGTCACCACAGGCTTCATAAAGCGAGCCTGCAAGCTTTGCAAGGTCGCCCGTAAAGCCCATCGGGAGCACGTTTATGCCAATGCCGATGTTTGCAGCCTCTACCCTGCCGCTTTCCATGCTTAAAAAGCCTTCTGTCAGTATGCCGCACACCTTTTTGCCGCCAGCAAATATGTCGTTAACCCACTTAATCTGTGCCTGTATGCCGTATAGTGCTTCAAGTGCGCGGCAGACGGCAACAGCCGCCGCTGCAGTCACCAGCGCAGGATTGGTAACGCCGCCTTTTGGCGCATAAATAAGCGTAAAATACACGCCGCTGTTTGCGGGCGACGAAAACGGTCGTCCTAAGCGTCCGCGTCCTGCCGTCTGCTTACCGGCGGCAATAAGCAGGCGATGCAGCGTTTTGCCGTCAGCAGTCAGTGCGCCGTCAGCCGTGCGGAATGCACTGACCGCCGCTTCCCGCCGCTTTGCCTCGCTCATGGTGGAATCTACCTCCTGAAAGGCGCTGACGGCGCAGTCGCCTATTCCCTGCGTCTGCAGGCCGCGTAAAATGGCATCTCCGTCAACCGGATCAGGTGGCGCTATAAGCCGGTAGCCGTTATTTGAAACTGCCGCTATGCAGTAGCCGTCACGTTCAAGCGACTGGATTGCCTTCCAGATGGAAGTGCGTGAAACGGAAAGACGTGCGGCAAGCGCTTCGCCAGAAACGAAGTCATCTTGTGTGCTTTTGAGTGCCTGTAATACTGCATCTTTTGTTGACATAGCTCCAGTATAGCAAAACAGCGCGTCTTGTGCACGCCGCTGCGCCAGCGAGCGCACAGGAAGAAAACGAAAAACAGACTCGAACCTATTTGATAAAAGACCGTACTACAGGCGAACTTGCTTGCTATTTTTCAATGCGCACAGGGCTTGTAACGCTACAAGTTGACGGAGATGCATTTGATTCACTTTCTGCAGTGGAGCTTTCAAATTTTGCGATGAACCAAGTCTACAAATCAAATCACCCTGACGTCTGAAAAGGTGGTGCGTATTTTTTCAAGCGTTTTATTCTGCCGTTGGCGCAGTTTGTTTCTGAATACGTAGGAGTTAGCACTCTCTATATTTACGCGTTACCAGAAGAACGGTTAATGAACCATTACAAAAAGATGGGCTTTTCACGACTATCAGAGAAGCAGGAAAAATTCGTGCAGAATCATGTAAAACCCAAATACGATGAAAATTGTATTTTTATGTATCAGACGCTCTAACAGCCATAATTTTTGGAACGGAACTGACTAAAAGGTTCAATTTCGAGTTTTATTCTAAAACTCGAAATTGTTCGATAGTTGTTACGGTCAAATAACGAAATGTCGAGTTTCTTTTGCTGATGAAAAAAATGTGGAAGCGGGAAGAAAAGCAAGCGGGCGCGAGGCAGCTTGTCGGGGGCGAACGAGGCATTTTCGCGTAGCGAAATGCGAGTGAGTCCTATACCAATTCCCGACGACCTGCCGGAGACGCACGTGTTTTTCTGGTAGCGGACACATTTTTTGCGATAATACAGAAACTCGACATTTGACCTAAAAAGTTTTCGCTATAGCGTCATGCCGCCCCTACTATATTTTAGGCAAAAGTTGCAGGCGGCGGAGCGTGCGGTCAATCGTGTCCCACGAAACATGTAATTCGGTAGCAATGGCATTGCGTGTTCTGCCAGCAGTCCACTGCTGTACAATGTAGTCAGTTGCATAAGCAAGCTTGTGGTGCTTTGAGTATCTGCCACGCGGACGACCAACGTGCTTTCCTTCGGCGATAACGCGCTGCAGGGCTGCTTTTGTCCGCTGGCTAATCAGCTGCCGCTCAATCTCTGCCGCAAGTCCAAAGGCAAAGGAAATGACCTTGCTTGTAATGTCGTCGTTCAGGCGAAAATTATCTTTTATCGTCCAGACAGAAACGTTCCGCTCCAAAAAAAAATTAAGCGTGTTCATAATCATTAAAAGACTACGCCCTAATCGAGAAAGCTCGGTGCAGATGAGCAGGTCTCCCTGACGGCAGTTTTTCATAATGACGCGGCCAAGGTTTCGCTGTTCGGGAGCCTTTGTTCCGCTGATAACGTCTTCAACCCAGCTGTCGATTACAATATGCTGCCGCTCGCAAAAGCGCAGGATTTCATCTTTCTGATTTTCCGTATTCTGATTTTCTGTTGAAACACGAATATATCCATAAACCATAGGTACCTCCATTCGGTATTGTGGACAGAATTCTGAAATTAGGGGAATGTGTGCAGGAAAGAAGAGTAAGAAAGGCAGTAGCACATTGCTACGACACATTGACAGCCGACAATATTTCTTTTTAGACTAGATACAGTATTGTAGGAAATAGTTCAAACAGCCCTATTAAACAACTGAAATTTACAATAAGTTACCGTTTCTATTGGAAAAAGGTGTGTTATTCTGAAAAAAATGGGGATTGTAAAAACCGTTGGTTTTGTCCCCGAATTTCAGGAGGATTTTCCATGAAAAAAATCGTTGCTGCAGTTTCGCTCGCTACAATGCTTGCGGGAGCTGCATGTGCTGCTGATATAAGTTTTTCTTATACGGGCAGCAACTACGTTAAGTCCAGCGCCGGCAACCTTTCACTTGATAGCCGCGCCGACTGTCTGTCATTAGAAGTGTCAAACGATACTTCTGGTGTTGTGGTCGATTTCGATACTGATGAAGGTAGCATAGTGCAGGATGTGTACTATGCGTGGATGAACTTTGCGATTCCTGCTGCTGTTTTGCAGGCAAAAGCGGGCGTATGGGTTTCCCGCGACGTTAACCGCGTGCGCACAGACGCTGGCGACCTTGAAGGCGCTGATTTTGAATTGAACAAGCCGGGCATTATTAACGGCAGCGCAGGCAAGGATGTGACCAATCTGACAAAAGGCAAGATTGCCATGCAGGCGTCTTATATCAACAGCGATTCACTTCCTGGCAAGCTAACCGCGCGCTTTACTCTGATAAACGCAAGCTTTAATCCCGATGCAGCCTCAGCAACTAGCGCCACCGAAAGCGGCGATGTTGAAGACAGCGATATTACCTTAAAATGCGGCTTTGCAGCTTCAGCAGAGTATCTGCAGGAAGAGCTTATCCGTGTAAACCTGGCAGCGCGCTATCTTGAAAAGAAAACTGTTGCCGCCGGCTTGTTTGTGAGCCCGCTTATGCTTCCTGGCGTCGACCTGACCGTTGGCGGCACCTTTGCCTACACTAAGCCGTATGATTCTACCAACAAGGTTTGGAGCAACAGCGGCACAGAATGGGGCGTTGACCTGCGCGCTCGCTATGCATTCACCGAAAAATTCTCGGTAACCACCATGCATAATATTTCAAGCGGCTACGACTCAAGCGAAGACGACAACACGCTTGTGCTGTGGGACATGCTGAATCTTACCTACAAGGTAAACGACAAGGCTTCTGTCGGCTTTACCGCCAACGCAACGTTCGACAATCTTGATTCTGACCACGTATTTACAGGCGCAGATTTGGTAGGTAGCCCGTATGTGCGCATTGACGCAAACGAACGCGTTGCGGTTACCGCTTCAATACGAGCAGAGGCAAGCGGCGTGAATCCGAAAATTGACGGACACGAAACGGTTGATGTGACAATTCCTGTCATCTTTGCATTCAATTATTAAGAGAGGAATGAGCAGATGAAAAAGATAATCAGTGCGCTTGCATTAGGCGCAATTGTTGCAGGCAGTGCGTTTGCAGACTTAAAGGTAAGCTTAAGCTACCGCAACGGAGCTGAATTGCTCAAATATGTTAACACAGGTGCAAATGGACGAACGACTGACGACTACGGTAACGTCTACATTGATTCTGGCTACGACAAGAGCGGTTCTACCACAACGGTCGGCAACTTAACCGGCTGGAACAGCGGCAAGGACAATATGACGCTGCGTGTTACAGGCGACATTTTTGACATAAAGGCAACCTTGCAGCCGACAATCGGCTCAAACAATATTAACTGGCATATTTTTGACGCCACCGCAAAAATAGGCAATTTTACCGCAGAAGCGGGCTGGAACGGCGACGGCATTATGGGCTTTCAGGTAAAGAAAGCAGCTGACGACGGAAACGAAGAAGGAAAAACCTTTGGCACCTACAAGCTAGGTTCGATTTTTACCAGCTCTGACGGAATTGCTGCCAACAACAAGGTTTCGTTCAGCACGGCAAAGAATTATTTTGCACTTGCCGGCTACAATATTCCTGTCAACAGCGACATTTCAGTAAACCTGCAGGCAAGCGTTATGTTTGACCGCGCCTGGGACTCAACGCAGGAGCAGAATAACGGCAACATTGGCTGGGGCATCTTTATTGACCCGGAGATTTTTGAAGTTGTCGATGCAGAACTGTTTGTAAAGGGCATTCGCGTTGGCAAAGCGGGCAGCGACAAAGTGTCAGAGTTCGTAACAGGCGCGTACTTTAGACTGAACTTCCTTCCTGCTGTCGTTTCTGACAACACGGTTGGCGGCTCAGCGGTCATTAAAGACGGCAACTTGATGGAATACAACGCAGACTGGAGATTCTACCTGTTCCCGCTTGAAAAATTCTACGTAACCTACTACGGAAAGTTTGCTAAGCTCGTTTCTAACGACGATACCGGCTACGCCCCTTGTGACGGCGCAGATGTTGGCGCACTTGCAGGTCTCAGTAATGCATTCAAGTCAAGCCAAGCGCTGTGGAACATGCTTTCAGTGCGCTACAAGGTAAACAGCACCCTCACAACTGTCTTTACCGCAGGCGAATTAACTGACCTCGATACAGGCTTTAACTCTGGTCGCGAAAGTGCTGACGGCACACAGGTATTTGCCTACCCACACGTACAGCTGTATGCAAACAAGAGCGCTACTATTTCAGCAGGTGCCGTTGTTGCGTTTGGTGGTATTGGTGCAAACAAAGATGCCAACAAGGATATCGACATTTTGGTGAATGTTCCGGTGCTTTTCCGCGTAAAAATGTAGAAGAGGAGGAAAAAACTATGAAGAAAAATACATTGTGGGGCGTAGCCTCACTGCTGGCAGCAGGTGTCCTTCTTTTTGAAGCAACAGGCTGCGACACGGGTAACGATGAATACATCGAAGAAACGCCAACAACCGCCTATTCGTATGACACGACAAGCGTGTATGACGGCGCCATCTGGGATTTTTCAGGCTGGACAGCAAAGGTTGCTAACACTATCGGCGATACAACCATTGGCGACACAACCGAAACTGCTATTACCGGCGAGATTGGCAAAAGCACTGAAAGCAGCTCTGATGACACAACACTGGTTGCAACAAACTTTAAGGGCATTGCCGGTAACAATACAACATTAGGTAGCGGTTACCTGCAGGCGTCAAAGGCTTCTACAACACTTGCAACGTATACGAAGGGCTATTACCTCACGCTTATGCTCGGCACCACCTCTGACATCTACATTTACGGAACAGGTGCTGGTGCTGCAGCAAGCCAGCGCTACATTGCGATTGCAGACGCAGACGACACGCTGCTGGTGTACAAGGACAACCTTGCCTCTGGCACAGGCTACGATTTTCAGGTACAGGCAGCACCTGCCGGCGACTACAAAATCTACATGAACGGCTCAGGCATTTGCAAGATTGACCTTTCAGAAGCCCACACGTATAAAGCGCCAGCAGAAATCACCGAGCTTGTGCTCTATCAGGATGATGCAGTAGCGGCAGACGAGATTGCTTCGTTCGAGGCATACGAAACAACGACATTTGCAGTCTACAATGTCATTTCTGATGATGAAAAAGAGGATATGACCGCCGACGCTGTCTGGACTTCTTCTGACACAAGCGTTGCAACCGTAAGCGAAGGCGTTGTAACAGGCGTTGCTGCAGGAACAGCAATTATTCGCGCACGCATTGGCCGCTTCTACGAACAGCGCACGGTTACAGTTACAGCAAGCACAAAAACACGCGCGACATTCTTTGCGGCAGACAACATGCCGGACGAAGCGACTACTTGGGCGAGTGCAAGCGACAGCGTAAAGACAGCAGTTTTGACGCCAACTATTTCTGGCGGCTGTGCAACGGTAAGTGCAGCAACGCTTACCTGGAGCGACACAGTTACTGACTTTAGCGATGCACCAACGCTTGCTGCAAGCGGAAGTGCCACCGATAGTTACAAGTTCGGTCTGTACTGGAAAGACAGCCTTTCTGCTACTACAACAGCAGACACGACGGTTGCTACCTTGACGTTTACGGTTACGCCTGCTTCTGGCACCGTGTATTTGAACACGCTTTCGGCGCAGACCTACAACGGAAAGGGCAATGGCGGCATGAAAATCAAGCTGACCGCAGGCGACGGCTCTGGCACTATTTCTTCAACAAAGGCTGACAGCGTAGATTCTGTAACTCTCGGAAACATTGCAATTTCTGAAGCAACAGATGTAACCGTTGAAATCCAGATTGCAAGCGGTAAGAAAGAAGTTTCGTTCGGCTTTGAAGACTTAGCTTTGGCAATTACCACGAGCAACGAGTAATCGCTCGTAACTCACACCTTACCGTGCTTGTACGAGCACGGTAAACGACAGCCCCTGTTTTGTGCGATGTGCCGGTTAGCGAGGAAGCGCGTACGTGGTCAGGAAACGGGTGAGCGTTTTTGTGTACAGCGCTTCGTCCTGATAAAAGCTGATAGCGTGAATGGCATCTTCTACAAGCAGCAACTCCTTTGGTGCGTGGCAGAATTCGTAATTTGCAATAGTCATGGCTGGCGGCACAAAATCATCTTTGGTTCCGTGAATAAAAAGCACGGGCGTTTCGTTTGTACGCAGCGCCTGAAACGTGTCATACTCGGTAAAGGTAAAATCGGCAAGATGGCGGGCAAAAAAGTTACCTGCATGTAAGAAAGCATGAGCAAGCGGAAGTTTGCGTGTCCTTAGTTCTGTAAGTAAGATAGCTTTAGGTGAGGTAAAGCCGCAGTCAGCAATAATGCCACGCACATTAAAAGGCAAAGAAAAGCCGCTTGCCATAAGCACGGTTGCACAGCCCATGGAAATGCCGTGAATCCAAAGATCGTTTTCCATGCCAAAGCGGTCGTTCAGCTCCTGCACCCAATCGCGCACGTCGTAGCGCTCTTTTACACCAAATGTTATGTACGTGCCTTCGCTTTCGCCGTGGTTGCGCTGAAACGGCAGGCAGATTGTATAGCCAGCTTCGTAGTACCAGCGTGCAATGGAAGCAAAGTCGCGTGTAGGCGTGCTTTGAAAGCCATGCATCATAAGGACAATGCCTTTTGCTTCTTCATGCGGCAGGTAGTACGCTACCAGCGAAAGCCCGTCGTAAGAGGTAATTTCCATGCGGATTCGCTCGCTGTTTTCCCACCAGGCGGTGTCAGCAGCATTGCGCGCCTGGAAATCGTCGTTTCCCCAGTGCCTCTGATTCTGCTTTTGTGTGTAATCTCCTGTGCGACGGGTAAAATTGGGGCGGAACATAACAAAGTAGACTGCGGCGTAAAAAGTCAGAACAAGCGCTATAGCGCAAGTTGCGGCTATGCAGATTCGCCTGATTAGTATGTTTTTCATAGTACCTCTTTATAAAAAAGTTGCTGTCAGCGAGCTAACGCTGTCTTCTCGCGATTTTTCCGCACTTCGCCGCTAGGCGAACGTGCCTCTCGCTCCCCGTCCTCGCAGGGGCTCGGACGAGACTCGCTAAAAATGCTCGCACGCTCGCATTTTTCCCGACGGCAAAGCCGTCGGTCGCTCCCTACCACTTGCCGCTGGCGCCACCGCCACCGAAGTGTCCGCCACCGCCAGAAAAATGGCTGCCGGGACCCCCGCCAAACCCGCCGCCAAAATGACTGCTATCAAAGTGAGAACCGCCGTAAAAATCGCCCCCACCCATGCCACCTCGCCAAAAGGTGCGGCGCCTGCGGTACGGTGAGCCTGCAAACAGCGAAGGCCACCACAGCATGCCCAGCCCTGAGCGGGAAGAAAGCACCATAAACACAATAAGCAGGCAAAAGACAACAGCGCCGATGTCAGTAACAGCGCTGTAGCGGTCTGCTTTTTCTGTGGGACGCGCCACCGTAGTGATTTCTGCGCCTTCTGTAGCAACAGCGGCGATTTTAAGCGCGCCGTTTACAATGCCCTGTGTGTAATTACCCGCCTTAAACTGCGGTACAATGCTGTTTCTGATAATCATGCCGCAGACAGCGTCGGTTAAAAGCCCTTCTAAGCCGTAGCCGGTTTCTATGCGCAGGCTGTGTTCCTGAACGGCAACAACAAGTAAGGCGCCACTGTCTTTTTTAGCGTCGCCAAGCTTCCAGCTTTCGGCAACGCGCATACTGTAGCTTTCGATTGTCTCGCCGCCGAGGCTTGGAACGGTAAGGACGGCAATCTGCACACCGGTCTGCTCGCTTACTGCCGACAGGTAGCTGTTCAGCGCCTGCTTCTTTTCATCTTGCATGATATGTGCTGTGTCGACTACCGGCGCAGTCAGCGCTGGAACTGGCGTGACGGCAGCTTTTGGCGCCGCATGGGCTATAAAGCATACTGAGCACAGCAGCACGCCGCAATAGAGTCTTTTAATCTTCCTGAGTTTCATACGCCTCCTTGCGCTGCTTATGCCCAGCCCGGTGTTTCAAGCAGAATAACTCCGTTTGGAAGCTCGTCACCTTCTGCCTTCTGTGCTGGATAGTACTGCGACAACAGCTCGCCACATTTTTCAACCGCACCACAAATTGCCTGTTCATACTGTTTGGTATGTAAATCTGCAACCAGATCGTCAGAAACAATCGCCCATAAATCTGCCGAGATTTTTTCGCTTATGCCGCTGTCAGCAAGAATGCGCACCTGCCTTTCGAGCACTGACAGGTAAATCAAAATGCCGGAGTGATGTGCCGTGTTGTGCACACCGCTTTCTGTAAACAGCCTGAATGCGCGGGCGCTCACCGCCTCTGTCTGCACAAAGGCAGGGATAATCAGGCGGTCAATAGCGGGTAGATTTGCAATCTGGAAGAAGAGCGCCAGGCAGGCAAATAGCGTAATGCCGTAAAATGCCGGCAGATACCAGTCAGGAACCGCCCATACGTGCGCCGTAAACCAGGCGCTGACCGTAGGAGCAAGCGGAAGCAGTGCGACAAAAACGGCGAGCGCAAAGAATACTGCTGCTAACAGCTCCCAAAAGCTGTAGCGGGAGCTTTCTTTTGCCACGGCGACTATAATTTCGCCGTCGGTTTTTTCTTCAGCACGGCGCACGGCGTCAGAAATGCGCTTGAGGGCTTCGTCAGAAAGCTGCAGTCGTTTTTGCAAGGGACTCAAAACTGTACCACCGGAGCGCTTTGCGCCTGCGCACTTGCTTCAAAATATGCTTTGGTGCGAAAGCCGTTCATGTTGGCAATGATTGAGCGCGGAAACTGACGTATGTAGACATTGTATTCCCGTGCGCTGTCGTTAAAGCGCTTGCGCTCGGTAGAAATGCGGTTTTCGGTGCCTTCAAGCTGGTCTTGCAACGCAAGAAAATTCTGATTTGCCTGTAGCTCAGGGTAGTTTTCGCTTACTGAAAGCAGGCGCCGCAAGCTGGAGCTGAGCGTATCCTGCACCTGCTGGTAGCGCTTAAATGCCACTTCGTCTTCAAGTACGTTTGCGTCAATGTTTACAACGCCGCCTGCCTGCGACCGCGCTTCGGCAACCTCGGTAAACACGCTTGCTTCATGCGCCGCGTAGCCTTTAACCGTGCTTACCAGATTCGGTATCAAATCCATGCGCCGTTGGTACTGATTCTGCACCTGCGCCCACTGCGCGGTTACTTCCTCGTCAAGCGCAACCATCTTGTTGTAGCTGCCCTTAAACGAGGCGTATATGCAGACGAGGCCAAGGATAACTGCGCCAATCACACTGAGCGTAATAATCGTGTTTTTTTTCATCGCATCTCACTCCTGTTGAAACATGCTTAGTATGTTGTTCCAGCAACCGTTACCGGTTTTCCCGCGCCAGCCTGAGTAAGCACAACCGCTTTTGCTTCTTCCCATGACGTCATTGCTGACTCATAGTCGTAGCTTATTTTCCAGGGAATTGTGTCGGTGAGGAAATCGGTCAGCGCACGCTTCTGCTTGCTGTTGGAAAGCTTGGTGTTTTCAGCAGAAAGGTCTTCGCTGTTACCAGCGTAGTACAACTGCGCGGTAGCCTTGGTGCCTGTAGATTTGTCGTAAAAATCAACGATATTGCCGAGTCGGCTGCCAAAATAATTGTTTTGGACGGCAAAGCACGCTTCTGTTCCTGGTCCTAAGCAGTAACCGGTGTTTTCCGGCACGCCGATGTTGTCATACACGTTGTTGTAAATGTGCATAAGCGTGCCGCGTGTGCGTGGCGTGCGCTGGGTGGTGCCGTGGAAATAATTGTGATGCAGGGTAATGGTGCGCTCGGCAGGATTGGTCGCCTTTTCGCCGGTGCCGACAAGCATAACCTTGTCGTGATTATGAAAATCGCAGTACGAAATCGTCACAAACTGCCCTGCCGGAATGTCGAGTAAGCCGTCATGGTTGTAGTTCCGGCTCATGTCATGGCAGACGCCGTCAGAGAACGTGCAGTGGTCAATCCAGATTCCTTTTGAGTCCCGGATGACAACATTGTCAATGCTTGCTTTTGACTCGCTGTACTGAGTGACGGCAGTATCATACTCTGTTGAGCCGTGTGCGTCCCAGAAGGTAACGTTACGGATGATGATATTGCTTGCCTCGCGAATCTGCAGTCCGCCATAACAGATGCGGGCGTTTTGTACGCCGATGATGGTTTTGTTTGACGTGACGGGGTAGATGATGTCGTCATGCAGGCGGCGGTGCGAGGTTTTGTCGAATGCGTCGTAGTAGGAATGGTCGCTGTCGGTAACAGCGCCGTCACTCAGGTCGATGTCGCCAGAAATGACGATAAATGCCGCCGCACTTGAGCCGATGGCCTTTGTAAATGCCTGCCGCTTCTTTTTGGGGTCGGGGTAGGATGCGTCGTCAATGAGCGTTATTTTTTTGCTGGAGGCATATTTGAGCTTTGCCTGGTCTGCCCAGCCGTATGTAGTAACCGCCTCGCCCGGCACAGCAGACAGCGTGACCGCCGCTGTTGTGGTGGCAGCAGGTGCAGAAGCCTGCGCGGCGCCGAGTGATTGCGTTGGTGCTGCGGCGGCTTCGTCAGCATAGAGTACGCCTGCAACGGCAAGCAAGCAGGGTAAAAGCAACTGTTTTGTGCGAATCATACAATCTCCTATGAACCTCCGCGTTCGTGGCGTCAGATGAACGTTTGCCACAAGCTGCGGTCGGTAACGGCGCCCATTACGAATGCGCCTCGCCCTTGTGTATATGCCAGTCATTGTATCGCATACCTCTTGGTGCGTTCAATTGCCGATTATGTTCGCTAACTGTATTTTTCCGCAACGTTCGGCTACTCAAGCGTGTACACCTCGTCATACTTAACAATGGTGGTGTTTTTGTAGCCGTGCTCGGCAAGGTAGTCCTTAAAGAAGAGCTGGCTTTCTTCCTCGCCGTGTACCATAAAAATCTGCTTTAGGCGGCTGGTGTCAATCTTGTCGAGCCAAGCGGTCATTTCGGTGTAGTCGGCATGGGCGCTGAAGGCATTTATGGTTTCGACATCGGCATTTACATCGTAGACGTCACCCATGATGTTTACCTGCTTGGCGTGGTCGCGGATTTTGCGTCCGAGCGTGTTTTCTGCCATGTAGCCGACAATCAAAATCGTGTTGCGCGGGTCGGAAATGTTGTTTGCAAGATGATGCAGCACGCGGCCGGCTTCGCACATGCCGTCAGCACTGATGATAATCATCGGGCCTTTTTTGTCGTTCAAGCCCTTTGACTCTTCTACGCTGGTGACAAACGACAACTCGTTAAAACCAAAGGGGTTTTTGTGGTGCTGCAAAAACAGCTCATGGATTTTGTTGTCATAACATTCAGGATGCACCTGGAAAATGCTTGTGGCATTCATCGCCATGGGAGAATCGACATAAATCGGAATCGGCGGAATCTTTTTTTGGTCTACTAACAGGTGCAGGTAGTAGACAAGCTCCTGTGTGCGCTCAATGGCAAACGACGGAATGATGATTTTGCCTTTTTTGTCGATTGCGCGGCGCACAACCTTTTTCAGCTCATTCATGGCAATTTCGGTACCCTCGTGGCGGCGGGAGCCATACGTGCTTTCAATAACAACGTAGTCCGGCGGCGGCAGCTTTTCTGCCGGGTCGCGGATAATCGGCTTACTCTTTCTGCCTAAGTCGCCGGTAAACAGCACGCGGATTTCGTCTTTTCCCTCGCGCCGGTCGTAGCCGCTTCTGCGCTCTTCTCCCGTGTACGCCGCCTGCTCTTCGGGCGTTGCCTTGCGGCGGTCGGGCTTGGTGCGCCGCTCATCCATGCCGTCAACGCCTGCCGCATGTAGCTCTGCACTGCTTGACATCCAGCCAAACAGACGGTTCCAGAGCGGGTGCGATTTTCCCATGCCAGCAAATGCGCCGTTTTGCGAGGCGCGCTGCCCCTTTATGGTGATGTAGGCAAAGGCGCTACCAAGAATATGCCCTGCGTCAAAAAATTCGAGCTCAACATCGGGCGCTATGTACATCTTGCGGTTGTACGACAGCGTTACAATCTGGTTTGCCGCCTTTACGCAGTCCTTTTCGGTAAACAGCGGCTGCCAGGTAAATTTTTCGCCTTTTTTCTGCGCCTGCTTGCGCAAATATTCTGCGTCGCGCGCCTGTATGCGGGCGCTGTCCATCATAATCAGGTCTGCAAGGTCGCGCGTGGCGGGCGTTGCATAGATGTTGCCGTCAAAGCCCGTCTTGGTGAGCACGGGCAACAGCCCACAGTGGTCATAGTGTGCATGCGTTAAGATTACCGCTTCAAGCTTTTCGGGACTAAATGAAAAATTGCGGTTTTTTTCGTCAGCGACCTTGCGGTGCCCCTGAAATGCCCCACAGTCAATCATAAAAGCGCGCCCGTCAATTTCAAAGACATGTTTAGAGCCAGTCACTTCCTGTGCTGCACCGAGAGAATAAAGTGTTACTGCCATAGTATGCCCCCTTTACCGTGCTGTCGTCCATTGTAAACCCAAAGCGCCAATTCGACAAATAAAAACGTTTGCCAGACACCGCTCTTTCGGATATACTAGCAACAACAGACAAAAAAGAGTGTGAGGTCGTTTTGTATTCACGAGAAATACTTCCGCCGCCAGAGCAATTAGTGAGTAATGGAAAACCTGTTTTTGGCACGTTCGCTGGTTTTCCGCAGCGGCTCGACATACGCGGTGTGGAAGCGCCTTTTGGCATTGCATTACCCCATTTATTCAGCAATTTTCGTATAAAAAGCACCCTGATGTTTTTGTTTAACCTCGGTCCCTATATTGGCACCGTCGATTTTTTTGATTTAAAAGTGTTTGGCTACGCAGAAGTCACGCTGTGGGAAAAGAAAAGCGGTCGTAAATATGCGTACCGCGAACTTATGGGGCCTCGCCGCCGCTTTATTCCGCACCATTTAGACGCTGGCTACTGCGCAAGCTTTAGCAAACGCCGCTACATCCGCATAAGCTGGGATCACAGCCGCGACAAGCTTTCGCTCATCTTTAATCTTGCGGGCGACAGTGCGCGTCCTGCCGTCACCGGCGCCTGCATTGCGCATTATTCGTCCCCCTGGCAGTGTGAAATGACAACAAGCGTACCTTCGCCCACTAAGCGCCGGCTTTCCGCTTCATACACCGCCGCCACCCAAATCCACGGCTCAATAACGCTCGGCGCAACCAAGCGAAGCAAAGCATCCACCATGGAAGACACCGACGGACAGGCAGTGTTTGCCATAAACCGCAACTACTACAATTTTCTGTCAGAGGCAGAATTTGTGACGGCGGCGGGTGTGGTAAACGGCAAGCTCATTTCCTTTTCTATTCATACAACGCCCGAAGACGCGGTTGACAGCGACGCCATTAACCCCAATCTGCTGTTTGTAGACGGCGCTTGTACGCCACTACCGCCCGTGCTTATTACGCATCCGTTTGGGCTCGCTGACAAATGGGTCATTCAGGATACCGAAAATATGGTCGACCTAACCTTTACGCCTGCTTCTGACCATTTTCGCGACATGTCTTTTTTTGTCGTGCATATTCGTGCGCACACGGTCTTTGGCAGATTTGAAGGCAGCCTTAAAACAAAAACTGGTGACGACATTCCGATTCACGCCTTTGAGGGCATTGCAAAGCAGCAGCTGCTACGCTTGTAGTGCAGTAAAAGTGTGTCTGTAGTAAAAAAGTGCCGATAATAGATTTGTTCGATTCGTACTAACGGAGGCAGCATGAGCGACGACAATCAGCCGAAAAAAAGCACATCATTTTTAGAGCCAGGAACATTAGATAAAACGCGTAAAAATATCGGCGCAATCGATCCAGACGAAGCCCGCCGCATGACAAAGATTTTAGGCGGCGAAATTCTGCAGGAAAAGTCAGCGCCAATCGACCCAAAAACGCTTCCCCAAAGTAGAAACCGCGGTGGCTACATTCATCGCCCTGCAAAGGGAACGACAGGCAACAATGCGGCAGCACCCCAAAAAAGTCCGCTTGCATCCCTTACTGAGCCAGACAAGGGAAGCACTCGTGGTGGTGGCCTTCCCGACATAAAAAACAGCGAGCTTATTCAGATTGAAAAGCTGTTGATGTCGCAGGATTACAAGATTAAGCCAAACTACGGTGTTTTTAATTTTATCCGCTATTTTAGAAAAAACGGCACCGAGCTTGTCCGCAGAGAGTTTGTTGAGCAGGATCTACAGGATTACCTTAGCTACCTGCAGGGCTTTATGACGAGCATGAAGTCGCTTATTCAAATATCGCCTGATGTATACAAAAAGATGATTCAGTCAGAGGATGCCGAACGGTTCCAGTTTTTGCGGACGGTTGCTAACTGGACGATGAAAAACGTGCGTTCTCTTTCTGACGACCTTATGCGAGATAGCAACAGCGTAACGGTCACTGATTTAATTCCGATTGTGCGCGAAATCTACCGCATGGTGCTCAAGGTATACTATTTGGGTGAAAACCGTATTCCCGGCATATTAAAAGACATTTACAACGACCTTGCCCGCTATGGCGACAGCGACCGCAAAAAGCTCACTGCCATCTCAAAGGATGCGCTGACTCAATGGGTGCACATTTACAGCGACGTTATAAAGGGGCTGTATCCGCTGTTAATGCGCATGTGCAGCAATACGTATGAAACCTTTCCGCTATTTTTTACCGCAAAAGCGTCAAATATTTTGACGTTTATCGGCATGACCAAGTTTGAAGTCCTCATGCCGAAAAAGAAAATCAGTCAGCCAGAACTTGAAGACGAAGAAGCAACAGACGACAGCGAGCCTGAGCCAACGCAAGAAGAGATTCAGGAGGCGGCAGAACAGGCAAGCCGCATGAGCATTGTGCGCGCAGGCATGAAGCTGCTTGATCAACTGTTCCCCGACGCGGGCTTTACCAAGCTTGAGTCCATGCCCGACCTGTATCCGTACTTCCAGCCACTCTACCAGTTTAGAGACGGCTTTAATCTGCTTGACCCGCAAAACCCCATGCAGATAACGGTTGTCCTGTTGCGCATTAGCGAAGATTTGTTCCAGGCCTGCCGCAACGTGCAGTTTACCGAAGATGTCGGTATGGACGGTAAGTCAGAAGACTCGCTCGGAAAAACGCTAAGCGAGTGGTCGCTGTACCGCGAGACTCTGTTTGAAAAGAATTACTGTGAAAAGCTGGTAAACTTTGCAAACGAGCAGTACAGCAAGAGCGATTTTAAGAACAGCTTATTTGGCAAAAAACTGCTGACAAGTCTGTTGTGGCAGACAAAATACAATTTTCTGCCGCATTTTAAGTTTCAGCAGCTGTTGCTTGAAAAACCGGGTAACGAAAGCCAGTATCGGCCGATGTGTCTGCGTGTGTCATTCCTGCGCGATTTTCTGGCAGGTATATCCCGCAACATTGACAGCGCTGCGGCAACAAAGGGCGACGTGCTCGGTTTAAAAAATCCGTGGCAGCGCTACGAATTTGACATTCCGAACATTGTTTCCAAGCGCATGGATGTGCTGTTGAGCGCAAAGAAACCTGCTAACGAAACAAATGCAACGAATGCAAATTTGGTAAAATACGCACTGTGTGTCGTTGCCGTGCTTGACTGGTGGGTAAACGACCCTGAAAGCCCTGCTTACAGTACTGATGCTATGCGCATCTACCGTGTTTCTGATGCTGACGGCGGTATTCAGTTTAGCGCGCCGCTTCGGAGTGACCAGAACAAGCTGTTTGCCGAGCGCATAAAAGCTGCCCGCACAAAGCAGTAGCGCCGCTGCCCGCATACTTGTGCACAACATACGTGTGCGGGCTTTTCCTGCTTTCGCCGTTGCGCTATACTCTCCCACATGAGCACAATCTACGAAAAAGCATTGGAAAAACATGGAGAATGGAACGGCAAGATTGAAACAACACTCAAAATGCCGCTTGAAAACCGCGACGACCTGTCGCTTGCATATACACCGGGAGTTGCAGAGCCCTGTCGGCAGATTCATAAAAATCCTGATGACGTGTACAAATACACGTGGAAAGGAAATACCATTGCCGTTGTCTCTGACGGCACGGCAGTTCTTGGTCTTGGCGACATAGGCCCGGCAGCGGGGCTTCCGGTTATGGAAGGCAAATGCGTGCTTTTTAAGAAATTTGCAGGCGTAGACGCAGTTCCGCTTTGTATTGACACCAAAGACCCAGACGAAATTATCCGCTTCTGCAAGCAGATTGCGCCAACATTCGGCGGCATAAACTTAGAAGACATTTCAGCCCCGCGCTGCGTACAGATTGAACGCACGCTCATTAAAGAACTTAACATTCCGGTCTTCCACGACGACCAGCACGGAACGGCAATTGTCGTTACCGCCGCCATGATGAATGCGCTTAAAGTCGTCGGCAAAAAAGTGGAAGACATCACGGTCGTCGTAAGCGGCACCGGAGCCGCCGGAAGCTCCATTATCCGCATGCTGCACAACGCGGGCGTAAAAAATATTTACGGCTTTAACATTAACGGCATTGTGCTTAAAGAAGACTACGACAAGTACGACTTTTTGACCAAAGAGCTGACTGAAATCACCAATAATAACAACGAACGGCTCACACTTGCCGAAGCGATGGCAAAAGCAGACATGTTTGTCGGCGTTTCCGCTCCCAACCTCGTAAGCGAAGAAATGGTAAGAAGCATGAAGCGCGACCCGATTGTTTTTGCAATGGCAAACCCGGAGCCAGAAATCACCTACGAAAAGGCAAAGGCAGCAGGAGCGGCGGTAATCGGCACGGGTCGAAGCGACTATCCAAACCAGATTAACAACGTACTCGCCTTCCCCGGTCTTTTCCGCGGCGCGCTAGACAGCCGTGCAAGCAAAATCACTGAAGAAATGAAGATTGCTGCCGCTCGCGGCTTAGCCAGCTTAATCAGCGAAAGCGAGCTTTCTTGCGACAACGTCATTCCGTCAGCCTTTGACCCGCGCGTGGCCAAGGTTGTCGCCAAAGCCGTCGCCGATGAAGCTAAAAAAGCAGGACTTTCAAGGCTATAAGCGAGTCGCTATGCCGCGAGTTCGCCTGCAACCCGTTTTGGGGCTGACAAATAAGTTCGTAGCATAGCGTCATTCCGCCCCTGAAATAAATCGTTCGAAACTTCGTTACGAATACAGGGTGACAATTTCGGCATCTACACGATATGCAGCGTAGATGTCGGAACCTGACTGTTTTTCAGAGCTAAAGCGCATGTATGACGGCTACCATTTCAGTAACAGCGAAGGCATGTGGAAGATAGTGTAAAAGCAACAAGTACCGTTACTTTGTTTTACGCCTAAAAAATCTCACAATAAAAAGAAAAAATGCTAACAGACAATTAGGGAAGTGGTGATTTGACGGCACAACATATCAGGAGAATACCAATGCAGCACACGCTTACGCCTACCGATTTTTCTGTACTCTTTGCATTTTGGAGCGACTTAACACCGCAGGAACGCACGCTCTTAGAGCAGCGCGCCCGCACAGAAACGTACCGCGCAGGCACCATTCTACACCGCGCAAACGCTGGCTGTAAGGGCATTATGGCGGTAACAGCAGGCGCCTTGCGTGTTTACTGCGTATCCGAGGAAGGACGCGAGGTAACGCTGTACCGCGTAGAAGCAGGGGATGTCTGCATTCTTTCTGCTTCGTGCCTCATGGACTCCATCGTGTTTGATGTGCTGATAGAAGCGGTCGGCGACACTGCCGTCTGCCTGCTTCCTGCTGACAGCGTACACCGCATAGAAGCGCAAAATCCGCTTGTCAGCTTGTTTATTTACAAGAATGCGACCGAAAAATTTTCTGAAGTGCTTGTAACGCTCCAGGAGCTGCTTTTTATGAAGCTTGATGAGCGCCTTGCTCGTGCCTTGCTTGAAGAAAGCGCACGTCAACACAGCACTACGCTTACGATTACCCATGAAGAGCTTGCTAAGCAGATAGGAAGCGCGCGCGAAGTTGTTACGCGAACCTTGCAGTATCTGGCAAAGGAAGGTAAGGTCTCCCTTAGCCGCGGTAAAATCAAACTGCTTTCCCCACAAGAGCTTGAAGCACTCCACTCCTAAAGCTCGGGAACCCCACAATTTACGGCTATTTCTCGCAATTTTCTGCAATGTACTGCAAATTTCCGCAGCCTCAGTGACTTTCTCACATACGTACGCGTGCGTTTGGTGCTATGTTCTAGCCGAGGTACTTACAATGGCAAGCAAATCAAAGAAGTATGCACAGGTAGACGCCGCACGCTGTGTGGCCTGCGGAGCGTGTACGCACGCGTGCCCACGAGGAGCCATTTCAGTGGTGCACGGGCGCTTTGCGTATGCAGATCCTGACAGCTGCGTGGGCTGCGGGCTCTGTGGCAAAGCGTGCCCTGTCGGCTGTATAACGCCTGTAGAGCGCGTACACAAAACAGAGCAGGCAAGCGCATCGGCATTATCTCTGCAGAATACGCCGCTAAACATAAAAACTACGCAACGCCAGCGCGCATGCGTCCGCACGGGCAGCAAAAAGCCCTGGTATCAGTATTTGTGGATATGGGCAATCGTGTATTTTAGTCTTGGCTTTTTTAACATCCTTTTTGCATGGCTTGGTATGCTCGATTTTTTACTGCCGCTTATTTTTGCCATTGCCGGCGGAAACAAGTGGTTCTGCAACAACATGTGCGGACGCGGTCAGCTGTTTACCGTGCTGGGGGCAAAATTGCGGCTCAGCCGTAATAAGACTACGCCTCACGCTGTAAGCTCACGCTGGTTTCGCTCCGGCTTTTTGGTCTTTTTCCTTACGATGTTCGGCAACATGGTGTTTCAGACATATCTTGTGGCAGCAGACAAACGTACGCTGCGGCAGGTCGTAACGCTCTTTTGGACATTCCGCGTGCCGTGGAAGTGGGCATACTCGCCGGAGCTTCTTCCCAAAACACTTTCGTGGGTGGTACAATTCAGCTACGGCTTTTACAGCCTGATGCTTACGTCCACGCTTATCGGGCTTGTTGTCATGGCGCTTTTTAAGCCGCGCAGTTGGTGCACCTTCTGCCCCATGGGCACAATGACGCAAGGCATCTGTCGGCTAAAAAGCAGAGAAGACGACAAGGTTTTTTAGTCACTCCTAAACTCTGAAAATACAATACTAATAGAGAGGTACTTTATGACATTACAGGAACGGGCGGAAAAAGCCGCTCAGCTTAAGGCAACCGGCGCATGTAACTGCTGTCAGGCGGTTACGAATGTATTTGCAGACACGGTAAACGTGGACGAAGAAACGCTTAAAGCGCTTTCAGCAGGTTTTCTTGCAGGGATGGGCTGCGGAGAAGCAACCTGCGGAGCACTTATCGGCGCGAATATCATTGCGGGGCTTCGCACGGGTGGCAACGGCACCGTAAAAGTTTCACGTGCACTGCTTGCAGCATTCAAAGAAAAATGCGGGGCAACTATCTGTCGCGAGCTTAAAGGGTTTGAAACGGGGGGTGTGCTCTGTGATTGCCCTAATTGCGTGAAAAACGCAGTGCTTTCACTCGGCGAGCTACTCGACTAGCGTTTGTGTACGATTCCCTTTCATGGAGGCACTCATGGGAATCTACCTCAATCCAAACAACGACACTTTTACGCGAATTACAAAACGAAAAATCTTCGTTGATAAAACAATGATGATAAGCGTTCTTAATGACTTTATTGAAACAGACAACACTTACATCTGCGTTTCTCGACCGCGCCGTTTTGGTAAGACTTTTGCTGGAAATATGCTTTCGGCGTATTTTTCTAAGGGCTGCGATTCCCGCTCGCTTTTCGCTCCTTTAAAAATCAGCAAAGACGAAAGTTTTGAACGGACTTTTTAAGAGCGACACTCTTCGCCCTGCAATAGCCCTTGCTTACATTACGGGAATTTTACCGGTCGTACGGGACACACAACCAAAGCAGGGGCGTATGGTTGTGCAGTCAAAGCTGAACAATTTCCGTGAATATACGATTCTTGATGCCAGAAACCTTGCAGAGTTCATCGGTTTTACGAGCGAGGAAGTAAAAGAACTTTGCAAAAAATATGACAGGGATTTTGAAGAATTTAAAAGATGGTATGACGGCTACAATCAGCGAGGCTTTGAAATTTACAACCCTGAATCCGTCGTGCTTGCCATTGAAGACGGAAAATGCAAAAGCTACTGGAGCCAGACCTCTACTTATGCCGTCATTGCCGACAGAATCCAGGAAAATTTTGAAGGAACAAAAGACGATGTAATTAAAATGATTGCCGGCGAAAGCGTTGATGTAGAAGTCACCACTTTTATGAACACGATGACAGATTTCAGGACGAAAAACGATGTCTTTACTTATCTGATTCACCTAGGTTATCTTTCTTATGATTATGAAAATGAAACCTGCCGCATTCCGAACAAAGAAGTTTTAAAAGAATGGCAAAGTGCCGTCGCCGTTGCCTGCTCACTTGATGAAAGTCATATCCATGTCACAAGAAATCGCAGCTACAACAACGAGGACGCCCTTCAGAACGCGATTTACCTTTCGTTTATTTACGCGCTCAACAAATACACGATTGTAAAAGAGATGACCACGGAAAGCGAGAAACGAAGTTTCTCGTTAAGGTCGCTTGCGACCGACGGCTTTGCGGATGTCGTTTTTATCCCCTATGTCCCTGACACCCCCGCAATGATTGTCGAGCTGAAGCGAAATGGAAGCACGGAAAGCGCGCTCAATCAGATTCGCGAGAAAAAATATTTTGACTCGCTGGAGCATTACTCAGGCGACCTGCTTTTTGTCGGCGTGAACTATGACGAAGAGAGCAAAACCCACGAATGTAAGATTGAAAAGCTCGTAAAGTGAAAAAACTCAGTAATTCAGTAAAGATGCACAAGATTTTAGAAGATGAATTAGGCAATCTTTTTTACCGATTTTTCTTCTCGTACTCGATTACAGCTTGAGCTCCTTGCAATATCTACCGTGTATTTTCATTCCAACTGCCCGACAGCCTGCTTACCGACCACCTGCCACTGTAAAAAAAAGCCGCGCTGTGGTATGCTCTCCCCTATGTCTGATTTTCTTCCTGTTTGTAAACAAGATTTAACTGAGCGCGGTATTGACGAGCTTGACTTTGTATTCGTGTCGGGAGACGGCTATGTTGACCACGCATCTTTTGCCGCAGCTCTTTTGGGGCGGCTTTTGGAAGCGCACGGCTACACGGTCGGCATTATTGCGCAGCCGGACTGGAAGAAAAAAGAAAGCTTTATGGTACTCGGCCGGCCGCGGCTTGCTTTTCTGGTGAGTGCCGGAGCTATGGACAGCATGGTCAGCAATTACACGGCAAACAACAAGCCGCGAAGCGAAGACGTGTATGCGCATGGCGGAGTCGCCGGTCATCGCCCTGACCGTGCGCTGATTACCTATTGCAGTAAGATTCGCGAAGCCTACAAAGGCGTGCAGATTCTTATCGGCGGCATTGAAGCAAGCCTTAGGCGCACCACGCATTACGACTACTGGTCAAACACCGTGCGCCGCTCAATCCTGCTTGACAGCAAGGCCGACCTTTTGATGTACGGCATGGGTGAGCATTCCATTCTGGAGATTGCCGAGCAGCTGAAAGCAGGCATTTCGGCGCGCAAGATTCGCGGCGTGCGCGGCACGGTGTGGTACACAAGCCACGAAGAAGAGCTTCCGCCGCATGTTTCGGCTGGCTTCGATGGAGCAGGCAAGCTCAGCCAGAGCCGTCAGCGCGACGACCGCACGCAGCCCGACACTGCAGAATACAGCCAGACGCCGCTTGCAGGAGCCGGCGTACCGCAGGACACAGCTCTGCTGCTGCCATCATTTGCGGAAGTAAGCGAAAACAGCGACAGGGGGCGCGAACTGTTTGCCAGAAGCTACCTTGTGCAGGAACAGAACACAGACGCGCTGAACGGGCACGTTCTTATAGAGCCGGTAGACAGCCGCTTTATCGTGCAGGAAAAAGCCGCGCTTCCGCTCACCACAGAAGAATTTGACGCAATCTACGAACTTCCGTTTACGCGCCGCGCTCATCCGATGTACGACGCGCCTGCCGAAAATGGCAAAACGGGCATTCCCGCTTTAAGCGAAGTGCAGTTTTCGCTTGTTTCAAGCCGCGGCTGCTTTGGCGCGTGCTCGTTCTGCGCAATTACGTTTCATCAGGGGCGGCGCATACAGGCGCGGAGCCACGAAAGCTTACTGCGCGAAGCTGAAAAAATGACGCACGACCAAGCATTTAAGGGCTACATTCACGATGTGGGCGGTCCTACGGCAAATTTCCGCGCCGATGCGTGCAGCGCACAGTGTAAGCGTGGCGCGTGCCCGAACCGCGACTGCATGGGAACCGACCCGTGCAAAAACGTGCGCGTAGACCACACTGAATATGTTGCGCTCTTACGAAAGCTTCGCGCGCTTCCCGGCGTAAAAAAAGTGTTTATCCGCTCAGGGCTTCGCTTTGACTATCTTGTAATGGATAAGGACAAGACGTTTTTGCGCGAGCTGTGCGAACACCACATAAGCGGGCAGCTAAAGGTTGCGCCCGAGCATGTAAACGACAACGTGCTTCGCCTAATGCGTAAAAGCACACACGCAGTCTACGAGCAGTTTGCAAAAGAATATGCCGACATGAACCGCACGCTGGGGAAAAAGCAGTATCTTGTGCCCTACTACATCTGCGCGCATCCGGGAGCCGGGCTTAAAGAGGCAATAGATGTCGCACTCTACCTAAAGAAAACTGGCTTTGTGCCCGACCAGGTACAGGATTTTTACCCCACGCCAGGAAGTCTTTCTACCTGCATGTACTACACGGGCTTAAATCCGCACCGCCAGAATGTTGACGGCAGCTTAGAAAAAGTGTACGTTGCCCGCGGAGCGCATGAACGCCGCCTACAGCGCGCGCTTCTGCAGTTTAACCGACGCGAAAACGCTGCTCTTGTGCGCGAAGCCCTGCAAAAAGCCGGCCGCGCCGATTTGATTAAAGTGCTGCATTAAGCTGGCTTGCGCTTGCGTACGTTGCCGTGTAGGCGACAAGGCGCTATTGCTCGATGTGCTGTCGCCACGAGTGCGCTACAAATCCGTGTGCAGTGGTGCTCCGTCTAGCGCGGGCACATTCCTGCTACTGCACCGCTAGCTGCGCTTCCAGCCGCGTCTGCGCATCCGTCAGCCCAATGTGTATGCTTTTTTTGCCGTCAATAATGGCTTTCATCTCGCTTCCTAAAATCGTGTAAAATTCTGGCCATGTTTCTAAAACCGGCCGGTAGATTCCGCTTTCAAGCGCCTTGCAGATGACAGCATACTGCGGAAATTTTTTGAGCACGGCAGCATCCTGTAGGCTTGAATAGCGACAGGGGACGCCACCGTACGCAACCGTCTGCTTTTGCCTCTCCGGCTCCATCAAATACGCAAGCAGTTCTGTTGCAAGCGTTGTGTGTGCGCTGTTTGCAGGAATTCCTATCGTCCAGATACCGTAGACGTTTGCATTATAGGCGGGCGCGTCATTGGTTGCTTTGCCGCTGAGTGCAAAATAATCCATGGTGGAGTTTCGCTCCGGCGTGTACCAGCCCGGCCAGCCGACGGCAACTGCCGCAGAACGGTTAGCAATCGCCGTAATCAAATCATCTTTTTTGGCGCTTCGCCCAGTCTGAATGAGCGTCAGATACGTGTTCATAGCGTTGTAAAATGCAGGCGTGTTGACCGTTGGCTTATTGTCTTTATCGACTACCCAGCCGCCATACGAGCAGAGAAACGGCAGAAAATCGACGACAATGTTGTTTTCGGTGTCGCCGCGGTATAAAAAGCCGAGCGTGTGGTGTTTTTTTGCTTCCAGACAAATCTGCACGATGTCATCGACAGCATTAACCGCATCTGCCGTGTAGCCCACGTCTTTCAGCACCAGCCGGTTGTACAGCATGACGGTAACATTTCCGTAATACGGCGCAAGGTACAGACTGTCGTTGTTGTAGCAGATAGCGGTTGTTGCTGGAATAATGTCGTCATCAAGCTGGTAGCCAAGCGCCGACAGATTGGCAAGTACCTTTTTTGCCGTACATTCTGCCATCCAGGAACCGTCGACCATGCAAAAATCAATGTTGCCTTCCGCTTTCTGCGCTTCGCCAATGATGCTTGCATGGAGCGCATCTTCACTGAGCTCCAGCACCGTACAGCGAACGTTATGCGCTTTTTCAAACGCTGGCAGGCAGCTTTTAATAACATCAGCGTATATACCTGCCCGCAGTGCAAGCGTAAGCTCAACGGCGCTTGTAGTGGCAGGCATTTTTGTACAGGAAACTGACGCAAGGCATAAAATGCCGATAAGCGCCAGTCGTATAGTGTTTTTCATCGCTGTCTCCTGTTAGGCGCGAAAGCCTTCTTCCGTGTAGCGAGCCATTTTTGTCTTTACATCATCAAGCTCATGTTTAATCTCTGCAAGCGGAATTTTGCAGAAAAGCGCCACCAGCTCTTCATCAAGCTGAGAGCCTGCCGCCAGACGCAACTCTGCAAGTGCGTCATCATGGTTTTTAGACGGCTTGTAGGAACGCTCCATAGTAATGGCAGAGTAGGTATCGGCGACCGCAATCAGACGGGAAGCAAGCGGAATCTCATCTTTTTTAAGATGATAGTACCCGTTTCCGTCAACGCGCTCATGGTGAAACTTAATCCAGGTAGAAATGTTGTCAAACGAATGCATTGGCGCCAGAATCTTAACGCCAATTTCGGGATGACGGCGGACTACATCCCATTCCTCTTCGCTCAGCTTGCCAGCCTTGTCAATAATGCGGCGCGGAACGCCGAGCTTACCGACATCAAGCAGAAGAGCGGCATACTGCAGGTTATTGGGATTGATGCTGAGTTTTTTGAACAGCGGCAGCTTGTGGTACAGTAGCATGGTCAGATTATGCACATACAGCGAATGTCCTTCCAGATTCGGGTCGCCCACTTCAATTACGCCGACGAGCGCTTCAAGCATTTCCAGTGAGCGCTCGCGAATACCGGTCATCTGACTAAAAAACCAGCTGAGCATAACCGAGCACAACAGAATGCCAATCAAAATCATGCAGCCCGTCCAGTTAGACAGGTAGAAGATTGCGTAAATGTAGCCATACAGCAAACAGCTTACGACCATCAGCACCAGTACCAGTACCGTCTGCAGAATCGTCCTGGTGTCTTTTTTTAGAAGCACATCCTTGCTAAAAAAAACATAGTGACCATGTTTTTGACGCAACTCGTCCATAAAAAACGCACTGTCAACACCTGTTTCAGGAGCAGGCAGTGCAAACCCCACGACAGACGAACAGTCCTTTATGCGGCGGGCACAATGTTTAAAGCTTGGAACAAAGGCATCCTTTTCAGCCTC
>CALAEZ010000059.1 GCA_937891125.1 uncultured Treponema sp. | reverse complement strand
CTGTAAAATGAAGAGTCACGGGGGAATATATGTTTATGAAAAAAATCTGTATTATTTCGGTACTGAGCATAATTCCTGCTGTTTTTTTTGCACAGACAGCTACTCCAGCAGGCGCAAGCGGGCAGACAGCAGAAAACGTAGTGATTGTGTTTAATGAAGATTTTGCAAAAGGCGAGGAGCTTTTTACGCTGAATAAGCCAGAAGAGGCAATCCCGCTTCTTGAAAATGCCGTGAAAGCAGAAGGCGTTAATCCTGCCGTCTACGTTTATTTGGGCGTTGCCTATTATCAGGTGAAGGAGTACCAAAAATCGCTTGATATATGCGTGATTGGGCTTTCTAAGCCAGGCAGCGACCGCACCGTGCTTGCGTACAACGCCGGAAACAGCGCGTATGCAATGGGAAATTATGCGCGCGCCGACGCCTGCTATGCAATTGCACTTAAAAATGACGATAGCTATGCGCCTGCATACTTAAACCGCGCAAATGCAAAGCTTAAGCAGGATTTTCTTGAAGACGCCCGCGAGCATTATGAGGCATTTTTGGATCGGTCGCCGAATGACCCGCAGACGCCGCAAATCCAGCGGCTTTTAGAGCTGCTCGATGAGGAAATTGAGCGGCGCGCGCGCGAAAAGCCTGAGCTTATTTTGCCAGAGGATTTAGACATAGAAAATGCAGGCATGGAAAGCCCTGAGCCAGAGTTTGTTGAAGAAAGCGAGGCGCCTGCCGTTCCGCCGCTCCCGGAAAAGGACGTTGGCGAGCAGGTAAGCGAGCAGAAGCCAGAGGCGTTTGTTGAGCCTAAAAATGTGCCGTTTGGTGAAGAGCAACTTTCTGAGCCTGAGCAGGCTGCGGCGTTTGTTGAGCCTAAAAATGTGCCGTTTGGTGAAGAAAAGCTCACTGAAGCCGAGAGCCGCGCGCGTGAGATTCCCGAAGAGCAGCTGACGAGCAATGACGGCGCTCCGACGGTGATTAAGACAACGGCGGATGAAAGTGAAGCAGTATCGCTAGAGGAGGTGGCGGCAGCGGAGCTTGTTGTGCCAAAAGCGACTGCGGTTAAGGACAGCGAAACGGGCGAGGTGGTTGTGCTTCCCGTGCTGCCAGTTCCCAAGCTTACGCCTGACGTGCAGGAAAAAGCGCTCGAAGCGGTAGAAAGCGAAGAGGATGAGCTTTTGCCGTCTGATTACTGGAGTGACTAGGTTCTGCGAACCCGCGCAAACAGCTGCTCGCGCGAGAGCGTTGTCCAAACGGGGCGCCCGTGCGGACAGTGCGGGTCAGAGAGCGCGAGCGCATCCTTTGCAAGCTGTGCGGCTGTCTCCCAGTCAAGTACAAATCCATCTTTAACGGCAGCTTTACAAGCGGTCATAGCGCAGACGGCATACATAAGCTTGTCTGCGCTTTCATGCTTTTCTAAAAGTACATCACGTAAATCCTGTTCAGTACCTGTCCAGCGGGCAGGGATGGTGGAAAATTCCCAGCGGCCGTTCCCGCACGCACGGGCGGTAAAGCCAATCGGTGCAAGCGTTGGCGCTATGCGCTCTAAGTAGCACTCGTCTTCCTCGCTTTCCGTGGTAAGCTCATACGGAATGAGCAGCGTCTGCTTTTCTGCTGTTCCCTGCATAAGCTGGTCAAACAACAGCCGCTCGTGCGCTGCGTGCTGGTCAATAAAGTACAGGGTTGCATCCTGCTCAGCAATTAAAAAGGTGCCGAGCGCAGAGCCGATAAAGCGAAAGCCGTCTTCGTCAGCGGCGTCAAGATAATTGGGCTTGTATAGGGGAGCTTCGATTTCGCTGACTGGAAGCGCGCGGCTGCGGTCAATAATGTCGGCAATAAAGCGTCCCTCAGTCTGCGAACGCTCGCTGGCTTCTTTTCCGTGACGAATGGCGTAGTGGTTTGTTGTCGGCTGGTCGTAGCCTAAAAAACGCTCGCGTAAGGCAGAGCTGTGTCTGTCGTGATTGAGCGTAGCGGCGTCAAACGTGCGCGGGGAAGCAAGCGGAAATGCTGTTTCTGCTGTGCGTGGTGAGTCAAGTGCGCTTTCGCTTTCGCGCTCTGCGTTGTCGGCGAGCGTATTTTGTCTGTCACTGCCTGCTTCTGCGTAGCCGAGTGCAAGCGTTGCAAGTGCCGTTGTGTCTGTTGCTTGCGCAGGTTCAGAGCGCTGCTGAGGAGGCTCAAGACGGCTTTCTTTTATGCCATAGGAGCGGAAAAAATCACGCACGGTGCTGCTTACTCCGTGGTGTAGCGCGCTTCCATCTTTAAAGCGCACCTCGCGCTTTGCCGGATGAATGTTAAAATCAACAAGTGACGGATCCATTTCGACAAAAAGCGCTGCAACCGGATGGACTCCATTGGGGAAAAAGCCCTGCGCACCGTACTCGATTGCCTGCAACAGCGAATATTCAGGCCCTTTGCCACCCGAAATCCGGCGCCCGTTTACATAGATGAGTAGCTGCTTGCGGTCAGTTCGGAACACGCCCGGCTCGCCGATAACAAGCGTAAAGCTCCAGTCTGTTTCCTCTGCCTTCAGCTCATAAAAAAGTTCGGGCGCTTCTGACAGCTCTAAGGCGCGGCACATGCGCTCGGCGCGGCTTACTCCTGCCGGTAAATCGGCGCGGAGTGCGCCGTCGACCGTAAGCCGAAACGCAATGTCAGTGCGGGCGAGCGCTTTTTCGATAAAGGTTTCGCGGCAGAGTTTTGTTTCGGTAGATTCGCGCTTAAGAAAGCGGCGTCGGGCAGGAAAGTTTTCAAATAAGCCCTCGCTTTGTACAATCGTGCCGCGTCCGTTCTGCACCGGCGGAATCTGCTCAAGCAGGTGGTCTTCAGTCAGACTTGCGCGCATTTTCCAGGTACCGCTTGCGATAGAAAGGCGCGCGCACGCCGCAATGGAAGCAAGTGCTTCGCCTCTAAAGCCGAGCGTGGAAAGCTGCATGAGGTCGTCTGCGTCTATGATTTTGCTGGTGGCGTGCGGGCGGGCACAGGCGGCTAAATCTTCCTTTGTCATGCCGTCGCCGTTATCTGCGACTCGTATGCGCTCTATGCCACCGCCAGTAATTTCTACGCTAATGCGGTCAGCGCCCGAATCAATGGCGTTATCCATAAGCTCGCGGACAATCGCCTGCGGGCGGTCGATGACCTCGCCAGCGGCAATCTTTCGGGCAACGTCTGCCGAAAGCTGCCTAACGGGGCGTTTTAGGTGAGAAGCGGTGCGTTGAAAGCCGTGTTCTGTCGTCTGCATGGTATGCGCAAGGTGAGGGGGCTGCCGTGTCATGCACGCGTATGAAGTGGCGGTGCAGGAAGAATACCGTTTCGGCGACTACGGCG
>CALAEZ010000058.1 GCA_937891125.1 uncultured Treponema sp. | reverse complement strand
GGGGGTAGCGACCGACGAAGTGGGCGCTAAGGGGGAGACTTCCCCCGACGGTACTTCGGCAGGCTCAGTAGGCACACAAAAGATTCTGAAACAAGTTCAGAATGACGGGGCGGAAGTTCAGAATGACGGGGCGGAAGTTCAGAATGACGAGTTGGAAGAGGCTGACATAATTTTACCGCACATTACGACGTACATTGACGCGCCGGTGGCGGAGCAGCGGCAGGTGTTTACGGCTGAGGATATTGAAAAGCAGCATTTTGAAGACTTTGCTGATGTGATAAAGAGTGCAGGCATTCAGGTGCTGTCGTACGGCACGTATGGTCTGGAGCAGAAGCCGAGTATCCGCGGGTTTACTGATGAAACGGTGCGAGTGGTGGTGGACGGGCTCTGCATGAATAATCCAGAGACGGGCACGTTTGATTTCAGCGCGTTTAACATTGACAGCATTGAAAAAATCGAAATCGTGCGCGGCGGCTTTACTGAAGGCGTTGAAGACGAGGGTGCTGTCGGCGGCGTAATCTACATCACGACAAAAAAGCAGTCGCTCGGGCATCATTTTTCGTTTGATTCGAGCGTAAAATCGTTCGGAAACGGCGCGACCTCGCCGCTTACCGCCGACACCTTCAGCCAGAAGGCAGGCTATGACGGCGAGCTTTCTGATGCGGATTTTTTAAAGGTGAATGCGGCGCTTACGTATGCAAAAAACCGCTATCTGTACAAGTCCTACACGGGAAGCATTGCAACGCAGGAGAATGCGGCGGTGAAAGACGGGGCGCTGACGGCGCAGCTGACGCATTATTACGGCGGCGGAAACTCTGTCACGCTTGGCGAGCGTTTTTATGCTGGCGACAAGAACTGTCCGGGAACGGAAACGGCATTTAATCCGGGCGTGCAGAAGGACGTGACCAACACGCTGTCGCTTTCGGCATTTAATCCGGGCATTGCAGGCATTCTGAACGTGCGCAATAACGCCGCATACACGCGCACAATCCGCACCTACAGCGACAATTACGGCGACAGCCGCCACACTCTTGATGACGCAAAATATGCACTTTCGGGCGAGCTGTACGGTTTTAAGCGCATAAAGGAGACGGCAGGGCTTTCGTTTGAGTATACGCATTTAGATTCGACGAATGCGGGCGAACACACGCAGCTGAGTGGCGTGTTTAAGGAGACGACAAAGCTGCTTTTGACGGACGTGTTTTCGGTGACGGTGCCGCTTGCGGTAAAATTCTGCGGGCAGAACGCCGCGTTTGTGCCGAAGCTCGGCATGGCGGCTAAGTGGCAGGGAATAGAGCTGCTTTTAGACGGCTACCGCATGGTGCAGTTTCCGAACATGGACGATTTGTACTGGGAAGGGAGCGGCTACCACGGAAATCCTGACCTGACGCCGGAGCAGGGCTGGGGTGCTGACTTTACCGTGAACGTGAAAAACCGCCTGGTGCCATTTTCGGTGCAGTTTTTTACGAATTACTACAAGGACAAGATTGCGTGGAGCGGCGGCACGACACAGAACGTAAAGAGCGCTTTTTATGCCGGAGTTGACCTTGCGGCGCACGCGGCATTTTTTGACGGCAGGCTTACGCTGCATGCAAACGGCGAATATCTGTACAACCGTCTGCTCGACAAAAGCGACAGCTTGACTTACGGCAAGCGCATCATGTGGACGCCGGATCTGACGTTTTCGGTGAGCGGCACGCTGTCGCTTGCGGCTTTTGACGCGACGGTCAGCTGTGACTACACGGGAAAGCGCTATCTTTCAAATCTGAATATTTCGTATCTTGAGCCGTATGCGCTTTTTAACGCAAGCCTTACCTTTACGCTGTGGAAAAAGGTGACGCCGTACCTGAAGCTGGAAAATCTGCTGAACACGCGCTACCAGTCGATTGACGGCTACACGATGCCCGGCACAAGCGCCACCGTCGGCGTGCGGATTACGGTGTAACGACGCGCGAGAGTGCGAACAGGAGCGGGCGGGCGCATAACAGCAGTGTGATGACGGTGCTTGCCGCAAGCGTTACGTTGAGCACAAAGCCGCCTGCAAGCAGCGCAAAAAGCCCTTTTGCGTCTGTTACGCCAAACATGAACACGCCGCTCAGGTCGGCAAGCGGGCCGGTGATGAGCACAATCGAAAGCGCCGCGCAGACGGCGGCTGCCGCATAATCGCGCCGTCTCCAGTCTGAGCGGCGAATAACGCCGGAAAGCGCAAGCAGTCCGAAAATTGCGCCTGCGCTTCCCCAACTGACCATCTGGTAGAGCGTCCACGGTCCCTGCCCAAAGATGAAGTTGCTGCCGAACGCGGTAAGCGCGCCGGTCATAAAGCCTTTTTTGGCTCCGAGCGATGCGCCGCTGAGCATGATGAGCGCAAGCACGGGGTTAAAATACGGCACGAAGCTGAAAATGGCGCGGGCGCTGATGGCAAGCGCACTCATCTGCGCAATGATGACAAGTTCCCAGGCGCGCGGCTTACCACGCTCGAATGCGAAAAATACTGCACCGATAACAACGGCTAAAATCGCCATGACAATCGTCGAAGTCTGCACGGTCATAGCGTCACGTCCTTTTCGCGCACAACGCCTGCGGCGGGGAATGCTGCGGCGGCGATGCCGCGGGTGAGCTTATTTACGCTCGTCGTGTAAAAGCTGTTTCCTGCAAAAAACTCATCGGCGCTTGCCGTGCCTAAAAGCCTGCCTTCAAACAGAAGGCTTACACGGGTTGCAACCTCCGCGCAAAAGTCCAGGTCGTGGCTCACTAAAATCACTGTCATGCCGCCTGCGGTAAGGCGGCGCAGAATATCTGCAAACTCACGCTTAAAGCTGTTGTCTAAGCCCTTTGTCGGCTCGTCGAGCAGAATAACGTCAGGCTGCTTCAAAAGGATTTTTTCAAGCGCAAGCTTCTGCATTTCGCCGCCGGAAAGGTCATACGGGTGGCGGTCAAGCAGGCTTTCGTCGAGCACTTCAAGCGACTCAGTCGCTGATTGCTCCCAGCCACATTCGGCTAGCTCCTCGCGCACCGTCCGGCGCGTAAAGATGTGTTTCACATTCTGCGGCAGCATGAACGTCGCCGCGCCCTTTGCAAGCGAAATCTTTCCGTGCACCGGCTTTTTTAAGCCGCACAACAGCTTTAAGAGCGTCGACTTTCCGCTCCCGTTTGCGCCGACGACCGCAAAAATCTCTCCGCGCCGCACCGAAAGCGACAGGTCTTCTAAAATCGGGTTTTCTCGCTCGTACCAAAAGCTGACGGCATGGCAGGCGACCGCTGTTTCTAAAACGCGACTCTGTTTTTGGGAATTCTGGGGCTGCCCGCCTTCGCGTTGTTCAGGCGGTCGGTCGCTCCATACTTCACTAACGCTCATCGTCCTCGCCGCTTCGCGCCTGCGGTCGACTTCGGTATTCCGCGACCTCAGCCGTTGGCTTAACCATGCTCTGCCTTCCCGTATCGTTAACGGAATTGCTGCCGTAACGTTTTCTGGCGCGAAATCTGACGTACCTGCACGTGCGCTCAGCGTGCCTCGTGCAATGCGTGCTGCCACAGGCAAAAAATCTGCCGTCTGCGCTGTTACCGCAAAAGCGCGCGGGCTTTCGTCAGCCGTAATCTGCAGGTGCTCTAAAAACAGTATGCGGTCGCTCAGGCAAAAAAGCTCGTCAAGCCGGTGCTCGCTTATGACAACCGTAATGCCGAATTCTTCATTCAGGCGCTTTACCGTGCTGATAAAATTCTGTGCGCTGATCGGGTCAAGCTGGCTTGTCGGCTCGTCAAGCAGCAGCAGCTCCGGCGTGGTCGCCATGACGCTTGCTAGATTCAAAAGCTGCTTCTGTCCGCCGCTTAAAAGCGCTGTTTCCCTTGAAAGCCAGCTTTCTATGCCAAAATACGAGCAGACCTCGGAAACGCGCCGATGCATTATGTCGCGTGCGATGCCTTGGTTTTCGAGTGCAAACGAAAGCTCGTGCCACACCTTGTCGGTAACAATCTGCGCGTCAAAATTCTGCATGACGTAGCCTGTTTTCACGCCAACGCTTTCATAGCGCGTTTTAAGCGCTTCAAGTAGCGTCGTTTTTCCGCTTGCGCTTTTGCCACACACCAGCACAAAGCTGCCCTTGTCAATCTGTATATCATCAAACATAGTTTTTCCTCTTTTTCCTCGCCACTCGCCGACTATCGCTTGCCAGCCGCTTCACGAGATGCGCCGTGCTGCAGCGTTCCTTGTGCTGCTATCTGCAAAACAGCGCAAGCAAAAACGCCTGCACGGTTGTTGCAGTAAGACAAATGCAGTTCCAGCTGTTTCCATAGAAACGCCCTGTATCGATTACCGGGTAGAATTGCATAGCGCCCGCTCCGTTTTTGAGTGCCAAAATGAT
>CALAEZ010000057.1 GCA_937891125.1 uncultured Treponema sp. | reverse complement strand
TAAGCTCTTTTGCGTAGCCCTGGGCAGTCTGACCCATTTCGCCAAGGTCGATTTTTACGAAACTTGCGCCAAGAGACTTAACCTGCTCTTCAACGACAGGGCGTGTATCGAAAGCGTCAACTCGCGCGCCCAGGCGTTTTGCGGTAGCGATTGCCTGAAGACCTGCAACGCCGACACCAATAATGAAAACGCGGGCCGGGTTGATAGTCCCTGCCGGAGTAACCATCATCGGAAGGATTTTCGGGAGTTTAGCAGCCGCATTCAAAACTGCGACATAACCTGCAAGGGAAGTCTGTGATGACTGAACATCCATCTTCTGTGCGAGAGTGCTTCGAGGAATCATCTCAAGCGAAACTGCCTGTAAGCCCTGCGCGGCAAATTTATTTAAAAGCTCTTTTTCATTAAACGGATCAAGATAGCTTAAATGCAGCGTGCCTTCTTTAATGCCGTCAATGCTTTCCGGCTTCATAATGCGTACAATAATTTCACTGTCAGCGTATGCATCTTCTTCTTTTGCTACAATCGTAGCGCCTGCTGCCTTGTAGGCTTCATCGTTAAAGCCGGTTTTAGTTCCAGCTCCGCTAACGACTTTGATTTCAAAGCCCATGCCGGTCAACTTCTTCACGTCATCAGGAACGAGAGCCACGCGGGTTTCGCGCTCGTCTTTTTCCTTACAGACTAAGACCTTTTTCATCTTTATCTCCTTACAATAAGATATGCTTCTATTTGTAGAAATATTATAAGAATCTGCACTAAAATCTGCAATAAGGGAAGCGTAAAGAAGTACGTAATTGTGGAAGAGAATGACTGAAAAGTTTACACGATAGCGTAATCCTTGAAACAGCTGTATGAGCGGTCGTTTTTAAGGGTTTCCTATACTTTTTTCTTTGAAAATAAACTTTCGTGGGTTATACTTAAAAGCACTATGAGTAATAAAAAAGTTTTCATCAAAACAATCATACAGATATTTTTAGGGAGCGTAGCTACCGCTCTTTTTGCACAGTCGGCAGATTCTATTCAGCAGCAGAAAACCGAGCTTACCGCTTACATTCAAACCGTGTATTCAAGCACCAATGGATTAGCCTGTGGCGAAGCAAACGACGTTACCCAGACACCAGACGGCATTCTCTGGATAGGAACGTATGCGGGACTGTACCGCTACAACGGGAGCGATTTTCGCTGGGTGCAAGACAACAATGTTCGGAACGTTAACTGCCTGCACACCGACAACATGGGACGTCTTTGGATTGGCACCAATGACAACGGACTTTCGGTAAGCTTAAATGAACGCGTCATCAATACGATTGACGCAAGCTCAGGACTACCGTCAAACAGTGTGCGCTGCATTGTACAAGGTGCCGACAACTTGTACTACATTGCCACTTCTGGCGGCATGGTTGTGCTCACGCTTAAGGATAACGAGCTGTACACGGTTGCCTCTCTTGGCGAGGTTGGCTACGCGGTAAGTCTTGCTGCCGATGCAAGCGGTAATATCGCTGCAGTCAGCGCCGACGGCACCTTGCGCCTTATTCACGACAAACGCATTATTGCCACCGTAAAATCAAACCATGAAAAAGAAATCTATACGAGCTGCGCATTTGACAAAAACAACACGCTCTACGCAGGCACCTCGCAGAATCATGTACAGCGCTTTAGTCAAAATCTGGCAGCGGGAGCTATTACAAACCAAGGTGAATGGGAATGTGGCTCACTTGCAAACATAAAACGCTTGTATTTTTCTGACGACAAGCTTTTTATTTGTGCGGACAACGGCATTGGCTATCTTGATACTGCAGGTGATTATTACAGCATAAACACCGGCGACTTTAATAATTCAATCGACAACATGGTGCAAGACTATCAGGGAAATTACTGGTTTAGCTCCTCACGCAAGGGCTTATTGCGCCTCTCTACCTCGTCGTTTGTAAACATGTACAAATCGCTCAACATGCAAAACAGAGTCGTCAACAGCGTAATTGAATGGCAAGGGCTTTTATATGTTGGTGCAGACAACGGCATGGACGCCATCGACATTCAGAAAAATCAGCAGGTGTTCAATGCACTGACGCACCAATTTGAAAAAGTTCGCATCCGCTGTCTTGCAACAAGCAGTAATGGCAGCCTCTGGATATGCACGTACGGGAAAGGCTTGTTTGAAGTAACCGAATCAGGCAACATTATCACGTATGACAGCGCAAGCACCGCAAGCGGACGCGCTATTGGCGACCGAGTGCGTGTTGCACTCGAAACCGACGAGGGCATTATAGCGGTCGCGCATAACAAGGGCATTTCATTCATACAAAATCATCGCGTCTTCTCCGAGCTAACGTCTCACGACGGCTTAGGAAGCTCCATGGTGTTAAGTCTGATGAATGCAGATGACGGCTCGCTTTTTGCGGGTACCAATGGCGACGGCATTATTGTCATCAAGGACTACCAGATACAACACAAGTACACGACGGTTGACGGGCTAACAAGTGGCGTCATTTTGCGCACCGTTCCTGACGGCAGAGGCGGCGTGTTTATTGTCACGTCAAACAGCTTGTGCCAGCTTTCGCCAGCAAACGGCGGAAATTACATCCGCGAGCTAAAAAACTTCCCCTACTACAATAATTACGACATCATCAGCGACACTCCAGACAGCTCAGGCTCTCTCTTTGTGCTCGGAAGCGCAGGCATTTATGTTGTTCCAGCAAGCGACATGCATACGTACGGAGAGATTTCCTACGAGCTACTTGATGCAAAAAGCGGCTTAAACAATTCGCTCACCGCAAACGCCTGGAACTGGCACGACAGCAGAGGCAATCTGTATCTTGCAAGTGAAACGGGCGTCTACAAAGTAAACATGTTCGGCTACCGCGAAAAACAGAAGAGCTGCCGCATGCACATTATCACCATAAAGCTTGATAACGAGCCATACCAGCTCGAAGACTACAAGCCGGTATGCATCGAGCGCTCGGTAAAAAAGATTGAAATCATACCTGAAGTCATCAATTACACGACCGTAGATCCCTATGTAAGCTATAAACTTGAAGGCTTTGACAGCAAATGGACGCGCACGCCAAAAAGCGAGCTGCAAACCATTGTATACACAAACCTGCAGCCAGGAAATTATACACTCCGCATTGCCCTGCAAGACGGAAAGCAGGGCAACACGATAGAAGAATCTAAATGTATTCTGCTAAAGCAAAAAGCCTTTTATGACAACAAAAGTTTTAAGGTATGCGCTGTTCTTGCGATTATTGCACTCATCGTGCTTATAACCTTTACGGTCGTGCGGCTTTTAATGTACCGCACGATTGTGCATCAGCGAAAGGAGCTTGAGCGCGCAAAAGAGCAGGCGCGCATGGGAAACCAAACCGTGTTTGCCATTGCAAAAACGGTAGACGCAAAGGACGAAAACACGAGCCAGCATTCCTCTCGTGTCGCAGAATATTCGGTGCTCATTGCCCGCGAAATGGGCTTTACCGATGACGAATGTGAAAACCTCCGTAAGGCAGCCTTGCTGCACGACATCGGGAAAATCGGTATTCCTGACCGCATCCTAAACAAGCCAGGAAAGCTTACTACCGAGGAATATGACTTAATGAAGTCACATGTCACGCGCGGAGCTGAAATCTTAAAGGATTTTACGATGATTGAGCACTTAAGCGATGGCGTTTTGTACCACCATGAGCGATACGACGGAAAAGGCTACGTACAGGGGCTAAAGGGAAAGGAGATTCCACTGTATGGGCGAATCATCGGGGTCGCTGACGCCTTTGACGCTATGACCGCAAACCGCGTGTATCGAAAGCGTCTTGACTTTAAGACAGTGCTTGAAGAGCTTTTACGCTGTCGTGGCACCCAGTTTGACCCAGACATTGCAGACATTCTGCTTTCTCTCATCAAAAACGGCACCATAAACACCGAAAAGCTCTACAGCTAAAATCTGCCTATAGCTCAAAGCTTTCCATCGCTTCGTCAGCTGACGCGCCGGAAGCAAGCTTTGGAATGCTTACTAAAACGGTGTCCTCTGTAAGCGGAATTTTCAGCGTGTAGGTCGTGTCAATCTTTCCGTCAAAAGATTCTACCTTAATGCGTAAAGTCTGCCCCTTTACCGTAAACTTGTCGCGGTCGCCTTTCATAAAGTCTGACGGCTTATTGTGGTTTACGGTAACGGACATACCGTTTACCGCTTTGTACGAACCGTCTTCTGAAGCGCGGTTATCAATAAGCACCGTATGGCTTCTGCCGGTTACGAACATGCAGACGGCAAGCGCAATATAGACCACAACGACCGCCGTGCGGATAAAAGCACGCTTATGTGCGCCAAATAATGTTACTGCGTTCATTATGCGTTTCCTCCTGCAGTCTGT
>CALAEZ010000056.1 GCA_937891125.1 uncultured Treponema sp. | reverse complement strand
ACATAAAAAAGCCGCTCCCATTCACGCTGCTTTTTTGTGTAGGCAACATAAAAAAGCCGCTCCCATTCACGCTGCGCTTCTTCAGCGCGAGCCTCTTTTACACTGTCGTCAAAGCTTAAATGCGTGCGACCGCCTGCATTATACAGATAGGGACCGCTCTCGTTTTTTCTTGGCCGCTTAAAGCCTGCCGTTGAGATAATGACAGGAAATTCAAGTCCTTTTGACGCATGAATAGTCATAATCTGCACGCAGTCAAAATCGGTGTTCTTTGCAAGCAGATTTGCGTCGTTTTCTGCCGACTCGCTTTTTTTGCTTAAGCGGCGTAAGTGGGCGATCCCGTCTTCAAGCGTGGCATTGTGCGCATACAGGTATTCGATTGCGTAGTCACCAAGCTGGCGGTAGCGGGCAAGGCTGTCAAGCTCGTCAAGCTGAGAAAAGCGCTGTTCAATGGCTGTGTCTTCATAAATTGCTTCGAGGAAAGCCGCCCATTTTTTGCTGTCGGCAAGGTGCTTCCATTTTGCAAGCAGTCGTCGCTCTGGTGCATCGGGGGAGTCGTAGACGGCGCTTTCAAGTGCGGCAAGCTGCTGCTGTACTCGATGTGATGAGCGGTCAGTGCGGAAAAAATCGGTAAACAGACATTCGCTTAGCAAGCGGCGGTTTTGACCTGAAAAATCGGGAGCAGCGATGGCGGAAAAAAGCGAAATCCAGTTTTGGCACTCGCGGGTGGCAAATACCTTGTCATCCTTGTAGCGGCGAAAGGGGATTCCTGTTGCTTTAAGCTCGCGTTCAATGGGTTCCATTTCGTCGCGGCTGCGGGCAAGAATAGCAAAATCCTTAAAGCTTACCGACCGAACGATGTAACTGCCGTCTTTTTTTGCGCCAATTTGTAGCGCCGTCTTTCCGGTTTCTGGCACAAAGCGTGCAAAGGCGATTATCTGCTGCACGGCGGCTTTTGCAAACGCTTTTTCATCCCCCTCTGCAGAAAGCCACACGGGCGCGCATGCTTCCCAAGCGCCGCTTGACGGCTGGTACAGCGTGGGAAGCGGAATGCGCTTTTCTTTGTCGGGAGGTGGAAGCGACGGCGTGTAGGTGCAGTTGTTGGCAGAAAAAAAGTGCGATGAAAAAAGTGTATTAAACGCCTCTATAAGCTTTTCACTTGAACGCCAGTTGTAGCTAAGCGAGTAGGCGTTGCCGCCGTTTTTTTCGATGCTTTCGACCGCGTTTTTGTACACCTGCACGTTAGCGCCCTGAAACGCGTAAATTGACTGCTTGGGGTCGCCGACTACAATCAGCTGGTGGCTGTCAGAGCCGGTGAAGATTGCCGTAAAAATGTCCCACTGCTTCTGGTTGGTGTCCTGAAATTCATCGATGATGGCGTAGCGGTATTTTTCTTGCAGCAGCGTTTTTAGACCGGTTGCCGGGTCCAGCACTGCCTCGCGCACGGTACGCAGCATGTCATTAAACGACTGCGCTTTCTGCTCGCTCTTGTACTGCTGCCACAGACGGTAAAAGCGGGGAAGCAGCCATGCTGCATCAAAGAAGGGACAATTATAATGACCAGAGATGAGATCGTAGCTGAGCTGTTCCGGATGCAGGATAAATTCTTTGCGCAGGGACAGATCAAAATCATTCACACGGTGAGCGACGACAGATTAATTGGCGTCAGAACACCGGAGCTTCGCACATTTGCAAAGAAACTGTATAAAGACCCTGATATTGGCGTATTTCTTTCCTGCCTGCCGCATCAGTACTTCGATGAAGACCAGCTGCACGCCTTTGTGATATCGCTGGAGAAGGATTTTGACAAGTGCATCGTAGAGGTCGACGCTTTTCTGCCCTTCATCGATAATTGGGCCACCTGTGATCAGCTTTCGCCAAAAGTGTTCAAAAAAGAGCCCGATAAACTGCTTCCGTACATTCAAAAATGGATCAGATCTGATAAGACTTACGTTGTCCGGTTTGCGATCATGATGCTTATGCAGCATTTTCTGGATGAGCGGTTTGACGTGAAATACGCGGATATGGTTGCGGGGCTCAGGTCGGAGGAATACTACGTCAACATGATGATCGCATGGTATTTCGCAACTGCTATGGCAAAGCAATATGAATTGATTTTACCATATCTGGAAGACAGGAGACTGGATGATTGGGTGCATAACAAAGCCATCCAGAAAAGCGTGGAAAGCTTCAGGATGACCGATGAGCAAAAGGCATA
>CALAEZ010000055.1 GCA_937891125.1 uncultured Treponema sp. | reverse complement strand
TTTGAACCCCCGATACCTTGCGGTATAACGGTTTTCAAGACCGCCGCGTTCGACCTCTCTGCCATCGCTCCATGTCGTTGATGACGAGTTGTACTATACCTAATTTTGAACTTTTTTGTCAAGTGCAAAAGCAAGAAGTTTGCCTATTATCAACACAATTTATGCTGCTTTCTTGTTCTGCTGCGCTTAAATCGCTACACTTACCGCATGGATAACACTGGTTACACGCCAGAGGAGCCTATCGCCGCAATAGCGACAGCGCTTGCCCCTGGTGCACTCGGTATAGTTCGCTGTTCTGGAAAAGCATGTGTGTCATTGCTTGCTCGTGTATTTTCGCGCCCCAAAGCGTTACTTGCTGCTGCGGGTAATTCGCTTGTGTATGGCTGGCTACAGGAGCCTGCAAAAGCGGTGACACAACATGAAGTGCAGCCAACAACGCGTATAGATGAGGTGATGGTGGGCGTGTATCGTGCGCCAAAAAGCTTCACGGGCGAAGATATGGCAGAAATCTTCTGTCATGGAGGCGTTTCTGTCGTGCAGGCAGTATACCATCTGCTGTTACAGAACGGCTTTCGTGTAGCTGAACGCGGTGAGTTTACATTCAGAGCGTACATCAACGGGAAAACTGATTTAACGCGTGCAGAGGCAGTCCGTGAGATTATTGACAGCAAGACAGATGTTTCGCGCTCACGGGCAGCAGGGCGCCTTGCTGGCAGCGTGTACAATGCAATTGACGACATAAAAAAGCGTATTATTGATACACTTGCCTCTCTTGAGGTGGAAATTGAGTACCCCGAAGACGAAGAAACGATTTCTGACACCTTTAATCCTGAAAACCTTGAGCAAGCGGCAATAGACTTAGAGGCGCTTTCAAAATCCTGGCAAAGCGAAAAAATCTATCAGGATGGAGCACGCGTTGTTTTATGCGGCAGGACAAATGCTGGAAAATCCAGCCTGTTTAATGCGCTGCTAAAAGAGGATCGTGCCATTGTAAGTGATATCGAAGGAACGACGCGCGATTGGATAGAAAGCTGGGTCGATTTTGGCGGCATTCCCACGCGTTTATTCGACACTGCAGGCTTACGCGAAACCGAAGATGTCATTGAACAGCGCGGCGTACAGCGAACGCGTGATTTGGCAGAAGACGCAGATGTCCTTCTCTACTTGATTGATGCTAGCGCGCCTGTACATGCTGACGACAGGGCATTTTTTAAGGCGTATGCCTCCCGCCCACAGGATGTCCGCCCGCCGCTCATTCTTGTGTGGAATAAAACAGACACGCTTTCTGAAAAAGCCCGTGCTGACCTTCCGCCGTTTCCCGAAGCTGCGTGTGTGGCGACTGTTGTGCAGCTGTCGGCAAAAAAAGGCGGCGGCATTAATGTGCTGTGCGATGCCGTAAAAGCAGTGCTCGCAAAGGGAGCGCAGACAAACCGTAATCAAGCAGGCTTGGGAAGTGAGCGGCAAAAGCGTGCTGTCGATGACGCTCTAGAAAGTGTGCGCCATGCCTTGTCGCTCACCGCAGAGTACACACTGGATGCGGCTGTGCAGGATTTAGAGGATGCGCTCGATGCACTTGGTGCTGTTACGGGAGATGTGACGCCCGAAGATGTGCTTGACAGCGTGTTTAGCCATTTTTGCGTGGGTAAATAACCCGCGCTGGCTAAAACGAGCCAAAGCGCACAAGCGCGGCAAGCTCTGAGGCAAGTAGCTCGCGCTGTGAGTGGGCCAGTGAGATTTCGCGGCTCAAGCCTGCAAGCGGGCTGTTCGATGCTGCAACCCAATAGCGTGCATCATCGGCTTGGCGATCGGGGGTACGGCACCGCGCGAGCACAGGCGCAAGCCCTGTTGCCCTGCTGAGCTGTTCTTGCGTTTCGGTTGTTAAAAGTTGTTCTGCCGCCGCAATCATCGTTTTCTCATTTTTGAGCGGTGTTATAAAATACACGGGCGCCGTAAACGTTCTGATGTATTCAGGAATGTTTGACGGAAACTTATAGCTTGTGTACTTTTCAATAATCGTTCGGTCGGCTGCCCTGTGGTCTTCGAGCGACATAATAACAGCACAGGCAATCTTGTTTTCCATAAGCGCCGAAACGGAGGTTTTATCAAGCGAAAAGACCTCTGAAAACAGATAGCCTTCCTTGTACCAACGATTTATCGTGCGGACAGCCTCGTACAACGGCGCATCGGGCGTGCCTGCAAGTAATTGCACCAGCTTGGAAGCATCAAATTCGTTTTTCTTGCTGCTCTGGGCTTTGTCGACAGCAATTTCAATCAGCTGAACGGCGTTTTCGTAGCTTTGCTTGCTGTTGATAGATTCTGTGAGCGCGCCGAGAATGTCCAAAAAGGTGTTGCTTTCTTTTCCTGCAAACAGAATATGCGTGTTGTTTTTTTCTTTTGCTGCTTGTGCAAAGCGTTCAAAGTCATTCCAGCTATTCAGTGCTTTGACACCCGATTTCTTTAATTCCTGTGTCTGAATTGCTAGCTCAAGGTGAGATGATAGTAGCGGCAACGACTGTATTTCCCGCGTTTTTTCGGTGAGGGCGACAGCCTTTATTGAGGTGGTTGTGTCTTTAAGCAGCTCTGGCGACAGCCTTATTTTTTTTGAAGCAGCGCTCTGTGCGTCTTTAAGCGCTTTTCCCGACGGCGTAATGACAGCGTCAAGATTCTTTTGCTGTTCAAGCTCCCATGCAAGCGGTCGGTCTGCAGATAAAAGCAGATACGAAAAAGTGTCGCCTAAGGCTGCTTGCAATGCTGCTGCATTTTTGTCCGGTACGTTGTAAAAGGCGATAATCGGCTTTTTTGAGCTGGAAACAGCGATTATCGTGCCGACTGCTAAAATGGCTGCAACGGCGATTAGTGAAGCTATAATGGCTTTTTTGCTCAGGTTCGTTTTTGTATTCATGTAGGTAACGTATCACACTTAAATGATTTGCAAAAGCACAAGCGGCATCATAAGAAACTGCAAGTGCTTTTGCCTGTGCGCAGAGGCGGCAGTTACTTTGCTGCTCCTGTAAGAAAGCTGTTAACAGCTCCCGATTTACTAGCGTAAATCAGGAGTTTTAATCCAGTCTTGGTCAGTGTAGGTGCGGTTTTCGCCGCCCATGCTCCAGATGAACGT
>CALAEZ010000054.1 GCA_937891125.1 uncultured Treponema sp. | reverse complement strand
CCCGCCAATTACTTATTTTGCGTAGCGGGAACGGCGGGGCCCTCCAGCGTGAATAATACGCCTCCCCTGTATACCGTCGTGATGGCAAACGATTTGTTCCATACCATCGTTTTGAATATGCTTTCCGAGGCGGAAGCGAAACCGCTCGATTTTGGCGCGGGAAATGTTCCGTGGCGCGTTTTTCCGCCCGTTTTGCCCCACGAAAAGAAGGCCGACGTGTCCCTGCTGGAGGGCCTCACCTGGATGCCCCGAAGAATCACCCTGATTCCGTCGGACGGTCAAACCGTAAGCAGCGTATATTGCCAGGCCGGGCTGGATTTTAAGGGAAACGAGCGCTGGAATGATCCGCACGTGCCCAGGTACAGGAAAAAGGACGGCGCGTATGGCACCGTCAAGCCGGAAACGGGCCGTTTATTGTGGCGCGACGTGGGCACGCTCCTCTACGACCACGACAGCTCGGCCGTACGCCAGCCCCAGGTGCTGCGCTGCATCACCAATATTTATGACGACGACGAAACGCCCCCGTGGATCGTCATTCGGGCGGCGGGCCTGATGACGAACCAGGCCGCCTACGCCAACTGGTGCGAGGACGAGCTGGCCTTGCCCAGGGAATTGATCCGTTTGCAGGACCAGGCTGAGCTTTTCCGTTCAGACGTAAACATGGTGGAGGCGCTGCAAGCGCATTTGTTCTCCAACGTTCAAAAATACGTGGATAAGCCCAGGGCCGGAAGCGTGACGAAGGAACACGAAATCGCCGTACAATGCCAGCAGGATTTTCTCCAGGCCGCTCACGATTATCTCTTTGGCGCGGCCCTGGACGAAATCATCCGAAGGACACCGGAAAAGGACCACGCGGACCATGTCTGCGACAGGCTGAAAGCATTGCTGCAAGACACCATTCGCCGCGTACTGAGAACTGCGGGCAGCGACGCCAAAGCCATGATGCAGCAAATGGAAGCGGAAAGATGGATATGGGCCGCATACGAAAAAATAACGAATGAAAGGAAAACTCAAAATGGCAAAGAAAAGAAGAATTTTAAGCACATTCTTAGCTGCTTGCATGGTAACAACATGCATGGCGGGAATGAGCGTACCGGCAAGTGCTGACGGAGACACAAGCTATACTATTACTATTCCCGAAACGCTTACCGTACAAAACATTGGTTGGAACAGCATAGGAAACATCAGCGCAACGGGTTCACTTGCAAGCGGAAAGAAGCTTACAGTTTCGGCGGCTTCTGCAAATAACTGGGCACTCAAATCCGGCGAAAATACCGTAAGCTACACCTTAAACAACGGCTCGACAGAAAAGGGCGATGCAGCTACATCATGGGATTTCACAACTCTCCCCGCAACACAGGCTATCGGCATTGACGTAACGGATTACAGCAACAAGCCCGCAGGCACCTACACCGACACCGTGACATTTACGGCAAGCGTTGGGGTAGCAAAAACTGCCGCTGGGACACCTTCCATTGCTCAGGCAGATTGTACGTTCGCTCCGTCAAACGGAAAGAGTACGCTCTCAAATGCCAATATCACGACCTCAATGGAATACTCCGCCGACAACGGCACGACTTGGACTGATGTGACCTCTGACGGCTCTATTGCTTCTCTCGCAGCAGGAACAGTACAGATACGTGTCAAGGAGACAGCCGACAAGCTGGCGAGTGAAGCTGTTTCGATCACCGTACCGCAGGTGCTGGCAATAAACGAACTCGTTGGACCGTACACCGGTGACAAACTCACCTGTGAATACTACGCCGGAGAAACATGGCAGGCTTTGGTCGATAGGTATGATTTGATTAAAGTTTACTCAGGCAGGGCGGCTTTCGGCAGTGATGGGTTTATCTATGACGAAGACGGCTCCATGATTCCGGTCACCGATCTTGTAGATAATACAAAGACATACGAAGTTCAGTAAGCAGCGAAAGAAAGGTCGTGAGCCTATGAACCGAAAACCGAATATCATACTCGCGGCTTTTCTCGCAGTAATGCTGTGCGTGTGTATGTTCTGCGGCTGTTCACCCGAACCCACGGGCGACACAGTTGAACGCTTTGCGACGGCTGCGCCCTCGGACAGCGGCAGTATCGACATTCCGGGCTACGAAAGCCTTTCATTCAAGGCAGGTTCGCAGTCACAGACCGTGAACCTCAAAAACCCGCAGACAAACAATTGTTATTTCGTCCTGTCGCTTATCATAAACAGCGAAACGCTTTGGACAAGCGACTATATCGAGCCGGGATATGCAGTGAAAAATCTCACTCTTTCCCGCGCTCCCGACAAGGGCGAATATGACGCGGTACTGCATTACGACTGCTTTACACTAAACGACAAGACCCCGCTCAACGGAGCGGAAATACAACTCAAAATTAAAGTAAATTAACAAGAGGTGTGAAAATGAAATTCAAAAGATTTATCAGCTGCGCTCTTGTGCTTTCTATGCTTACCTCGGCTCTGCCGCTGGCAAGCGTACCCGCAGGTGCAGCCGACACCACTCTCACGCCGTCAAATACAAGCGGAACGCTTACTATCACGCTGAAAATAAAGGGAACTCCCGACGCTCCGGCAGCTCCCACAAAGTCGGACGCGACAAAGAACAGCGTTACGCTTACCGCAGTTGACGGCTGTGAATACAGCAAGGACGGCGAAACGTGGCAGGACAGCCCTGAATTTACCGGACTTACTCCCTCCACCGAATACACATTCTATCAGAGAGTAAAGGAAACGGACGACAATAACGCTTCTGAGAAAAGCGAAAGCGCGAAAATAAGCACACTCGCAGATACATACAGCCTTACTATCACGCTTGTTATCGAGACGCACGAACATGACTGGAGCTACACCGCAGGTACGGGCGATACGGCTAATGTTATCACAGCAACGTGCGGTGGAACTACGGGAACCTGTTCTGTCGGAGACCAGACAGCGACCATAACGCTTGATAAATCGTCCTATACCTACGGAGATACGATAACACCGACTGTTACGCTCTCCGACGGCTGGACAGAAGCAAACGGTTTTGCGGCGATTCCGGCAGCAGCAGATGTAAAATATATCGGAAGAGGTACTACAACATACGCAAGCAGCTCAACTGCTCCCTCAAATGTGGGAACATATACCGCACAGCTTACTGTCGGTACGGCTACTGCGGCGGTCGATTTTGAAATAACAGCCGGAACAATTTCAGCCTCTGCCGATAATGTTGAAGTAGATTACGACGGCAATGCTCACGGAATTACGGTCAATGTTACTGCTCCTACAAGCGGTACGACCATAACTTACGGTAATTCGGCAGATGGCTGCACTCTCACCGAAAGCCCGACGATAACAAATGTTGCGGACAGCCCGAAAGCTGTCTATTACAAGGTCACAGCTCCAAATTATGCGGATAAGACAGGCTCTGCAACGATCACGATAAACATGGCTTCGCAGACTGCTCCCGCCGCTCCTACAAAGGCAAGCGCAACTACAAGCAGCATTACCCTCACCGCCGTTGAAGGCTGCGAATACAGCAAGGACGGCACAAACTGGCAGGAAAGCACGACCTTCTCCGGGCTTTCTCAGAACACAAGCTACACCTTCTATCAGCGTCTTAAGGGGGACACCAATCACGACCCGTCTCCCGCAAGCCTCGCAGCTAACATAAGCACAAGCAACCATTCTCACACTTGGAGTTACATCGCAGACGGCGCGACAATAACGGCGAGCTGCTCCGGTGAGGGAACCTGTAATGTAACAACGGGCAAAACTCTTACGATAAGTGCACCCACAAGCCTTACCTATGACGGCACGGCAAAGGCGGCGACGCTTTCCACAGGCTATAATACAACGGCTTTCCCCGGCACTTACACAATAGAATATTATAACGGAACAACAAAGCTCGATTCCGCTCCCGTAAATGCGGGTACAT
>CALAEZ010000053.1 GCA_937891125.1 uncultured Treponema sp. | reverse complement strand
TGTTACCCACTGTGCAGACGGTGAGGTAATCTGGCAGAGTGAAATCGATGCGATTCTGATGGGAAAACCGATTGAAAAGAAGCAGACGAAGGAGGAAAAAGATGGAAAAGCAGACAAATGAAAAAACGGACAAAAACGAAAATCAGACGGACATTCGCTCTGAATTCAGAAGAATTGACCCGAAAACGCTCATTGAGGTGCTGGAAGCTGAAAGCGTTCACACTGCCGCCATTGTCATTGCAAGCCTTGAAAAATCTCAGGCGGCATCCCTGCTTGAAAATCTAAAAGAAGACAAGCGGGTAAAAATCTTTGCAGAAATCGCACAGGGCGAGCGGATAAGCGAGGAGCTTTTGAACCTGACCCTTTCCGACATGCTTACAAAAGTCCAGGAAATCGAAAGCAAGCACTATGTGACCTTGGGCGGACTTGATTTTGCATCACAGATAACGGAACTCTTGCAGCTTTCTACGGAAAGACAGCTTATAAAAAAACTTGAAGAAACCGACGATGACTTGGCGGAGGAAATTAAAAAGCGGATTTTCGTTTTTGAGGACATAGTAATTTTGAGCGACCGCGAGATTCAAAGAGTTCTGCGCGAAATTGAGTCAAACGAGTTGGCGAAGGCACTCAAAGACACCACAGACGAGGTACAGGAAAAATTCTTCCGCAGCATGAGCAAAAAGGCCGCCGGAATGCTCAAAGAGGACATGGAATTTATGGGACCAATCCGCGAAAAAGACCGCGACCAAATGCAGATGGAAATCGTAAGCATCATTAGACGGTTAGAAGAAAAAGGAGAGATTGTGATTTCTGGCTACAGCGATGAGGCGTATATCGTGTAATTTGCTAGAGACAAATGCGCATCTAGTGCTCATCTGCCCGATACACCACATAGCGCACGCGACCGCTTTCGACGGCGCGCTGTATCTCCCTTTCGCGGCTTGAAAGCTGCGAGCTTCCTGTTTTTACTTCAATAAGCAGCACTTCCTCTATAGGCGCGCCGTCTGCCGCGCCGGGAAATGCAATAAAATCTATCGGCTTACCAATAAAGCGTGCGTCTGCCGAATTACAGGGAAAGCCGGGCAAAAAAGGAGCAACCTGCTCTGCTGCCTGCCCGCCAAGCACGGCGCGGCTTCGTTTAAGGGCGTCTTTTCGCGCACTGCTCAAGCGGCGCTGCATGGAAAGCTTACCTGCTATAAAGCTAAGCACGGCGACTGTAAGTATAAGCACCACACAAAACGCACTGGTGCGAAAGCCGCCTTGTGCAATAAGGGTGCCTGCTTCTGTAAAAAGTGCTAACATCTGTATTTTTTTTCTCCGATACAAGATAGAGGGAGCGTGTTTTCTTTTTCCATAAAAGAAGACAGTGCCTCATTTTACCCCAAGAGGTTTTCTATGAAAAGAGTATATGCTTTTTTGTGTGTTTCATTGCTTGCAGCAACGGCACTTGCTCCTGCGCAAGAAAAGCTGGAGTTTACGCACAAAAAGGGTGACAATATCCGTATTTTAGGCACCGTGCAGGAGGACGTAAAATACAACGGCAGGCTTAATCATCATGCGACCATTGTAAACCGCGTAACGCTGCATGTAGACGACGTGGATGCACAGGGACGCGGTCACTATCAGGGAACGTTTATGACAAGCGAAAGTTCGACAAGCCGCGTTGCCGAAAACTTTAGCTGGGGCGAAGAATTTACAAGCGTGTACTGGCGCGATAAGCTCGGACGCTACGACATAGGCGACGAGTATTTTATGCCGGTTGTGCGTGATGTGCCAGTCTTTTCTGAAAACGCAGTCAAGCCCGGCGATACCTGGACTGAAAGCGGCTACGAGGCGCAGGATTTACGGCGCACCTTCGGCATCGCTACGCCGTATAAGGTGCCGTTTACCGCAGAATACGAATATGTGCGCGATGAAGAGGATGTTTCAAGCGATGCAAGCCATACCAAAAAGACGTTTGCGGTCATCAGTTGCAAATACAATCTGTATTACGAAAGCCCCGTGCCACAAAATCCGCAGAGCGACTATCCGGTAACGACGATGGGCTACTCTCACCGCCTTATCTACTGGGATAGCGAAAAGGGCATGATTGACCATTCAGATGAAACATTCCGTATTGTTATAGAAACAGCGCTTGGCGACAGCTACGATTTTAGCGGGACTACGCATGAAGAGGTAACGGAGTTTGCTAGAACTGCGACGGAAGAAGCAGTGCGCGAGGTAACCAAAAAGGTGGCAGCGCTCGGTATCGAAAATGTTTCGGTCAAAAAAAGTGAAAAGGGATTAACGCTTTCAATCGAAAACATTCAGTTTGAAGCAGATTCTGCCGTCTTACAAAAAAGCGAGCAGGAAAAGCTTAGAAAGCTTGCAGCGATTATTGCCGCCTATCCGGATAACGACCTGCTTATAAGTGGGCACACGGCGATGGCTGGCACGGAAAAAGCCCGGCAGTCGTTAAGTGAAGAGCGTGCAGGCTCGGTTGCAGATTACCTGGTGCGCTTAGGCGTGCGCGACAAATACCACATCTTTACCCAAGGCTTTGGCGGCCGCGTGCCGATTGCTTCAAATAGCACGGAGGCAGGTAAGGCAAAGAACCGCCGTGTCGAAATTACGATTTTGGATAAGTAGGACTGCCCAAAAAGAAGCACTATGCTTAAGCTTTTTAGACAGCCCCCGCTGCGGTCTCTTCAATAATTTTTTCAATCGCCTTGTACAGCTCCGTTTCCGGTTGCAAGCGCTGTAAGCTTTCGCTTTCCGTTTGCGCTTGCTTGCTCTGCACAGGCAGCGCGCTCTGCATACGCTGCGCTTTGTTTTGCTCGCTCGCTTGTGCCACTTGTGCCTGAAGCGGTAGCTACTCGAGCACTGCAAGCAGCACGGTAAGCAGCGCCAGTGGTGCATAGCGCTTCAGCGTGATTTTTATATACAGCTTCTTCTTCATTACAGGCTTCTCCTTTTTGCTTTGCTTGAATGACGCGGTTGGTAATTATGCCTAGCACCATACCGCACCAGATGTAATCACTTATGACGCCGTTTTGTAAAAAATAGCAGGCAGCAAAAAAGCCTAATCCCTTAAAGCTTACAAGCTTTGCGCAAAGGTAGACTAAGCGTTTTGCAACGAGCGTCCATAAGTCAAAAAAACGTGCTTCGCTCAGCTCTATTCCCATGGCCCCTCCGTATAGTGGCGCCGCACCAGTAAAAGCTGCGGGTAGCGCTGTCTTAGCTCTGTGTACGTGCGTCTCGTTCCGCATTTAAGTGGCTCTAAGCTGCTTTCGTTCATATAAAAGCCTTTTCCTATATAGCCAGCTACATGAACCGCTCTTCCCGTTTCGTCAAGAAAGAAAAGTGCATGAATACGCTGTTCATAGCTTTGTGCAAGGTTGTGTGGAAGCTCCAAAAAAGGGTGCGTAAAAAAGCGCCTATATAGCTCGTCTGCCGTTACGCGCCGTTCCCGCTCAAAAAGTGCATTTAATGCCGTGCAAACAGTTCCTGAGCAGTCACTTCCTTCTGTAGTAGCTCCGCCCCAAACGTATGGCGTTCCTGTGAACTCTAAAAGCAGCTTCATAAAGATTTCTGCATTACTCTTTCCTTCTGACCTTAGCTTTTGCGCATACGCTCTCAAATACCGCATGGATGGTATTTGATTTACTGATGTAATCTGTGTTTTCATACAGCTCCCCTTAAAAAAAGTTTTCTGTACGATACCGCCTGCACGAGCTCTTTTTTTGTAAAAAAAGTAGAACCAACCTCTGTTATAAACGTTTAACAAAAACCCATGCGCTTTGTGTGCTACAGGCTGCTCACATTTGCAAACTGTAGGAGGTATTGCGTATGTTAAAAGTAATGTTACGGGAAAACTCAAATCCAAATGCCCGTGCAAAGTATGTGTTCCGTTCTTCTAATGAAGCACAGTTGACCTTTGATAAGCTGGTTACAGAAATGGCACAGTACAACACAACCATGACCACTACAGACGTAAAGGGCGTAATGGATGTTTTTAAGGACGTTGTCTTAAAATATCTGTTACTTGGCTATAGCGTAAAAACCCCGCTGGGCATTTTGCATGTAACGGCTGC
>CALAEZ010000052.1 GCA_937891125.1 uncultured Treponema sp. | reverse complement strand
TTCATTATAGCAAGGATCTTAACTTTTAAAAAGCCCCTCTATGTTAATTGGACAGGAGTGGCTTTCGACATATATGTGACCTAATTCTAAAGGCATGCTTTCATTGGAGAAAAAGAAAAATCTGTAGCCGTTTTTGTTTATTAGCTAGGCACATAAATATGGTAGCATAAAAAAATTCTTTTGACATTTAATAATAAATATTTTTAATCCTGCACATGATACACAATTCTGCAAGGGAAGCTGTACTCGTCCTTACGTATGACATAGCCATAGTATAAACGCGTGTCTTTTGAAGTAGAATGATTGTGCAGAGGTGTCATAATTTTTGAAAGCTCTTCCATCGTTATACCGTCTTTTTCTGGAATGGTAATCAGTATAAGGGCAGTGTCAAACTGACTTTTTTCATCATCCCATTTTTCAATTTCCTCTGCCGAAGAAAATTCATTGTAATAAAATGAGCCGTTTTTCAGAACATCTTCGGTAAAAAGCACTTCCTAGACATCTTCGATGTTGCAATGATAGTCTACAAGGGCATAATTTGCTAGCCAGTCTTCCACAAGAAGCCGCACATTTGCCTGGTCGGAAGGCTTAAAATGAGGCAAAAATGATTGCAAAAAAGTGGTAGCATGTTCTTTTACCTGAGCACTTACCGCATCGGAGTAGAGGTTAGTTTTTGCTTCGGCATCGGGGATTTCGATTATCTGCATTTTTATCACCCGATCGCCTTTAAGAGTGCGGTACAGCCCTGCATCACGTCGCGGAAAGTTTCGTCAAAATTTCCGGTATACCAGGGGTCGGCAACATCGCGCTTTAAGCCACAATAGCTTAAAAGCTTGTGCACTTTACCCTCGCCGTCTCCGCTAAAAATGTAGTTTAAGTCTTCTACGTTTTCTTCATCCATGCAGATAATCAGGTCAAACTGCGCATAGTCGGCTGCCGTGGTAAGACGCGCGTAATGCTCGGTAAACGGAATCTGCTCGCGGATAAGCTTGTTGCGCGTTCCACGGTGCATTCCGCAGCCGATTGCGTCAGTTTGCGCCGCCGAGCTGTCGATAAAAAAATCGCTCTCGCGCCCTGCCTCTCGTACTAAATGCTTCATCACCATTTCTGCCATCGGCGAGCGGCAAATGTTTCCGTGGCAGACAAATAAAATCTTGTGCATGAAAATGAGTGTAGCGGAAAAGCGCAAAAAAAGAAATATGCAGAGGGCTTTCAGGACGCGTCGAAGCACGCGGAATATTCAGGCATTGCAACAAGTGACGATGTAAGCGAGGTAGTAAATGCGCTAAGTGAAGATACAAACTGTACCATGAGGCTGATTCATACGTTACGGTGACAGAACTGGCAACGACTCTATGCGACGCGTTATCCGATAATGAAATTGGCGACAAGCGGTTGCTTAATGGAAGTATCGGACTTGATACTAATAGCTCAACATCTATGAGCGCAATCTTTATTTGCACTTATGTTCAAAAAATTAGCAGTACCGTTGTTTTAATTAGCGGTACACGTGTACTCGGCGGCAACTCCTGCTGTTTATATCAAGAAGAATTTTATCTTTCATCAGACGGTTCGAATACAACATTAAGTTCTTCTTACGCCTATCTATATCCTCATCTTATGCTTTAATTTCTACAGATTTGAAAATATAAGCCAATCTAACGCATCAGCAGTCGTGTCATTTTCGTAACAAGCTTGCCAGCTAGGACTTTTTGCGTACACAGTAACGCTTACTGATTCGCCCCCGGCAATAGTTTCTGTATCGCCGTAAACATCGCCTAAAAGTCCGTTTTCTTCTGACAAAATAACAGTAGCAGAGCTGTTATTTGTAACAGTGTATTCATACGCGGTTAAATCATAGATTTTTACAGAGGTATTAGAACTGTATGTTACACGCGGGTGATTCTGAAAAACAAGCGTAGGATTATTATAGATTTCAAGCGTAACAGATTCACCGCTTGCAAGCGTATACACAGTATCGCCATATCGTTCCAGCTGAAAAGAAACATCATAGCTAGAATTATTCGTAATTTCTACATCATGTTCAAAGAGGTTCGAGCACGAAAAGCACAGCAGAACACACACAGCCATTGCCAACGATAAAAACTCTTTCATATTGCTTTCACCTCTCTTGCAAAAAACATAGCTTATTTTTGCTTAATGTGCAACGGCAGAGGACTACGGCAGAGAACGTGCCGACATGTTTTGCTGCGGCAAGCTCATTCTGCATTGCGCGGGTGGCAAAAGCTCGCATCAGCCGTTTTAGAGGCAGGCGGCTTTTATGTACTCACTACTCGCTTAAAATATGCTCCGCCGTTTTGCTTGAGCCACTTATCACATCTCTTGTAATCCGGGAAAATGCGGAGCACTTCATCGTAGAAAGCACGGGAATGGTTCATGTGCAGGCGGTGGCAAAGCTCGTGAACCACCACGCTGTCCAGGATTTCCGGCGGCATGAGCACAAGCAGGCAGTTAAAGTTCAGGTTTCCGTCTACCGAGCAGCTTCCCCAGCGTGACTTCTGCAGGCGGATAAAGATGCGGTTGTAAGAAATTCCGGTAAGCTTTGCGTAGTGCTCTACCCGCTCTGGAATTACTTTCTTAGCTTTTTTCTTAATCTGCTTTATGTCTTCCTCGGTAAGAAGCCCCATGGATGCGGCAAGCTCAGTCTGTTTTTCAAGCCTTGCAATCTGCCTGTAAATCCAGTCTTTCTTTTCAATGATGAACTTTTCTGCGACAGACGCGGGTGTTCCAAGCGGCACTTTCACGATGATTTTTCTGTCATCTGCCACATGAAGACTCATTGAACGCCGTCTGGATTTCTGGATTACATAGGTCAAATCCATGGCGGGATTGTAGCGGAAACCGCGCTTTTTTGCTACAGTACGCATAATGCTTAAACGCTCTGGCTATGCTGACCTTCCGCTTCATACGGGCACGGTGCCGAAATGGCTTGCTGACCGCATGATGGCACTCGGAACGGAAATTATCGAAGCCCTCATTCTTACCCACGGAAAGCGCGAAGTGCTCCGCCGCCTGTCTGACCCGCTGTGGTTTCAGTCGCTGGGGGCGGTACTCGGCATGGACTGGCATTCAAGCGGCATTACCACAAGCGTTATGTATGCCCTAAAGCGCGGCATAAACGCGCACGCACGCGAATTTGGCATGTGCATCTGCGGCGGACGGGGAAAATATTCAAGGCAGACTCCAGAGCAGATTCAGTGGCTGTGTGAAAAAACGGGCATGAACGACATTGAGCTTATAAGCGCAAGTAAGCTTTCTGCAAAGGTAGACAACACCGCAGTTCAGGACGGATTTCAGCTGTATCAGCACAATTTTATTTTGACGGACGAAGGCGACTGGGCGGTCGTGCAGCAGGGCATGAACACAGAGACGAAAACCGCGCGCCGCTATCACTGGTGCTCAAGCGAAATCAGCTCCTTTGTAGAAGAGCCGCACGCTGCCGTCACCGGCGAAAACCGCGGTAAGATTCTAAATCTGACTGATCACGCAGCCTCCGGCACCCGGGAAAGCATACTGTCACTTGCGCGGGAAGAGCCTGAGCGCGTGATGCGTGAAATTGCAAAGATAAGCGGCGCAGACATTATCCGTCAGGGAGAGCTTTTTCCCCCCGCGGACGCAGCTATGAGTGCAGGTAGCTTTTCGGATACAGCCGGCCGCGCCGTTACTCCAAGCTGGCAGGGCTCAAACATCATCATTGAGGACAACCGGCGAAATCTTACTATGCCACGCCACCACGAGGTGCGTGCCGAGGACGTAGACTTAAAGCGGCTCGGCGCGGTGCTTGCAACCGCCTATCAAGACGGAGACACAAGCGAAAGCTCGCACACAAAGGACTTTGAAAGCTTACTTTTAACGCCGGGATTAGGGCCGCGCACCCTGCAGAGCCTTACGCTGGTAAGCGAAGTCATTTACGGAACTCCAAGCAGATTCAAAGACCCGGCGCGGTTCAGCTTTGCCCACGGCGGAAAAGACGGACATCCGTTCCCCGTTACCACAAAAATCTACGACGAAAGCATAAGAATTTTGGGGCAGTCAATCGAACAAAGCAAAATCGGTAACAACGAAAAAAGCGAGTGCTTAAGGCGTCTTGAAAGCACAGCACGCTATGTAGAAGAAAATTGTGCACCAGAAGCAGATTTTAATTCTACCCTTGAGCACGAAAAAGCCCACTCAAAAGCATGGGGTGGCAAAACATGTATGGACTGATTTTTTTATATCATATATAATTAGATATTATTTTGTCAAAATCTAAAAAAGTGGTATTTTTATGAACGATTCATTAAAACAAAAAGTTCTTTCGCTCATTTCTGGTCACTCCACAGTCACAATCAAGGACGACAATTTTTCTTTTGCTGGCGCACTAGAATACTTTGTTGACTATTCTTTTACAGAAAGCGAAGCCGAAACACACTGGAACAATGTTCTTAACCGACTTTCAGAAATTGAACAAAAATTTGCAAGACGCATTTCACTCTACACGGCAATCGTAGACTATTTTACAAGCGACGAGCATTTTTTTAACTCGCCAGTTCTAGTAGAAATCAAAGTTTTGCGTAAGGCAGAAGAGCTTGCCATGATAGACGGCCTTACAGGAACATTTAACCGCCGCTATATGGACTTGTGCCTCCGAAAAGAAATCAATCGTTGTAACCGCTACAAAAAACTCTTTTCTGTAATGCTATTGGATATTGACGATTTTAAAAAATTAAACGACAACTACGGTCACATTGCAGGAGATGAAGCACTGCACAAAAGTGCAAAAATTCTAAAAGAAACAATTCGCGAAGAAGATGTTCTTTGCCGCTACGGAGGCGAGGAATTTCTTATAATTATGCCAGAAACTTGTGCCGAAAAAGCCCTTAAACTCTTTAGTCGTATTCAAGAAAAACTTTTAAGTTCCGATGTCCATAAGTCCTACAATCTTACTTTTAGCGCAGGCTGCGCCACATATTCAACTGACGCCGAAAATCTAATTGACCTTCTTCGCTGTGCAGATATTTCTTTGTACAAGGCAAAGAAAAATGGCAAAAATCAAATTGTAGAATATGGGGCTATCTAAAAGCTTTGTCTCATATAGTCATCGAGAGTGCCGACACAAAGTGCCCAATAAGCATCTAGTCTACAATGCTTCGCACAAATTTGAGCGAAGATGGCACATCTTTTACGCCCTCAAAAATCAAGTATGAATCAGGACACTCACTTTTTATGAGTGGCAAAAAGTCCTTCCAGCCCATAAGTCCTTGTCCAAGGGGTGCAATTTCTAATTCGTTGCCGTTTACAATATAGTCTTTTAAATGAAAGCCGCAGATTTTTCCTTTAAACAATTTAAGGCAGGTTTCAAAAATCTTTGCGCGTTGTTCGTGATTTCCAATGTAAAGATAATTGTAAATGTCCACAATGAATCTAAAATTTTCCTGTCCAGGATCAATTTCGTCTGCAAGCCGTTTTAGAAGTTCTGGTTTGTACATACAGTGCCCCCACGCGCCTTCTAGCGCCATGCACACTCCGCTTTCTTTTGCAATTTTTGGCATTGGTTCAAAAATCTTTTTTACTTCCAAATATGCTTCTTCTGTCTGATTTTTTGGATTGTATGTCCACTTGTCATCGTTATAACTTCCTGTTTCGGAGGCTACGAATTTTGCACCAAATTCTGCAGCGTGACGAAGATGATCCGCATATTTTTCGGCACCAGCTTTTACCTTATCCTTATTTGAATGAACAGGATTAAAATATGCTCCCAAAAGAGGAATTTCTACATTGTGAGAATTAAAGCCTGTGCGAATTTCGGAAATAAGTTGTGGCGTTAAAGTTCCTGGGTTTCCGCTCTGCCCTTCCACGGCTTTTGCAATTGCAAGTTGAACTCCGTCAAAGCCCCAGTCGTGAGCGTTAGAACCAAGCCAATCAGCAGAGCCTTTTCCAATATCATGCGGTCGAATAAGAATTTTCATATATTTCTCCTCGTTAGCGGTAGCGCAGTAGGCGCAAAATCACAGTTTTGGCAACGACAAAATCTGCAGTACTAAAAATTACACGGAAGTAATTTTTAGCACACCACCTTTAACCTAAAAAGAATAACACAGATTTTCTAAGAATAAAAGTGCAATGTTAGTATTGGTACCGTGCTGGCTTCAAGACCGTGCAATGCGCAGGGTTTTCTTAGCGCGAGTTTTTTATTATACTTTTAGTATGGAATGTGCTCTTTATCTTATTCCCTGCCCCATGGGCGAAACTCCTTGCGAACAAGTTTTACCGCAATATAATTTTAAAATCGTAAGCAAAATCCGCAATTTTATTGTAGAAAGCAGAAAATGTGCCGTAAGGTTTTTAATTTCTTTAGACAAGAATTTTCCTATTGATGATTGCACTTTTACCGAACTTAGCGAGCACACGGACGCAAAAGCAGATCTTTCGAAAATTCTTTTACCGCTAGAAAAGGGGCAGCCTATGGGTGTAATTTCAGATGCAGGCTGCCCGTGCATTGGAGATCCAGGAAGTCGTGCCGTTGAACTTGCACAAAAAAAAGGTTTACAAGTAGTTCCCCTCGTAGGTCCCAACTCAATGATAATGGCACTCATGGCAAGTGGTTTTAACGGACAAAATTTTAGTTTTAACGGATATCTTCCTGTAAAAAACGCTGAAAGGGAACAAAAAATCCGACAACTAGAAAATAAAGTCTATAAAGAAGACCAAACCCAACTTTTTATAGAAACACCGTACCGCAATCAAAAAATGTTCGAAACGATTTTAAAAACCTGCAAGGATCAGACCAAACTCTGCATTGCAGCACAAATCACCACAAAAGATGAATTTATAAAAACAAAAATCATTGCACAGTGGAAAAAAGAAAAGGCACTTTCCATCGAAAAAGTGCCCGCAATATTTTTGCTTTACAAATAGAAAAAAGGACTGTCTAAAAATCAGTTCTTCCGCTTGCCAAAGAGTCTTAAAAGCGCAAGAAAAAGATTTATAAAATCCAAATAAAGTTCCAACGCACCAAGGAGCGCAACTTTTTTGTAGTCATCGGTATTTTTTGCGTATTCGGCAGTTTTTATAATCTTTTGACTGTCGTACGCGGTAAGCCCCGTAAAAACTATAACTGTTGCTATGTTGATTAAAAGGTCAAGCATTGCAATAGGTGCACCAGTAATTAGGCCAAGCACAAATTGCAAAATTGAAGCCAAAATTATTCCAACAAGTGCCATAACAAGGTAGCGACCTACTTTTGTAAGATCCGCACCAGTTTTTGCGCCGTAAATGCACATTACCAAAAAAGTAAGCGCAGTAGAAAAAAACGCCGTGCAGATTGAATTAATCTCATAAACTGCAAAAATACTCGAAAGCGTAAGACCGTTCACCACGGAATAAAGAACATAAAGGGTTGTTGCAGCAAAAACAGAAAGTTTTCTAATTGCCGCAGAAATTACGCACACTATAACAATTTCTAGAACGCAAAGCGCAATAAAACCATACCCACTATTTCCAAAAAGCATTTTACCAAACGCAGAAAGAGTCGTTATGCCCTCTTCTGTTTGAATATACATGTGTGTGGCGGTAAAATATGCCGCAACCGCACTCAAAAAGAGCGCAAATGCCATCCATGCGTAAGTGCGCACAAGAAATGCTGATTTTTCTGCCTGCGTAAGTCTAAGAGCTTTCGT
>CALAEZ010000051.1 GCA_937891125.1 uncultured Treponema sp. | reverse complement strand
CTTGCGCACCAGGTAACCCGCGCGACGCTTCAAAGCAGGACGTGCTTGACCTGTTCAACAGCCTGTTAAAGTAGACGCACAAGGCGCCATTTAGGCGTCATGCGTGACGAAAAATCCCTTGCAAGTGAACTAAAGCGCTTGTGAGGGATTTTTTTTGCCTTGAGCCGCCGCAGTATGCGCCTACCGAAAAAAAAGTGGCGTGCATGGAGGCACGCCCAAAGCCGTTTAGACAGTCGTAGACTTTCTAAACTAGTGAATAAAAAATCCATGGATGGATTTTTTATTCACAATTCCACTTTCCTCGTCCTTGATAGTATGCCCACAGACATACGTTAGAAAACGATGCGGAGGTCCCGCTAAATGTGGTGGCGCCGTACGCATCTCCTGCTGCTGCTGTTTGTGATGGGTCTACGGCAAGAACAGCCCACACTTCATAGTAGGAGGAGAGTGTAGAGGATTCGTTCGTAAGTGTGGCTGTACTTCCAGGAATTTCATCGCTTAATGCAACATAGACTAAGCCTTCGTCTGTGCCAAGTATAAGGTAGTCTGATGTGTAGGACATAGCATAAATGGAGTCGCCAGGGTCGCTAGAATCTTGCGTGGCGGTGCTACCGTCGCAGTAGTACAAATAATCTCCGTTAGCATAATAAAAATAGGTAGAATCGGTAAAAAGTGTTTCGTTTGTCGTCATGGCATAGTAGGGAGAAAAATAAACTGTGCCATTAAGAATTGCTGCGCTTTTTGCAGATGCGGTAACAGCTCCATCGGTAATCGTTGTGGTTGTGACATAAGAGTAGCTTGTGCTGTCTGTAATATCTGTCGCGGTACCTCCTGCAAGCTCGTAGATTGCAGTGCTGCCAATGTTTACGTACGCATGGCGGTTTGCTTCCTGCGGAGTGTTTGTGCAGAAAAGAGAAACTGCGTAGCTTGTAGAAATGGTTGAACCGTAGTCGCCAAATGTAATCGCTGTCCAGGAAGAGCTGTCTTCTGGGGTGGTTGTGTAATACACAATGCGCCCTGTTTCAATATTTTCGCCCGAATCATCGTCATCGCTTTCGGTTGGGGCGGCGAGTGCGTACAGGTAGGTGCTGTCGGCTGCAAGCTTAATGATATTAGCTGCCGGTTTTCCAATCTGCGTCCAGTTTCCGTTGTAGCCAGTTTCAGGCTCTTCGGTTGTTGGCGTTCCGGTTGCTGCATCGTTGACATCTTTCATCCAGATGTTGCCGTTCTGCACAAACAGGTATTCGCGGTCTTCTGTTGTTGTGGTTGTCGTTTCGTTTCCGTCGGAGTCTGTTTCTGTCGTCGTTATGGTAACATTTTTCATTTTAAATCGCACGATAGAGTTGATATCACCGGTGACCTGTGCATCGTCAAGAGCGATTTCATCACGAATGGTGTCAAAAATAACGCCTCTACAGGCTGTTGTCACAAATGCTGTGCCAATAAGCAGCGTAAACGCTGGAATTAAAAGTTTTTTCATGGGATTTCTGTCCTTTTTTTCGTGTCGTTAGAAATGGTAACGCGCGGCAAGCATTATCGAAGAGAAAATGCCGTAATCGTTATACTGCGGGTCATCGTACCACTGTGGCAGATACATAAAGTCGTAGGCGGCGCCAAATGACCAGCTAGGGGTAGCACGGTAGAAAATGCCTGCATCGCCCTTGACTGCAAGTCCGGGGAAGTACGTTCTGCTTAAGTAGCTTTCCATGGCGGCGCCAACGCCGAGCGTAATGGGGAATTCAAAGCGCTTAAACCACGGCTGCAAAGTCAGATTAAACATAATCGGAACGTAGGTGAAAATGTTTGAACCGATTGTCGGGTTGTAGCCAAAGTTAATGTCAATGCCCCATGCTAGCCAGCTGGTAATAAAGCGGTGATAGCCGAGCATACCCGCTCCGCCGGTGTTTAACTGACCGGTGCGGTAAAGTGGAAAGCTTCCGCCAAAGTTCATCGGAAAGGTCACCATAAGGGCAATGTTAATGTACTGGTCACCCGGCTGATTCAGATTGTAGTCTATCGTATAGGTGATGTCATCTTCTTCGTCTGTTTCAGGCGCATTTTCCTGTGCAAAAACGGCTGTTGCCACTAATAAAAAAGCGCAAAAGCCTGCGATAAGGCGTTTCATAAATCCTCGCTTGTTTTATATATAGATATTTATCGTGAAATTGTGTACAGTGGCGACATTGTATCTGTTTACGCCATTTGTTTCAATTCGTTAGGGAAACAATTATTGGCGCAGTTGGGTTACAAGATGAAAATGACCTCCTGTCATTTTCATCTTAGACAGAAACTTAGTTTCTGTCTGTGCTTTTGGGCGCCTCCATGCACCCGCTAAAAGTGCATATAAACAAGCAAAAGGAGTGTAAAAAATGAGTGCGACGATTATTGACGGAAAGGCAATTGCAGAGGTCGTTCGTGCCGGCGTTGCAGAAAAAGTAAAGGAATTAAAGGCGCGCGGTGTTGAGCCGTGCCTTGCGGTGATTTTGGTCGGCGCAAATCCTGCAAGCGTAAGCTACGTTACCGGTAAGCGTAAGGCTCTTGCAGAAGCCGGTATGCGCGACATGAGCGTAGACTTACCGGAAGACACGAGCGAAGAAAAGCTGCTTTCAATTATTGAAAAGTTAAATAACGACAAAAGCGTGCACGGCATTTTGGTGCAGCTTCCGCTTCCAAAGCACATTAACGAAGACAAGGTGATTATGGCAATTAAGCCTGAAAAAGACGTGGATGGCTTCCACCCGGTAAACGTCGGAAACTTAATGATTGGCCGTCCTGGCTTTTTGCCCTGTACGCCGCACGGCATCATGGTGCTTTTAGAGCGCATGAACATAAATACAAACGGCGCGCACGTTGTCGTGCTCGGGCGCAGCAACATTGTCGGAAAGCCTGTCTCGCTTCTTTTTTTGCGTCGCGAATACAACGCTACTGTTACGATTTGCCACACGGGCACTAAAAACACCGCCGAGCTTACCCGTCAGGCAGATATTTTAATTGCCGCTGTCGGTAAGCCAAATACTGTAACTGCCGACATGGTAAAGCCGGGGGCTGTCGTCATTGACGTTGGCGTAAACCGCATTCCCGACAGCTCTAAAAAGAGCGGATGTAGGCTGTGCGGCGACGTTGATTTTGAAGCCGTAAAAGAGGTTGCTAGCTACATCACTCCAGTTCCGAAGGGAGTTGGCCCTATGACGATTGCTATGCTCATTGCAAACACGCTTGAAGCGGCGGAGCGAACGCTTTCGCTATAGTTTCGCTTTCCACGCACGCGCTTTTTTGCTATAGTGTGCCTACAAAAATGGATTCCCGCTGCAAGCCAGTAGCGGGGTAGGAGTTTTAAAACTATGGCAAACGAAAAAGACACACATGCGTGTACGTTGGACAAAATTATCAGCCTTTGTAAGCGGCGTGGTTTTGTATATCAGGCAAGCGAGATTTACGGCGGACAGGCCGGCGCGTGGGATTACGGTCCTTTAGGCGTAGACTTTAAGCGGAACATTCAGAATGCGTGGTGGCATTACATGACGCAGCTTCGCGACGATGTAGTCGGCTTAGACAGCGCAATATTCCAGCACCACAAGACGTGGGAAGCTTCAGGTCACGTTGCACACTTTTCTGATCCGATGATTGACTGTACCGAATGTAAGGCACGCTTCCGCGCAGACCAGCTTATTGAAGACTATGTGTCAAATCACCCAGATAAAAATCCGGGAAAGCCAGTGGACACCATGAGCCATGAAGAGATGAAGGCATTTATTGACGCAAACATCAACTGCCCGACTTGTGGTTCAAAAGAGCGCAAATACACCGCTGTCCGCGAGTTTAATTTGATGTTCAAAACCTATCAGGGGCCGATTGCAGATGAAAGCCACTTAATCTATCTGCGTCCGGAAACCTGTCAGGGTATTTTTACCGACTTTAAGAACATCGTGCAGTCAAACCGCATGAAGCTTCCGTTTGGAGTTGCTCAGGTTGGTAAATCTTTCCGCAATGAGATTATCTTTAAGAACTTTATTTTCCGTACCTGCGAGTTTGAGCAGATGGAGATGGAATATTTCTGTAAGCCGGGTACAGACGACGAGATTTTTGAAAACTGGAGAAAGTACCGCTGGGAGTTCTACAAAAAGTACGGCATTGCAGAAAAGAACTTGGCCTGGCATCACCACGACAAGCTTGATCACTACGCAAAGGACGCATACGACATTCAGTA
>CALAEZ010000050.1 GCA_937891125.1 uncultured Treponema sp. | reverse complement strand
ACCTGACCGCGCTCAACGTCCTTCTTTTCAATACCGCGGAGAAGGATACCAACGTTATCGCCAGCCATACCTTCGTCCAGAGTCTTCTGGAACATTTCGATACCAGTAACAGTTGAGTTCTGTGTCGGGCGGATACCAACGATTTCAACAGCGTCAGCCATCTTAACAACACCACGCTCGATACGACCGGTAACAACAGTACCACGACCAGAGATAGTGAAGATATCCTCGATCGGCATCAGGAACGGTTTGTCCTCTTCACGTTTCGGATCATCGAACCATGTATCCATAGCTGTAAGAAGCTCTTCGATACATGCTGTGTTAGCCGGGTCAGAAGACTCGTTCAGAGCCTTGAATGCTGAACCCTTGATAATCGGTGTATCTTCTGAGAAACCGTACTCTTTTAGGGTATCTTTTACTTCTTCAACAACCAATTCAAGAAGATCTGGATCGTCTACCATATCAACCTTGTTCAGGAAGACGATGATTTTCGGAACACCAACCTGGCGGGCAAGCAAAAGGTGTTCACGAGTCTGAGGCATAACTGAATCCGGAGCTGAAACAACGAGGATTGCACCATCCATCTGTGCAGCACCAGTAATCATGTTCTTAATGTAGTCAGCGTGACCCGGGCAGTCGATGTGTGCATAGTGGCGCTTGTCTGACTGATACTCAAGGTGACGAGTGTTGATTGTGATACCGCGAGCCTTCTCTTCCGGAGCGTTATCGATTTCATCGTACTTAAGTACTTTGTCGCCGTACTTGTTACCACAGTAAGTTGTGATAGCAGCAGACAGAGTAGTCTTACCATGGTCAACGTGACCGATGGTACCAACGTTCATGTGGGGTTTAGTTCTAACGAACTTCTCCTTTGCCATGTCTTTCTCCTTGCCGATAGCCCCTTTTTTGCTTCGGCACTTTTATATATGTGATGCACTTTAAGCCAGAATGCACCTTTTTCCACAGAAAAAGGTCACATTCGCATACACACTCATTTATGGTGAATTATAGATAAGATAATCGTATGGTTTGAAACACTCTATTGATACCCCATATTTTTTTTCGGAATATCCACAGTCCGCACCACCGAACATTATCAATAATTCTGACAACTGGTTTGGTTTAATGGACTCCGCAGCCGCGATACGGCCTGCCTTCAAGAACCCTTCACCAACCATGTTATCTCAAAAAGCCTGTTAATAATAAAGCTTCTTTAGGAAGGGCTGCATATACCTGAAAGTTGAACAATCAACTAGCTTTACGGTAGCGCCAGACTTGTTAAAAACGAAGTCCGCTTGAATAAATCTCAAAGAACCCTATTTATTGCTATATTCTGACATATTCATATATATAGCGTTCCCATTTATACACTTTTTAAAAATAAAAGGCAATACCCTCACGAAAGATTTTTATCCAAGCGCAACGTCAAGCACCATCATAAGCGCAAATCCGAATGCGTACCCTAGCGTACAGGTATTTGTTTTTTCATTCCTTGTTGCTTCTGGAATAAGCTCCTCGACAACCACATACAGCATAGCGCCAGCCGCAAATGAAAGCAAATACGGAAGTGCTATTTCGATTGCACCTGTCAGCAATATAGTGACAACCGCTGCAACTGGTTCCACCGCCCCGCTGAGCACACCATACAAAAATGAGCGAAGCTTGCTGTTTCCTTCGTTACGCAGAGGCATAGAAATAATGGCACCCTCAGGAAAATTCTGTATAGCAATACCAAGAGCAAGCGCAAAAGCAGCGGCGCCCGTTACCAGCCCCGCACCTGAAAGCACTCCTGCAAACAGCACACCAACAGCCATTCCCTCTGGAATATTATGAAGCGTCACCGCGAATACAAGCATCGTGGTGCGGCTTAAATGCGAGCGTAATCCCTCTGGACTTTGGTCACCGATATGCAGGTGCGGCGTTACACTATCAAGCAAAAAGAGAAAAGCAATGCCAAGCACAAAGCCAATGAGTGCAGGAAAAAAACTAAGACGCACGGGAAACAATGCGCCTGCAGCCGTCATGTTCATTGCAGGAATCAAAAGCGACCAAACCGAAGCAGCCGTCATAACACCGCCAGCAAAGCCAAGCAAAAATCGTCGCACAGTATCGTTCAAGTCGCGCTTCATAAAGAAGACACAAGCGGAGCCAAGCATAGTTCCTAAAAAAGGAATAAGAAGTCCAATGCACAGCGTAAGAACAGTCATAGGTAAAATCATGATAACCTAACACTATCCGAAATACCGACAGCTTTGCAAGCTTTACGGGCTATCTTCATAAAAAATATTGCATACAATCTATTTTTTTTGTATAGTACCCGTCGCAAACAGAGTGCATTATTCTTTTAACGCTGCCACATGTTTTGCGAGGTTTTATGGCAACAACAAACACAACGTATGAATCCTTAAAGCTTGAAAATCAACTTTGCTTTCCGCTCTATGCTGCAGCGAGAGAAATCGTACGGAAATACACGCCATTTTTGCGCGAAATACAGCTTACCTACACCCAATACATCGTAATGCTTGTGCTATGGGAGCAAAAGCAGCTGACTGTTGGCGAATTAAGCACTGCACTCTATTTAGATACCGGCACACTCTCTCCGCTACTCAAAACCATGGAAGAAAAAGGGCTGTTAACGCGCCAGCACCAGACGGCAGACGCGCGTGTCGTTACAGTAACCATCACGGAAGCAGGAGAGGCACTCAAAGAAAAAGCCGTCTCGATTCCCGCACAAATGGGAAGCTGCATAAAGCTCACAGCCGATGAAGCAAAATCGCTCTACAGCATTCTCTACAAGCTACTCAACAGCTCTGCAAGCACGCTGTAAGCCGCTCGCTATTGTGCTCCGTTTGCTTCTGCCGACTTTTTTTAGCTGCCAGCAGCTTCGTTGTAGGCTTGCCACAGCTTTCGGATAGAGCTGAGCGAAGGAAACAGCGGTTTTTTTTCGTTGCGAGCGTCATCCCAGCGCTCCTGCTCACGCACACTGTCTAACACCGACACATCGCGTGCAGCTTCTGCGCTTACCGACTCCAGCGCAGGCGAATTCTGCTCGCCACCACTTAATGCGGGATGGCGGTACTTAGACTGCGCTTCCATAGCAGGTCCCGAATAAACGCTTTCGCCAATGTCAGGCAAAATGTCGTCATAGCGCCCCATGTTATTCCAGTACATGTATCCCTTATCCACGCTATCACGCACGCCGTAGAGCTGCTGCTGCACGTAATTTTTGCCGTAATACTGTCGGTCGTAGCTTACTCCAATGTAGAACGCCTGCACCCAGGGGCGCACGACAATACGGTTTCTGCCGATAACGGTGTTGCGATACGTGCCGTAGTAGTAAATGCGATAGGGGCGCTCGCTGTAGGGGGCATAATTTAAGAAGCTCTGCTCAAAGTGGCTCGGGTAAAACATCGGACAGATGACGTCAACATACTCTGCAAGCAGCTCCACGTCCTGCCCGGTGCGCGTGCCACTGCGATACCAGCCGTTTGCGCCGTAAATGTCTATGCCAATAGGCGCATTGATGTGGCTTCGAGCATACGCAAGGAATGACACCAGCGCACTTTCTTTATCCATACCCTCGCTCTGATAGCGGAAGGTTGCATTTGCCATGTTGCGGCCGTCGGTCGGGAACCTGATGTAGTCAAACTGAATTTCGTCAAATCCGCCTGCCAAGAGCTCCTGCGCAATGCGAACATTGTATTCCCACACCTCGGGCGAGTACGGATCAACCCAGTTTTCGTCATAATAGTCCATTTTTTTGCCAGTGACATTCCCGTCGTCATCGGTTACATCAACCATGCCCTTCGTACCGACCCAGGCACGATTCAATGCACGATCCCAAACGGCATATTTTCCCTTGCCATACTGAGAAAGATTCTTATCCTTAAAAGTGACAATGCGCGCCACCAGGTACACGCCGTTCTTCTTAAACTCTTCCACAAAATGCGGCAGGTCAATGTGGTAGCGGCTCACATAGCCTTTTTCTTTTACAAGCGGATCCTGAGTTTCATAGCGAAGCAAGCCATAGTCGTCCTTCATGTCAATGACAAGCGCATTAAGCTTGTTATCGCTCAAGAGCTTTTTAAATTTATCGATGCCAGCTTGCGTTGTCACATGATTTGCTGGAATGTACACAGCGCGGCGGTCAAGCGTCTTTTCTGCAAACAGATTAGTGCACAGCGCTGGCTTTAAGAGCCACAACTCACCTGCGTCAATGCCGGCGCCGCCGTCAGGAATATGCGCCGCATACAGCACATCGTTTGCGGCAAGCACGCTAAAGGCGCTTTTCCACTGGTAGTAGGCGTTCGGCACAAATCCCGCCTTACCACTCGCTGGATTAAACGCAGCAACCTCGCCTGGCTTTGTATACAAGAGCTGAGAGCCATCCCAGAAGAGTGCGTCAATCGTGTCAGCAGGCTCGGTGCCTGTATACAGCGGCTCGGCTTTTTTTTCTTTCCAGTCAAAGCGGTAGATGCGCGGAAGATACGACTGCGAAACAAAAATTTCGGTTGTCAGAAAGCCGTCGCTACCCGTAAAGACAACCGGCAGAATGTCAGCAATTTCGTCTGCATAGCTCTGTCCGGGCATGGTCACAAAACCACGGTTTACATCATTCCATGCAGGCTTTTTTTCATCAGGAAGATAGTACGAAAAGCCAAAAATCGGATGCGACATAAAGACCGCCAGCTGCTGTTCAGGCGCAACAGGCGGCACAATCGTGCCTTCAGCGCTTACCGAAGCAGGTTTTCCTGTTCCCGGCACGTTCATCGTAGCAACAGCAACCGCTTTTATGCCCGCTGTCGAGCCGCTCATTGAGCCAATGCTCTGCCAGCTTACGCCGCCGTTACGCGTAAGAAACACATTGTCCTTTGTTGCCGTCACTAAAAGCGAACTGTCAGTAGGATGCACAGCTAAATCCTTGAGCTGATGAATCTGTTTGCGGAATGTTGTAGACGAGCCATCATATTCTTTTATCGTGAGAAACGGGAGTCCTTCATTGCGGTACTCAAATGACACTAAATCGCTTGAGGTGACAATTCCTTTCGCCGTTAAGAAATACCAGCGCTCGCTGTTTTGCGCTGTTTGCGGAATATGAATAATTTTAGTTACCTTTGCTTCTGTCCACAGGGGAACGGCAGCGTGTGTTGACAAAATACGGTACAAACCGCTTTCCGTGCCGACAATCATACTTTCGCTTACCGCCTGCCGATTCTGCACTGTTGCGTCACCGACAGCTTCATCAGCCGAAACCGAAGCTTCTTGAGCAGCAGCAGTTTCTGCAGTCTCAGGAAGCTGATATATCGATTTTGTCTGCTGAGCGGGAAGCAGACATGAACTTAATAAAATAACAAAGATGACAGAGCCTAGTATTCGCATATCTATTGTGTCGGCAGATTGCGGGGTTCGGTTTAGAACGAGTTTAGCAGGTTTAGAGCGATTTGCCATAGTGGGGCGACTATGATACACTTGAGCGCATGAAAGTAATTGTTGTAGGCTCAGGCGGACGCGAGCACGCCATTTCTTACACGCTCGCACAAAGCAAATCGGTAGATGAAGTCATCTGTATTCCGGGTAACGGCGGAACGGCACTTGAAGCAAAATGTCGCAATGTCGATGTACAAGGCACACTTGAACAGACGGTTATCAGCACAGCAAAGCAGGATTCTGCTGCATTTGCGGTTATCGGACCAGAGGATCCGCTCGCTGCAGGCATTGCCGATGCACTCTGGAATGCAGGCATTCCGACCGTCGGGCCGAAGGCACAAGGTGCTGCGCTCGAAGCGAGCAAAGACCTTTCCAAGCAGTTTATGGCAAAATATGGCGTTGCGTGCGCCGAAAGCGCGACATTCACTGACAGCGACGCGGCGCTTGCATACGTGCACGAAAAAGGCGCCCCAATTGTCATCAAGGCCGATGGGCTTGCAGCAGGCAAGGGCGTTGTTGTCGCAAAAACGGTCGCAGAAGCAGAAACCGCAGTTCGCGAGCTTATGGACGGCAAGGTAGGCGAAGCAGGCAAAAAGCTCGTTATAGAAGAGTACTTACAGGGCGTAGAGATTTCGGTGCTCGCTGCAGTCAGCGTAACGCCCGCGTCTGCAAAGGCAGGAAAAGCGACCATCGTGCCATTTCTGCCGGCGCGCGACCACAAGCGCCTGCTTGACGGCGCACAGGGGCCGAATACCGGCGGCATGGGAGCCGTTTGCCCGTTAAGCGATGTAAGCGAAGAAACCATGCGCCTGTTTAACGAGCGCATTTTGCAGCCGACGCTGCGCGGCATGATTCAAGAACGCATGGACTACCGCGGCTTTATTTTCTTTGGACTTATGCTGACAAAGGACGGACCGAAGTGCCTTGAATACAACGTGCGCTTAGGCGACCCAGAAACGCAGGCGGTGCTTCCGATGATGGACTTTGACTTTGCCTCTCTTTGCGAAGCAATTCTTGATACAGCAGGCGTTGGCGCACTTGCGTCATTCCCGCTTGCATGGAAGACCGGCTATCAGGTGGCGCCCGTTGCGGTAAGCGGTGGCTATCCGGGAAGCTATGCAAAAGGAAAGCAGATTACCGTTGACAACGCCGCACTCAAAGCAACCGGCGCTAAGCTCTTTATTGCAGGCGCCGTTACCGACCGCCGCGCAAAAAGCGGAGCAACCGGCGCTATGGTGACAAACGGCGGTCGCGTGCTTGCATGCAGCGCACACGGCAGCACCTTTGACGAGGCGTGGGCTCATGCGTACGAGGCGCTCAAGGCAGTGCACTTTGACGGTATGCAGTACCGAAAGGACATCGGGCTACCAGGAGCTGCAGAATCTAACTAAGCAGAACCGCAAAAGCCTGCCGACAGCACGTTTCTGGCTGACCGCAGGCTTTTTTTCTGCCCCTGACGCATTTTTCTGCTGTCAGCGCCCCTGACGCCGTGTGTGCAACACATACGCCACTACCATCAGAATTCCACACATTCCCCAGCCAACGGGATATGCAAGCGACACTGGCGTAAAGCTTTGCGTTAAATGTGTTACCACAAACAGATACAGCTGCCGGAAGGCAACAAACGACGAAAGCATTACAACTGTTGGCGCAAGCGCATTCCCTAAACCACGCAGAACTCCTGCAAACACCTGATTTAACACGCGGAAAATATAAAATGGCGCACAAACGCGCAAAAAAAAGTTTCCGTAGTAAAGAACTGCTTTGTCGCGGTTAAACATACCGACAAGCTGGTGCGGGAAAAGCTCAAACACAAAAATAAGCATTGTCGTCCACGCAAATGCAAGAGCCAGCGACACGCGCCAGCCGCTTTTTACGCGCTGCATGTTTTTTGCGCCATAATTTTGCCCGGTAAATGTTGTTGTAGCAAGCGAAATGCTCTGAATTGGCAAAAGCGACACCTGATCAATCTTATTGAAACTTGCCCAGCCAGCCATGCAGGCAGAACCGAAATGATTTATGTAGCTTTGCACAAATACGTTTGAAAAAGCGGTAATCGCCATCTGAATGCCGCCAGGAAGACCGAGCTTTAGCACGCGTTTTAATGATTCTGCATGAATGTGCATTTCTTTAAGACGGAGCGAATAACATTCTTTTGTGCGAATCATTACAAAAAGCACCAGAATCATCGACACGCACTGCGAAATGACCGTCGCATACGCCGCGCCCGAAATACCCCACTTAAAGCCAACTACAAATAAAAAATCAAGAGCGACGTTTACAACAGAAGATACAATCAAAAAATAAAGTGGGCGCGTGCTGTCACCAAGCGCGCGCAAAATGCCGGAAGCTACATTGTATAAAAGCTGGAAAAACGCGCCGCTAAAATAAATAGCAAGGTATGAATCTGCCATGCTAAAAACATCTTCTGGGGTGTGCATACAGCGCAAAATAACGGGAGCTGCGATGTGCCCAAAAAAGATTAAGAAAATGCCTGCAATCATGCTGCCTGCAATCATTGTATGCACAGTGCGGCGCACGGCAGGAATATCATGCGCGCCAAAATATTGCGAAATGACAACGCTTCCGCCAGCTGAAAGTCCCATAAAAAAGCCAATGACGGCATTTATTAGCGAGCCGGTTGAGCCAATGGCAGCGAGCGCTTCTTTTCCAACGTAATTTCCAACGATAATGCAGTCTACCGTATTGTACAGCTGCTGGAACAAGTTCCCGGCAATCAGCGGAAACGCAAAGCGCACGATAAGAGGAGAAATCGCACCTGTTGTCATGTCAGTAGTTGTCTTTTGTCGCATGTCGCACCTCTTGCCCCTAAGGTACCCGATTCTGCGCCTTGAGCACAAGAACCACCGCTTTTAGCCAGCAGAAAAACCGTGTGGTTACAAATGTTGTCACTTTTTTACATATACCCGCTCGCTCGTTCTCGCTACAATAAACGCATATTCACGCCTATAGTGAGGTACCTCATGAGCAAAACTGCCATCAGAATTAACGAAGCGGACGCTGTTGCCGTAGCACTGCAGCCGCTTACAAAGGGAAATAAAGTTACGCTTGAAGCTCAGGGCTCTGCAAGCGAAGTGACCGTTACGTTACAGGAAGACATTACCGCTGGTCACAAATTTGCCATCAGAGAGATTAAAAAAGGCGAGCCGGTCATTAAATATGGGTATCCAATCGGCTCTGCAACCGAAGATATTGCGGTGGGAAAGCATGTTCACACGCACAACATTCACACGCTTCTTGAAGGCGAACTTTCTTACACTTACAACGAAACAAAAGCAAAAGCCGCGTATGACACATGGTACAAAGATACCGAAAAACTCCGCGCCAATGTGCCGACGGTCAATGTCTA
>CALAEZ010000049.1 GCA_937891125.1 uncultured Treponema sp. | reverse complement strand
AAGGAAGGATTACATGTCTTTTGCTTCATTTTTGCAGACTGCAGCAAAAATGAAGCAAAAGACATGTAATCCTTCCTTATGTTGAAATTTCAAGCTTTGTGAGCATAGCATTTTACGCCGTTACGCGTCAATCAGCGAACAGAAACGTTAGTGCGTGAAACGTTAGCGTGCAAGCAAGGTATCAAGCTCACGGTTTAGTGCAAGCAGGCTTTCATCGGTAGGAGAAAGCGCAACCACCTGCTTTAGGTAATACTGAGCCTTTCGCCAGTCTTTTTTCTGGTAATAAATGGAATACAAGCGAAAAAGGGCATCCTTGTTACGAGGATTTGCCGTCAAGCTAGCGCGCAAATCAGCAAAAACAGCATCCTCACCAGAAACAAGGTAGCTGCGCTCATAATACAAGAAGCTTTTCATGCGTGAGCCTGCCGACTGCAAAAGCTGCGTAATCAGCCGGCTTGCCTCCTGCGTCCGCTTTGTGGCGACCAAAACTTTGATATACGTCTGCTGCACGGTCTCATCTTGCGGCTGTTCTGCATACAGCGCAGAGGCAAGCTTCCAAGCTTCATCCTCATGCGCGCTCTGTAAGCAAATGTCTATATGCGTAGAAAGCGAGCCACTTTTATCCTTTTCCAAAAGGGCGGCACTTGCTTTATAGGCTTCCTTCCAGTTTTTCTGCTGCATAAAGGCAGCAACCTGTATACGCATTGCCGAAAGATTAGTGCTGTCAACAGCAAGCACCTGTAGCGCAAGCGTTTCAGCGCTTTTTCCTGCAATAGTGCCGCCCGTTTCTGAGGCAAGCGTTGCTGCCGAAAGCATAATCTCCGTATCATCAGGATACAGGGTAAGCGCCTGCTCTATAGTCTTTATGGCAGCACTGACATTTCGGTTCCAATCCTTTTGAATACGACTACGCAAAAGTAGGTAATCACGGGCGGTGGTGTCAGTGCGCGCATACACGTCTAAAAGTGACGCCGCTTTTATAAAATCATTTTTTGCAACCAGGATTTTTGCGCGAAACAGCACATAGGAGGCATTATCAGGCTCCTGCTGTAGGGCGCGGGCAACATAGGTTTCTGCACTCGCAAGGTCGCCCGTGCGGTAGCTTGCCTCTGCACAAAGCCCAAGCACCTGCACCCGAAGAGGATTTTTTTCAAGCAGACGCGTAGCCTGCGCCAGCGACTCTGTTGCATTTCCGTTTGCAAGGCAAACACTTGCATAGGCAAAGCTACACTCATAACAGTCTGGAGATAGGCGCACCGCCTCAGAAAAGCGTAGCTCCGCCTCCTTCATGCGGTTCTGTCTCTGGTACAGCGTTCCAGCTAAATACAGCGCAAGAACGGAATCAGGCCGCTTTTCAAGAGCCGCAGTAAGAGACGCTTCGCTTTCTGCGTAATAATCCGTGCGCGTTTTAGACGTTAAAAGCACGAGCGACGGCAGGCAGAGCGTTAAAAAGTCGACATTTCCCGTACTCGAGTCATACACGCCTTGCCGTGCAGATTCAATTGCTCCCAAATAGGGCGTAACATCGGTAACCGCGGGGCATTCAACCGTCATAAGCTCTTCTGGCCAGGCTATCTGTAGCAGGACGTAGGCAACATTAAAAAGCACTTTTTCGTTTTCAGTGGCTGTGCTTACCGTGCGTTTAAGCGAAGAAAGCACACTCCGCAAGGATGCAGGGCTTCCCGTTTCTACCGCACGAACAAGCGCTTCATCGACAGACGAAAAATAGCCTCCACTCTTTTTGGGAGGCACGGGAAGCGCAATGGCAACCGATTCGGCATCGTCACTTTCAGTACGTTCTTTTGAAGCAGAGTCCTCTGTCTTTGGCGCTACAGACGAGACTGCACCTTTTCCACCAACAGCAGGCTGAGGCATTGAGCCGCACGAAAAGAGAAAAAGCGTACAGAAAAGCAACAAGGCGCACGGCGCCACACCTTTCATTCTTCACCTTCCTCCAGCAGTGCGGAGTCAGCTTCAGCAGATTCTTCTGCTTCATAGGGAAAAGAAATGTCACTGCGCTGCTGCACAGCAAACAGCACAACAAGCGCAAAGCCAAGCAGAATAAGCAGCACTGGCCACCAGCGCATAAAAACCGCAAGCAGCGACATGGTAATAATATTCAGTGAAAAGAGCAGAAAAATGCCACCGAGTACAATCAGCGAAAGACCAGGGAACAGATACCGCGTATGCAGGCGCCTTTTTTTAAAAATACCCGTCGCTATAAGGCAGATTCCGCTTAGAATAACATCAAGCGGCCACAGCCCTGCCATTACCGGCGGAATAACACCGCTTGAAACAAGCCAGGTAAAAAAGGTTGCAGTCGTTAGATACAGTCCCAGGAAAAAAAACAGCGCCCGATGCGTCACCACAATCGACAGGTACAGAAGCACGGCGCCCGTAAAAATAACGGCAAACGAAAAAAACGAAATCTCAAGCCGATAGTTTGAAGCAACGCGAAGTAACAGAAAAAGACCTGCGATAATACAGATAACGCCGAAAGCGAGCAACACATTCAGAACTGGAACCGTTATTTTTTTCATACAAACCCGTTTACAGAATATCGAATTCTGCTACTCTTGCCAATAATAAAACACTTTGTTACTCTTTTATTATGCTACAAAAAATTGAAGCTTTTCTTCTTTGTCTGTTGCTTTTTACGTTCTGCGCCTGTAAGCACGTTTCTGCTGAAAAAAAACAATACCAAACCACGCAGAATCAGCTGTTAGCCTTACTTGAAGACGACACACTTTCCGAGCAAACGCGCTATGCAGTTATTAACCGCATTGCGAATAATCTGTATGGCATAAAGGACTACAACCGCACCATTCTGTTTTTGACTGACTGGGTCGAAACCCACCCTGCAGACCCATACAACACCTACTGGCTGCTGCTTGTTGCGCAAACCTACCTTGAGTCAGAGGCAGAGCCCGTTGCCGAATATTATTTTGAGCGGATTTTACGTAACTACGACGACCTGTTGGTGCAGGGAAAGAGCGTGCATTTTCTGTGCCTGCAGCATCTGATTCAGATAAGCACGACGCCGGCAAACCGTATTTTCTATTTTAATCAGCTGATTAACCGATTTCCGACGAATGTCAGCATTACCGAAATGTATATTCGGCTTGCAAAGGAATATGAAAAGGAAGGCGAATGGGAACAGGCGCTCAAATCTTATGCACTGTTCTTAGAGCAGCCGGACGCTTCCACCATTCAGATTACTGGTATGCCCAATGCGTATGACAGCGCACGCCAGATGGTCAATTTTGCCAACAGCCAGAAGGACTGGACCTTTGAAAGCCTTGCCTCGCTGGAATCTGCCGTAAAAAATGCGATTTCACGCTACGACTGGCGCAGTCTTGACCGCTATCGCTCTAAGGTGAACTTCTTTGCGATGAGCTGGAAATCGAGCGAG
>CALAEZ010000048.1 GCA_937891125.1 uncultured Treponema sp. | reverse complement strand
CATGCCGAGCGCAAGCGGCCAGACAAGCCGCAATATCTCAAGATACCGCTTCATTGCCCCCTTTCGCCGCTGGGAGCGACAGAGTGAAAATGCACCCGTGCGGGCTGTTCGCCCGGACGGTGAGATCGCCGCCCATCGAACGCGCGAACTCGCGGGCGGTGCAAAGCCCGATGCCGAAGCCGCCCTTGCCAGATTCGAGGACCGTCTTGGCGCGGTAGTAGCGGTCAAACGCCCTCGCCATCTCGCGCTTTGACATACCCTGCCCCTCGTCCGCTAACTCAGCGCAGACAAAGCCGCTTTTACGGAAATTATTACTTAACTGGCTCTCTCGGCTTTACAACGCACATTATCAGGCTTGGAATGGCGCAAGAAAAAAATCTTTCGCGCATCTACGAAAGCCTTTTACACGATGCTGTACAAGCTGCCCGCATCCGTATTGCAGAAGAATCGCTTTCAGAAGCCGATGATTCACACCCCTTTGTGTTGGCGCTCAAAGCCTTAGAGGAGCTGCAATGAAAGCATCTACCCTATCACGCATTTTCTTTCTTTCTAGCAGTTCTCTTATACTTATAAGCTTTTTTTCTTGCTCACACATGCAGACAAAGCAAGGCGAGCTTGAAGAAGAAACACTCCGTGAGGTTTCGCTAACACGAGAAGAGCTTATTCCCTGGACAGATGAGCTTGAAGCAGATCGTCTGACGCAGACAATAACAGCGACAGAGGGCATTGAAAAACGCGTCGTACTTTCGCCACTTGCAGTGCTTGCAAACACCGCAGAAAAGACCGTTTCGCCGATTTATCCTGCACTTGAATGGGTAGGAAAGCTTGACTACCGTTTTTTCCCTGAGCCAGCAAAGAGCCTGCTTGACAATTTTTGTACTGCATTCGTTACAGGCGAAAAAACTGAAAGATATGTTACCGAACAAGGGCGCTATCTGCTTGCGCTTTTTTATTACGACATTTCAAGTTTTTTAGCGCCGCTCAAGCAAACGAATGCTTCTCAAGAGCCGGCTCCAGACAGTGTGCCTAGCGCCGAGCTGCAACCCGAAGAAGCTTCCTCTTCAGAAGCGATTTCAGAGCCGATGGATTTTGAAACTTTTCGGTATGGGGAGCCGTTTATTTCCGCAGATTTTTTGCAGGTTCCGCTCCAGTTTTCGGGTGATTTAGCAACCATGAATGCGGTTGCTTTTCTTGTTCGCGAAAAAGATGCTTGGAAAATTGATCAAATTCAGATACGAGCATGGGAGGAAAAAGGCAAATGACCAAGGCGGCCTTAACGGGCATAGAGCGGCAGCTCGTATTAGATTATCTGCTTGACGGAAATACGCCGGTTACCATTACTCCCCTGCAAAAAGATTCGCCACAAAGCGATACAATGCGCGCAAAAGCAGTTCCCAAAGAAAGTAGTGGCATTTTCCCCGTAGCGTTGCGTGCAGAGCAGCTGACAGTGCTCGATCAAGGCATTATTCTGCTGAAAAATGCACCTAAAAACGTGCAGCTGTTTGACGGAAAAGAAGTGTGCGTGCAGTTTTATTTTAATAAATTAGGCTTATATTTCAACACAACCATGAAACGCCTAAAAAACACGCTTGCACTGGTCATTCCAGAAGCCATACATCGTATCCACGATATAGAAAATACAAGCAAAAAAATAGTTAACGCCGTACTGTATTATGAAACAGGTCGCAGCACGTCCCTGCATATTGCGTGCACGGTAAGCGATGCATTTCCGCTTTTTAGACAGCCGAAATGGAGTGATATAGCGGAACATGAACAGGAGCAAGCAAAAGCGTATCTAGAATCTGCCGTAGCGCACGGTAAGGCAACGGGCACACAGTTGGGAAATGGACTGTATCTCATTCCGGTATGCAGATTTCTTGTGCATCAAAAAGATGCGATGGGTGAAATTCAAGACAGAAAAGAGCCGCCTTGTATTTTGTATCTCAATCATGAGCGAATCGTATTTGGTTGCGAAAAAAATGCTTTGCCGTTCCAGCATGGTGCGGAATATGCATTAAAAATGGGGTTTCCGCTTGAAAATAGTCCTGTAAAAGAGCGCACGATATACGTAACCTGTCTGCTCGAAACGCAGTATGAAAGTACAGACGATAAACGCGTGTGCTCGGTATTACGGTATACGCTGCTTGAAAAAGAAGATGAACGTTTTTTGTATGAAATGCAGAAAAAATAATGCGATTTTGTTTGAATTTTGCTTAAAAATAATATATACTGATTCTTAATGGAGATTTTTCAATGAACGTACATAACATCATGGAAGAAATTGTCAGTCAGAAGGTGAATACGATTTATGATCAGCTCAAGAATGAACACTTATCATGGCTCACATGCGACTGTATGAATTGTCGTTTAGATACAATAAGCTATGTTTTAAATCGTATTGCCCCACGCTACGTGGTTTCTGGGCGCGGTGCGACACACTCCATTCCGTCTATCAATGATAATCAGCTTAAGGCAGATATTGAAGCACTTGGTATGGAAGGCATACGCATTGTAAGCTCAACAAAGCGACCTTTCCATGAACGGCCGCGCACCGACTGCGAAGTAGCCAAAACATTACATCCCGTGTTTAATATGCCGACATTTGTAGGCACGGTGCTTGATGGGACTACCTTTGAACCACTTATTGGCGCTAGTATTACCATAAAGCAAAATGGCGGACTAGCAGAAATGGTTGATTCTACGTGGAATAATCCTGCAAAAACATTTAAGAGCACAAATGGTACCTACTCTTTCTGGGTAAAATCAGTTCCGGCCAAGAAAGACGGCGAAAACAAGCGTTTTACGTTTACTATCGAAGTGACTGCGCCAGACTACACGCCAGTAGATTATGTTTTTGAGGTTCCTGTTGTAAGCGAGTCTGTCATACGAACAGAGCTTAATTCAACATTTTCTCTTAAAATAAAGGATTTGATTTTGTATTATATAATAAATTAGCTATAAAATCAATGTTTTAAATCAATTTTCATAATCCCTTTAAGAAAAGAATTTTAGCAACTTTATTATTCCCATTTTGGCAACCGATTTATGAGCCGAAACATTCTTTCTGTTTTTTATCTCTATTTTATCAATTCGGTTTTTATTAGTGTCGCTACCTACCTTGGCACCAGGTTTATGCGTTTCAGCCGACTAAAATATGTGGATAAAGAACGCGAAAAGAAAGTGCGCAAATATATTGTGTGGGTAGTGGTACTGACTATGATACCTGCAGTTTATCTTACTTATGGTATATTGAATGATACCATTTATGAAGGTTCCGTAAACCGCTTCGTAAACGAACAGTTGAGTTTTGATAATGCCCAAGTCGTGGATAAAAAAGTGGAGAAGCGTGATGGGACGAAAGAACTGCGCGTGGTGTTGGTGGGCAAAGAGGTAGCCGACAGCACTATTATTATGGCACAACGACGAATGGCTGACTATAATCTTGGTGATACTAAGTTGGTGGTATTGCAAGGCGTTAGCGGCCAGCAAGCTGCTACGATGGACATAACATCGGTACGTGCACAGGTATTGGAGGATTTCTATAAGAATGGAGAGGTAAAGTTACAGCAACAAGCTATTTTGATTGACTCTATTCAGGGTTTATTGAATAATTATCTTACTTATGATGAATTAGCGCTAACCTTGATGCCAGAGATGAAGGTGCTTTATCCTCAGGTTACTCGTTTTTCTCTTTCCAAATCATTGGAGATGAGTGTAGATTCTGCCCGTGCTGACACAGTTACCTTTGCCATTATCCATCTTAATAAGCGCATGGATGATCGTGAGAAAGCTAAAATGGTGGAATGGATGAAGGCCCGTACCAATTCCAAGGAACTCAGATTATTGGTGGAATAGTTTATCTCCTTTCCAATTTAGGATAAAATTAGGGTGCGCATTTTGAAGTGCACACCCTAAAACTATTGATACCAATATACTTTTTACTGAATCTTTGCAGCAAAGCCACCACCTGGTGCGAGGTGTATCTGCATACGTGAAGAAGTAGTCTCATTTGTCAGCTTATAGTCTGAACCCTTACGATCTGCATTTACTCCATCCTTGAAGAGCTGCATTTGCTTGCCACTAAGGAAAGACAAATCAATAGTAAGATCGCGCGCCTCACGATTCGTGATGCCTCCCACATACCAGGTATTGCCACTTCGGCGAGCCGTCACGATATACTCACCTACCTTACCATCCAAGACTCTTGTCTCATCCCAAACAGTAGGGATTTTTGCGATGAAATCGGTACATTCAGGCTCCTTCAGATAATTGGTAGGAGAATCGCACAACATATTGAGCGGAGAATCAAGCACCACATAAAGGCCTAACTGATGGCAACGGGTTCCCTGGCTCATTGGCTCGGAGTTTGAAGGATGATAGTTCTTGATGCCACCATTCAGCATGGCACCTTGTGTATAGTCCATAGGACCAGCTGCCTGACGGATATAAGGAATGGTTACATCATACTTTAACTGATCAGTTCCTGACTCCCATTTCATCTGTTCCAAACCATGCACGCCTTCAAAGTTTACCACATTAGGATAAGTACGGTTCAACCCTGATGGCTTGTAAGTTCCATGGAATTCTGCTAACATCTGGTATTTGGCACAAGTGGCAGCTGCACGATACATAAACTCAGTCATCAACTGGTCGTCACGGTCCATAAAGTCAATCTTAAAGCCTTTTACACCCATGTCGGAGAAATACTTGCACACATTCTCCATGTCTCTGTTGAAAGCGTAATAACCAGCCCAAAGGATGATGCCCACACCTTTCTGCTTGCCATAATCTACTATGCCCTTGAGGTCAATGCAAGGACGCACCGGGCAAGGTGCCCTTTCCACGGCGGAAATCTGTTTCCTCTTCAAAGCCTTCCACGCTGATAGCCGGCACGAAATTCTTGACCCGAGCAATTTCCTGGCAGAAATCTTCGTCAATCAGCGTCCCGTTGGTGAAGCTGGTAAAAAAGGCCTCCGGATGCCGCTCACAGAGTGTGATAATGTCCTTTTTCCTTACAAGAGGCTCCCCTCCGGAATAGAGGAACATATAAGTGCCGAGTGCTTCGGCCTGTTCAATAATGTCATCCAGTTCTTCCAGCGTGAGATTGAGGGTATGGCCATATTCCGCGGCCCAGCATCCTGTGCACTTTAAATTACAGGCAGATGTAAGATCCATCAGAATGGCCCAGGGAATATTACAGTCGTACTGTTCCCGTGCCTTCGCGCGCGTCGGTGCGGAAATCAGCATTGTGTTAACGGCCAACGTTTCAAACAGGACCCGAAGCTGTGCGGGATCAATCTCTTCAAAAAGGCTGAGAACCATTTTACGCATCCCGCTGTCAGGATCATTCATAACTCTTCGGATACTTGCAATATGAACGGCAAGACTGCCTTTTGTATCCAGCTTTTCAATCGTATCCAGGATTTTCGGAATATTGGCTTCCGGATTCTTCCCGATGTAATCCCATGCCGTCATGGCGGCATCGTGCTTCGCTTTATCAATGATTGCTCCCATTGTTATCCTCCTCATTTTTTCAGGGTTTCAGTAGTGCATGATATCAGATGCTTCCGGGAGAAAAAACAGATAGCTTCTCCCTTCTGTTTCGTTTTTAGGCGTTTTTCTTCTGTTGCCTGTTTCTTTGATAAATGTCTCTTCGTGTCCATTGCAGCTTCCCGGGTTTTGGATTATAAAATAAAGCAATCTCATTTTCTCCCTCAATGAAATACCCGCAGGATTCTCCTTTTACGGGAAGAATCTGCGGGTATTTTCGTTGCTCTGAAAACAGAGTCGTTTTATTCTCTTGTTATGATGCAGTTTAAGGCAGGTTTTCCGTCATACAGAATGGTAAATGTATCCTTTTTCTGACAACGATAGAGCAAAAGTTCATTTCCCTCATGCGTCTGGTTTACATACTGTACCTCTATCACTTTCAGCGGATGCTCTGCAAGTTCCTGAACAGAATATTGATTCATCAGATATCGAATATACGAAATATTATTGGTGTGATAGCAGTAATCAATATCAGAAGAACGGGAGACAACTCTTTCCATCTCTTCTGACGGCTTGAGTTTCTCTCTTGTAAAAGTAATATCTATTTCAGGTTCTTCCGGCGGAGTATTCTCTCCGAGGCCAACCGTCTCACTTTTTCGAATTTTGCCTGTTTCCATGTCAACTGC
>CALAEZ010000047.1 GCA_937891125.1 uncultured Treponema sp. | reverse complement strand
CGCTACAAAATGCGTCACCTCGTGATACTATAAAAGCAGAAGTACGGTAGCGCGCCACAGCAGATTTATCATTACCTCCTTCCTCCTTTCCCTGCTGTGGCCTCTTCCGTCTGTTTCTTCTTGGAGGACACTCATGATACATCGTAAAAAAATCAGCACACTGCTTTTTTGCGTTTCCCTTGCGCTGTTTAGTTGCTCGCAGTCAGATGACAGCGGCACTGGTGACGGCACGACAGACGAAAGTAGCTCAAGCGTTGCCGCATCTTCTGCCGTGCGGCTTTCTGACGACGAAGTAACAGAGCTTTCGCCCTTAAGCTCAGGAAGCGTCTACTATCTTGACAGCACCAGCGGCTCAGACGAAAACGACGGGAGTTTTGCGTCCCCTTTTGCTACGCTCAAAGCTGCTCAAAGCGTGCTTGCTGCAGGCGACACGCTCTACATTCGCGGCGGTGTCTACAGCGTAACAAGCGACCAGATTATGGACGACACAGGCTCAAGCTACACGCTCGTCTACAAGCTTGCAACAAAAGGCACCGCTTCCGCTCCCATAAGCTATGTGGGCTATCCTGGCGAGCGACCCGTGTTTGATTTTAGCGCGATTGACAGCTCTGTCGTTGACGCAAAGCGCATTACGTCGCGCCTGGTACAACAGCGATGACGGCTTTGCCCTGATTACCGCCTACAGTGCCGTGCAGATTTTAAGTTCATGGGCGTGGAAAAACGGCATGGCAGAAGTGAACGGCACGCTTACGCGCTTTGCAGACGGAAACGGCTTAAAGGCAGGTGGCTATGGCAGGCGCGATGTTTCTGGCACGTTCACCTCGACTGACCTTGTGCCGCGCCACACAGTTTCAAACTCAATCGCCTGGGGACATCCGAACGCGGGCGTGTATGCAAATCATCATTTATGCGGCACGGACGACAGCGGGGAAGGCTGGGGCGGTCTTGTGTTTGAGTATTGCACAAGCTATCAGAATCGCTACAATTACTACACGCCAAGCTCGCTTGAAACAGGCTACTTTGACGTAACCGACGAAACGAGCGCGTCCCAAAACACCTTTAGCGGAAACACCTTTCAGGACAGCACGAACACGCTTTCTGCCTCCGATTTTGAAAGCACCGACGGCAGCTTGCTTTCATCTGCCCGCGCTTCTGACGGAAGCCTGCCTGATACCGCGTTTCTGCGCATTGTCTCGACGAGCTATTGGTATGATAAAGACGTAGGATTTAGCTACAGCCGCTATGAAGAGCAAATAGCAAGCGCGCGAGAGGAGGCTGGCTGTGGGCTTTACTAACAGACGGTATGCACGAATGTGCGTCTTGTGCCAAAAGAACGTTCCCCGCGACAAGCGCTTTCCCCGCGCCATGCGTTTTTTTGCGGCCGCAGGCGCACTCGTCTGTATGCTTTCGCTTGCCGCCTGCTCAGCTTCTCCTTCAGATGACACGGAAAGCGGCTCATCAGAACTGTCGCAGGAAGAAAGTGCGCTTACCACGATTTACATTGTCGGAGACTCAACGGCAGCCTCGTTTGACGACCATGCCGACAATGCTAGCTTCTACCTGCCGCGCTATGGCTTTGGCACGCAACTGTATCGCTCTGTGGACAGCACGCAGGCGCAGGTGGTAAATCTTGCGGTAAGCGGAAAATCCTTGACCGGCTTTACCTCCCATGCAAACTATACGGCGATGAAGCAGGCACTTTCGAGCGGCGACTACGCGCAGTGCATACGCGAGCTAGCGAAATTGCAACGCTTCTTGCCACGCATTTACGGGAGGAAATCCCGGCATTTGCCCCGCTCATCATTTTGGAGTAAGCTTACCGCACTATGAACCAGCAGCTTTATTCTGATACATCGATTCCTGCGCTTGTTGATGTCGTGCTGTTTGCAGGACAGTCGAACATGGCGGGGCGGGG
>CALAEZ010000046.1 GCA_937891125.1 uncultured Treponema sp. | reverse complement strand
TCTTGAACGCAAATGCGGGGTTTTTAGGGGCAACGCCCCTAAAGCGTGCCGGGAAGCGGGGGCGGGGAAAACCTCGCTTCGCAGTAGGGGATGTCCCCGCCCCCAAAAGCATATATTGCAAAGAATGCAAAAAAAGCGCATAGTATTCGTCTATTTTACACAGAGGACAATATGCATTTTCCGTCTTTTTCTTACAAACCGGAGCTTTTAAAAAGCCTCCGCTCTTATTCAGCAAAAACATTTACCAGCGACCTGATTGCAGGCTTTATCGTCGGCATTGTAGCCCTTCCGCTTGCCATCGCCTTTGCCATTGCAAGCGGCGTAGGTCCTGAGGCTGGTCTTTTTACTGCCATTATTGCAGGCTTTTGTATTTCTGCCTTTGGCGGAAGTGCCGTGCAAATTGGCGGCCCTACAGGAGCTTTTGCCGTCATTGTTTACGGCGTTGTAGCCGAATTTGGCGTAAGCGGCCTTGCAACCGCCACCGTTATGGCAGGCATTCTGCTTATCTTACTTGGCGCGTTTAAAATGGGCGGTCTTGTTAAGTTCATTCCCTACACGATTGTAACCGGCTTTACCGCAGGCATTGCAGTCACCATAGCCGCAGGCCAGATCGGCGACTTTTTGGGGCTTTCCATCACCGTATTTCCGGAAGGCTTTACAAAAATGCCGGGCGACTTTGTCGGAAAGATTCACACCTACGCGCTTAACATTCAGCGCATAAACCTGTACTCATTTTTAATGGCGGCAGTTTCGCTTGTCATTCTTTTTGTCTGGCCGAAAATAAACCAGCGCGTTCCAGGCTCTTTAATCGTGATTATTCTGGCAACTGCCGCAAGCGTCATCTTGAAGAATACCGCAGGCTTAGAGACCGACACCATCGGAAGCCGCTATGGCGAGATTCCGTCTTCTCTTCCACTTCCGCATCTACCTGACTTGCGCCTTTCTACCATACGCACGCTTTTCCCAACGGCAGTAAGCATTGCTGTTCTTGCCGCAATTGAATCTCTTTTAAGCGCAGTCGTTGCAGACGGTATGACTGGCGGAAAGCACGACTCTGACACCGAGCTTATCGGGCAGGGAATTGCAAATATCGCCTCCCCGCTTTTTGGCGGCATTCCGGCAACAGGAGCCATTGCGCGCACGGCAACCAACATTAAAAATGGCGGAAAAACGCCGGTAGCTGGCATTGTTCACGCGCTTACGCTGCTTTTAATCCTGCTTTTCTTAGGAAAATACGCAGTCTACATCCCGATGGCAGCCCTTGCCGCAGTCTTAATGAACGTCGCCTGGAACATGGCGGGCTTTAAGGCAATCCGTGCGCTTGTTCACGGGCAGAAAAGCGACACCTGCGTGCTTACCGTAACATTCCTCATCACCGTGTTTATAGACCTTACCGTTGCAATCGAAGTGGGCTTAGGCTTTGCAGCCTTCTTCTTCATTAAAAAGATGTGCGACTTAAGCGAAGTTCAGGCAAAGCGCGAAAACTTAACAGAAGGCGTAAAAGGCTCTGCCACACAGCGCATCTCTGGAGACCGCGAACTAGACGAAAAGCTTGATGTTCCAGATGGAGTTATGGTCTACGAAGTGGACGGACCGCTCTTTTTCGGCACGGTGCGCAAGTTTGAAGTTGCCGTAACGCAGGCAAACCTGAGCTACAAGGTGCTTGTCCTTCGCATGCGCAACACGATTTACCTTGACGCAGGCGGAATCCGCGCCTTGGAGCAAGCAAAAACCCTGTGCGACAAAAAAGGCGTAACCATTGTGCTTTCAGGAATCCACACGCAGCCTTATATGCTTTGCGACAAAATGGGCATGCTTGAAAAACTTGGACGCGAAAACGTCTGTGCAAACATTACAGACGCAATGGCTCGCGCAAAAGAGATTTTAGCAAACAAATAGCACGCACTCGGCAAGGCATTCCAAAAAGGCGGCAGTTTAATCACTCCGCTCTTTTTGGCTCTATCACGCATTGCTTTTGTAACATTTTTTTAAATATTCCGCAGTAAATTATAATTTTCTCGATATTTATTCAGATTATATACATTGTTCTCTCCTACACTGAAACTTAATAGGAAAAGTGCTATGGAACAAGAAGTTGTCTATTCTAGAAATCGAGATGAAATACGGGCTGTAAACGAATTGTGCAATGCACTTCATCGACCGCTCGACTCATACCAAGCCGTCATTTTTATGGCAGCCTCATGTTATGATTTTCAGACGCTGTCAGCAGAACTTAAAAACCGCTTTCCGCGCACCGAAGTCATAGGTACTAGCACCGCGGGGGAAATCAGCGCTGACGGCTTCCAAAACGACAGCGTTGTGCTTACCACGATGTATTCACCTGAAACTCGTGTTAGCGGAGTGCTTATAGAACACGGGAGTACGTATCCTATCACCAATAATGCAAGCATAAAAAACGCGCTTAAAAGCTGTGGTATTGCACAAAACAGTAAGACGTCTGGACGAGACGCCTTTGCAATAGCTTTTATTAATGGCGTGTACAATGCCGAAGAAACCATTCTCACCAATTTTTATTCAGTCATCGGAAACGATGCTTTTCCCCTTGCGGGCGGAACGGCAGGCTTTACGGGAAACGAGGCAAAAACCTTTGTCAGCTACAACGGAAAAGTAACGCAAGACGGAGCTGCACTGCTTTTTGTAAAAACACGTTGCCCGTTTGATATTCGCCAAGAGGATATTTTTAATCCAACAGGCAAGCATGTCCTTGTTACGCAATCAGATCCTATCAACAGAACAATTACGACACTCAATGGCAAACCCGCTGGCAGCGTATATGCCACAGAGTTAGGGGTCAGCGAAAGTCAAGCGGCAAACATGACCTTTGAAAACCCGTTTGGTCGCTACCTAAACGGAGCCATCCACATTGCAGCACTTTCTGGCATTAGTTCGGACCGCAAAATCGGGCTCTTTGCGCGTGTGGTTCCAAACTCTACACTCGAACTAATGCATATCGGAAATCCGCTTGAAAAAGCCGATGAAACCTGTCGCAACATACAAAGTGCTATTCCGCATCCAAAGTTTACACTTCTTATGACATGCATCACGAGAACGCTCGCATTCGAGCGAATGCATATCGGACGGGACATTATCAATAAATACCGCGCCACTTTTCCCACTTTCTGTGGCTTTTCGTGCTATGGAGAGCAAATCGGTCGCATCCACTGTAACCAGACATTAGTATCACTCGTCATCGGAGAGTAAAAATATGGATAAAAAACAGTTACTACAAAGCGGACAAGAACTTGCAGACACGCTTATTGCCTATTTGGCAAAAGATGCTATTGGTGGCGTATTCTTAAACAGCTACCTCGGAGAACAGAACGAACAGACTAAAAGTACAAAAGAACAGCGTGAAGCCCTGGACAAATTGATAAAAACGGCAAACGACATGCAGCAGGCAACAACACAAATGTCTGGACGCGCAGGAAAGAACATAGAGCGTCTTTCAAGTATTTATGAAAAAATAGCCGAACTGCAAGCATCCGCAACGCATATTGAGGAAGAATATCAAAAATACACACTGCAATTTAAGAATCTGATTGACCAAACGCAAACCATAAAGCGCCAAATGAATGACATTTCAGAAATTTCTGAACGCACAAACCTGCTTTCGTTTAATGCGTCAATCGAAGCCGCCCATGCAGGAAAGTTAGGTGCAGGCTTTAGGATCATTGCTAACGAAGTTAAAAAGCTGTCAGAAAACACGAAGAAAGCAACTGATAAAATAAAGTCAGACATGGAAAATCTATCAAACTCCATTTCAACGCTCGAAAAAGACACAAAAAGCAATGCGATAGCGCTCGAAAAGCTTGCAACAGAAACCGAACAAACGCTCACTCAATTTGAAAGCGTCAGAAAGCTTAATTCGGCAAACAACAGTGACATAGAGCAGATAAGCGAGGCCATTGCCACCAACATGAGCGGCATGGACTCAATCGTGCAAACCGTTCAGGCGACAGAAGCACAGACCAAAAAGAATGTTGCGCTTTTTGCCGACAGCGCTTCTAAAAATGAAATGCTTTTCAACGATTTATACTCGTTTGCATACGAGCTAAAAGCGATTTTTGCCGATTTGCAAAAGGACTAAAATGCTTATCGCCTGTTACAAACACAACGACACTAGATTGTTACCGGCACAGTCGGGTGAAGCGACCGATACATGCTTGCAGTGATGCTCTCATATTTTGCAAACGTTGTAGAAAAATACACAATGCTCGAAAATCCACACTGCATGGCAATATCGGTCAACGGCAGGTTCGTTCTACTCAAAAGTTTTTTCGCCTCACGTAAGCGTACGGTGCAGAGATAGTTCGGAAAAGTAAAACCGGTATGCTGATGAAACAGGCGTGAAAGATACGAACGGTTTACATGCAGCATCTCACTCGCCTGCTGAATCGTAACATGCTCCGAAAAATGCTCATCAATATGGCGGAGCAGCTTATTGATAAGCGGATGCGTAATCCCTTCAACAGTGTTTGGAAGCGACTCATTGCGCAGCAGATGAACGAGCAGCCTGTGCACGGTATCCTGTATCATAAGAGGCGCATACGCATCCTGCTTTTTTATTTCAGAATGCAGCTGCTTAAAAAGCATGAGTAGTTCCGCAGGATATTTTGGAATATACACAATCTTTTCTGCGAGCTTTTTAAATGGCTGCAAAAGCGTATCAGGCACCATATCTTCCGAAAAATTGAATACGTACCGTTCGATATTTTCTACAGTGTACGTATTCGAATGGACATAACCAGGAGGAATAATATACAAGTTGTTGTCGCTCGTGTGATAGGTTTTATCTTTTATAAACATTGAGCATTCCCCATGCGTCATATAATAGACTTCATACGTATCATGGCAATGCCAGGTACATCTTGTAATGCGGGAAGCCCTCTGAGAATACGCAAAATCAGCAAGCGGATAAAATTTATTTTCCATACCTACACCTACTCTACCACAAAATGAGCGTAGCTGCATTAAAAAAAAGCATCTACCCCATCTTCCCCACTGATCCTACATGTTTTTCTACGCAGCTTGTTAGACGACTCCGAAACTTACGCGGAGAACTACCTTCGCACTTTGAAAATAACGCTGAAAAATAATTAGAATCAGCAAAACCGACTTGGTTTGCAATTTCAGTAACCGAGCTTCTTGTCTGCAGCAGTAACTGCTTTGCGACATTAAAGCGAATATCCCGTACATATTGCGGATAAGTACATCCGATGTGATGATGAAACAAGCGTGAAAGATATGAACGGTTGATATAAAAATGCTCGGCAGCTTCTTGCAAAGAAATGTTCTTTTCGTAATTTTCATCAATGTAGCGCAAAAACGTATTGATAAGCGGATGGGTAATTCGTAAACCAGAAGAAGGAAGCGAAGCATTACAAAGAAGATACGATAAAAGACCTTGCACAAGATTCTGTATGCGTTTTTCGCTTATAAAAGGCTTTTTTTGATATTCTGCATGGATGTGTTTCACAAGAGCGGTAAGCTCAGACGGATTTGCAGGAATATATAGCGTACTGCTTGCAAGACGCTTAAAAGACGCAAGGAAAGCATCGGGAACTGCATTTTCAGAAATATGCAGTACCGTACGCTCAATGGCTGTAGAAAAATATGCGATTGAATGTACAACGTGTGGAGGAACTATAAGCAGCGTATTATCGCTAATCCGATAGATTTTATCATGAATAAGAAAATGAGCACTTCCTTGCATGAGGTAAAAAAGCTCAAAGGACGCATGGGTATGCTCTTGATATTTACTCATACGCTCAGGATTATGCGCATATTCAAAATCAAAATCAGCTGCCACACGAAATTGTTTTTTCATACCTATACCTCCAGCACTTCATAAGCACTAGAGAAAATAACTGGTAACAGCAAAAAAAGTCACTTTCTCTAGCGTAGATACTATTTTTAGTTGCCGCCAAACTTCTTACATCATTTGTGGGCCCCCAACACCAGGGAACAGGGGAATATCATTGCGAGAAATTGTCGTCATGCGTCCTTGTTGTTGCATACGTCGCCGTCTCTTTTAATTTAAACAGTGTGCCAACAGCAAAGGCTGTAGAAGCATCTTTAGTTGAGCTTGAAAGGCGCACATCACTCATCACAAAGGGGTTCCCCATTCTGCTGACAATATCTGTATCTTCCGTCATCGCCGTAAGCGTCCGCGTTGTACTCGATCCTACTGCACCAACATCATTATTCGGCGTACCAACGACCGCAAGCGATGTTTCTAGAACGCTCCCGTCAGAAAACGTATCCGGCGCTGGCGTATCTCTGAAAAGTGAGCAACCAAAGAAAAGAATTTCACACAGCGCAAGGCAAAACACGACAAAGCATGAAAGCATAAGCGTCCAGGTAAGCGTATCATTTTTCTTGTATTGTCCCATTTTTCACTCCATAATTAGGGATGACCACCAAGTTCGCTAAACAACGTCATTCCGTCCCTGAAATAAATCGTTCGAAACTTCGTTACGAATACAGGGTGACAGTTTCGGCATGACAATACTTTTTAGTCATCCCCAAGATATATCAAAAGCCTCATGATTTAGATACAAGCCTTAAGCTGTAGGGAAACCCCTGAAGCATGCAACGCACGCAGCACTCAACGCTCTCTTCATAACATCCTCCTTTTTTTTTATTTTTCATATAACTTTTTGAACTTTTCCGTACACTTGTAGCATAGAGCAAAAGAAGATAAAAACAAGATTACGTCATACACGAAAGGTAACAAAAACAAAAATGAAAAATAGTTCATGTCACATTTTTCAAAAATACACACGTGCGCCAAAACGAAACAACGGCTACCTACGCACGCAAGCGCATTTTTATCAGGTGCTGCAAACTGAACTGACCCCATAAATCAGGACACCCACGGAGGTGTAAAATGGGGAATAATC
>CALAEZ010000045.1 GCA_937891125.1 uncultured Treponema sp. | reverse complement strand
TGTCGTTTTCAAGCACGTTGGCGACGACTTTTTCTGACGGCACGTTTTTTCCGAGGTCAATCACCGTGTAGCCGTAGTTTTCCAGCATGGCTTTGGTGATGTTCTTTCCGATGTCGTGAATGTCGCCAAAGACGGTGGCAATCGCAATCGTGCCGCGGCTTTCTTGCTGTACGCCACTTTCTGCAAGGTGCTGTTTTATCACTTCAAACGCCGCGCCCACGGTGTCCGCGCTCAAAAGCAGTTGCGGAAGAAATTTAAGCCCCACTTCAAAATCTTTTCCCACAAGGTCGAGCGCGGGCACAATGCAACGGTCAATAATCGCCACGGGTTCTGCTCCGCCAGTTAAAAGCGTTTTGGTCACCTCTCCCGACTTATCCTTAAAGCCTTTGCAGATAATTTCTATTAAAGTGCGCTCGCCGTCGGTCAAGTCATCGGGAAGTTTTGCGCTTTTTGGCGTTTTGGGCGTTACGTCAGTCTTTTTTTTTTCTGGAACGGCGGTTTTGAGCGCGTCCGCAGATACGCCATAGAGCGGGGCGGTTGTTCCCGTGTATTTTTCTATGTAGGCAAGGCAGTTTTCGTCGTAGCAGGCAAGCGCGCGGTAGCCGTAGTAGGTTTCCATCATCGGCTCGCTCAAGGGGTTTATAATGCATGCGTCCAGCCCCGCGTACAACGCCATGGCAAAAAAACGGCTGTTGATGATGTCGCGCCGGGGAAGCCCAAAACTGATGTTTGACACGCCAAGAATGAACTTTAAGCCCTGCGCGCCAAATTCCTGCTTTAAGAGCGTGATTGCCCGCGCCGTTTCCAGCGCTTCTTTTTGCTGGGAAGAAACCGTAAGCGTAAGCGTGTCTATTACGATGTCGCGCGGTTGGATTCCGTACGTTGCCGCTTCCGCGATGATTTTTCGCGCAACCTGTACGCGGCCTTCTGCGGTGGGAGCGATGCCGTTTTCATCAATGCAGAGCGCGACTAATGCACCTCCGTAATGTGCCACAATCGGGAACACCTTGTCCATCACGTCTTGGCGGCCGTTCACGCTGTTTACGAGCGGCTTTCCGTTGTAGTAGCGCAGGGCTTTTTCCAGCACGCCGCTTTCGCTGGAGTCAATCTGGAGCGGGGTAGCAAACGCGCCTTGAATAGTCTTAACGGCGCGGAGCATCGTGTCCGCTTCGTTAATGCCGGGAAGCCCCACGTTTACGTCTAAAAGCTGTGCGCCTGCGTTAATCTGGCTTTCCGCCTCGTTTAGGACAAACTGCATGTCGCCAGCTAGAAGTGCTTCCTTGCATTTTTTCTTTCCGGTGGGATTTATGCGCTCGCCGATAATCTGCGGACCTGCCTTCCCGCCAATCTGCACGGTGCGGTTGTAGGAGCAGACAAACATAGCTGCCGCGGTGGTTGAGCCTGTCGAAACCACGCCGGACGCTGCCGGTGCGCGATCGCAGAGCTTCCGCAGTGCCTGAATGTGCGCGGGCGTTGAGCCGCAGCAGCCGCCTAAAAGCGCGCAGCCGGCTTTTCTGTTTTTCTTCTGGCTTTCGGCAAATTCTTCTGGTTTTACTAAAAAGACGGTGCGCCCCATCTGCACGACCGGAAGCCCCGCATTCGGCTGAGATAGCACCGGCGTGTGGCTGTAGCGGCAGAACTCGCGGCTAAGCTCTTCGTCTTCTTCAAGCGAGCCGCCGCAGTTAAAGCCCAGCACATCAACGCGCAGCGCTTCAAGGTAGGTGACGACCGTAAGCACGTCAGCTCCGGTGAGCGTTCGCAGATTATTCTGGAAGGTCGCCGTTGCAACGACCGCAAGCTTTGTGTTTTCACGCACGGCTAAGATTGCGGCCTTCATTTCGTACAGGTCGCTCATCGTTTCGATTATGGCAACCGTCGCTCCTGCCTTTTCTGCACAGACAGCCGCCGTCTTATAGCTTTCGTAGGCTTCGTCAAAGGTGAGCTCTCCCATCGGCTCTAAAAGCTTTCCAATCTGCCCAGTGTCCCAGGCGATGTAGTGCATTTCGTGGCTGTAAGCCTCTCCGCGCTCCTCATACTCGGCGACTGCTTCTTTCATAAGGCGGATGGAAGCTTCTATGTATTCAGTGCAAGTGTAGTCGCTTTCGTCTGCAAGCTTTATTGGGTTTGCGCCAAAGGTATTTGCCGTCAGCACGTTTGCGCCTGCTTCCAGGTACTGGCGGTGAATGCTTTTTATGACCTCTGGGTGCGTCAAGCTTAAATCTTCTGGAATTGCGTATTCATTCGGCTTAATGCCGGAAGATTGAATCATCGTTCCCATGCCGCCGTCAAAAAAAACGGGCGTGCCTTCTGCAATGCGTTCTTTCAAAAATGTGCGGAAATCAATTTTTGCCATGTTGCTGTGTATAGTAGCGGTATACGCGTTTTTGAGCAAGCGAAAGCGTGTGGCGGAGGGCAGTCGGCAGCGGAAATTGCGGTTTGCAAGTTCAGGTGGCAAATTATTGTATATTTAGACTTGTTATAACCGTGTGATTTGTATACTATATATTTTATAGGAGACGCTTGTTTTGTGGCGGCTGGCCTTCCGATTTTTCATGAATGAAGGAGGCTTTCTATGACAGAATATGAAATTGCAATGCTGATTATTGCTATTGTCACTTTTGTTATGGAACTGCTCACCTTCCTGTTTAAATAGGATTTAGAGCATAAAAAAGCCTGCCCATAAGTGTGACAGCTTCGGCAGGCTTCTATCATAAGCTTAACGGAGACAGTCGCTTATTACAGGCGTCTCCGCTTTCTTAATATACACGGCTGCAGCGGATTTTGTCAAATTCTTTTGAGTGATATTCCTGACAAGCAAACAAGCTGCCGGCTGTCGGGGC
>CALAEZ010000044.1 GCA_937891125.1 uncultured Treponema sp. | reverse complement strand
ACTGCGGATAGCGGCGGCGAAGCTCCTTTATCATGCCCTTACCGGTAACATGGTTTGGAAGACAGGCAAACGGCTGAACGCAGGCAATACTCGGCGTGCCTGAATGAATAAGCTCTACCATTTCGGCAGTTAAGAACCAGCCTTCGCCCGTGATGTTACCCAGCTGCACGATGTCGTCAACGCCCTTCATCAGATCGTAGATAGATGACGGCGGGTCAAAGCGGCGGCTTCTTCGAAGCGTCTTCTTTATGTAGCTGCGGTAACGCTCCAGGAACCAGATGAACAGCCGCGCATTGCGCTCTGCCTTCTTTGAGAAAGCAAGCTCGCGGTGCTTAAAGATGCCGTCGCTGAACGTGTAGAACAAGAAGTCCGCCAGATCCGGCATATTACACTCAGCACCCTCGCGCTCAATGACGTTTACAATGTCGTTATTTGCCGTCGGGTGGAATTTAACAAGGATTTCGCCGACAACGCCCACGCGCGGCTTTTTAACCGGCAGAAGCGGCAGGTTGTCAAAATCGCGCACAATGCCCTTGATAAGCTTGTGGTACTTATGAATTGAAAGCGACTCCAGCTGCTTTAAGGCGCGGCCGTTCCATTTTTCATACAGGGCATTTGCGCTGCCCGGAACAGCCTCATACGGGCGGGTGCGGTACAGCACGCGCATCAGCACGTCACCAGTCATAAGCGCCATCATTGCGCGGTGCAGAAGCGCCGGCGTAATCGTAAAGCCAGGATTCTGCTCAAAGCCCTGCGCGGAAAGCGAAATAACCGGAATGTGACTCCAGCCTGCGTCGTTTAAGGCACGGCGGATAAAGCCGATGTAGTTTGTCGCACGACAGCCGCCGCCCGTCTGCGTAATCATTAAGCTTACGTGGTCAAGGTCGTACTTGCCACTTTCAAGAGCCGCAATCATCTGACCGGCAACAAGAATTGACGGATAGCATGCGTCGTTGTTTACGAACTTCAAGCCGGTTTCTACTGCAACCGGGTCAACCGCATCAAGAACGACAAAATTGTAGCCGCTCAACTGGAATGCCTTCTGAATAAGCCTGAAGTGAATCGGGCTCATCTGCGGAGCGATAATCGTGTGGCTGTACTTCATCTCCTTGGTGAAAATCTGACGCTGGTATGAAGCCGACTTTACCACCGGCTTGTGGTAGTTACGCTGGCGTTCCTTTACCGCCGCAATCAGCGAACGGATTCGAATGCGGACGGCACCCAAGTTAGAGCCTTCGTCAATCTTAATAAGCGTGTACATGCGGCTCTTACTCTTCATGATTTCGTCTACCTGATCGGCAGTAACAGCATCAAGACCGCAGCCAAAGCTTGTAAGCTGCACAAGCTCAAGGTTTGGCATGAGCGAAGTAAAGCTTGCAGCTCTGTACAGGCGGTTGTGGTACGTCCACTGGTCAATAATGCGCAAGGGGCGTTCAACACTGCCAAGCTGCGCAATTGAATCTTCGGTAAAGACGGCTAAGCCAAGCCCATGAATCATTTCAGGAATACCGTGGTTGATTTCCGGGTCTAAGTGATACGGGCGGCCGCAGAGCACGATGCCGTTTGCACCCATGCGGATAATCTCTTCAAGTGCTTCCTCGCCAGCTGCATGCACGTCCTTGCGGTACTGCTCTTGCTCTTTCCATGCAGCATCAACGGCACTGTCTACCTGCGCCTGCGTGAGCGTCGGGAAGTGCTTGTGAAGCTCTTCATACAGACGCTCGGCAAGGCGCGGCTTATCGTAAATCGGCAGGAACGGATTCATAAAGAGGATTGAGTCGTCCTGGCGGAGCGCATCGATGTTGTTCCTCAGCACTTCCGGGTAGCTTGTGACAATCGGGCAGTTATAATGGTTTCCCGCGCCTGCGTCCTCGGTAATTTCATACGGAGCACACGGATAGAAGATGAACTTTACACCACTCTTAATAAGAGATTCGATGTGGCCGTGGCTGATTTTTCCCGGATAGCAGACTGACTCTGACGGAATGGATTCAATGCCTTTTTCGTAGACGGCGCGGTTAGAGCGCGGACTAATGCGCACCCTGAAGCCGAGCTTTGTAAAGAATGTAAACCACAGCGGGTAGTTTTCGTACATGTTAAGAACGCGCGGAATGCCCACATCGCCGAGCGGTGCGTCTTCTGCGCGGAGCGGCACATAATGCTGGAAAAGGCGTTTGTATTTCCATGCAAACAGGTTCGGTAATTCGCGCGGCTCGTATTCGTCAACGCCCGTATTCTTTTTGTTGCTTGCGTCTACGACAGCCGCCTTCTGTTCGCCCTCTAATGGCGGAAGCTCAGCTCCGCGCTCACAGCGGTTACCGGTAACAAAGCGGCGCACGGTGCGTCCTGTTGCATCGCCTTCGGTTGTAAACGTGTTTATTGTTAAAAGACAGTTGTTCTGGCACTTGCCGCAGCGGCGAAGCTCTAAGTCAACATGGAAGTTTTCAAGCTGATCAAGGGTTGCAATGTTAGAAAGCACCTTCGGGCGCACCCAACCTTTTTCCTGTCCCGGAGTCGGCGCGGTAATGTCCAGCCACTGGTCGTGCGCAATAAGAGCAGAACCGTATGCGCCCATAAGACCGGCAACATCGGGACGGAAAACTTCAACGCCCGCAATTTTTTCAAAGGCGCGAAGCACTGCGTCGTTATTAAATGTGCCGCCCTGAACGACAACCTTCTTTCCGATTTCGCTTGCACGGCGGAGCTTTATAACCTTAAAAAGCGCGTTTTTAATAACAGAGTACGAAAGACCCGCGCTGATGTCGGCAACGCTTGCGCCCTCTTTCTGCGCCTGCTTAACGCGGCTGTTCATAAAGACCGTACAGCGGCTTCCCAAATCAACCGGCTTTTGCGCAAGCAATGCGATTTTGCTGAATTCGCGCACGTCCATACCCATCGTACGGGCAAAGTTTTCAAGGAAGCTTCCGCAGCCAGAAGAACACGCTTCGTTCAGCTGAATGGAAACGATTGCGCCGTCTTTCATGCGCAAGCACTTCATGTCCTGACCGCCAATGTCAAGCAAGAACTCAACGCCCGGCACAAAGAAGTCAGCGGCGCGGTAGTGCGTAATCGTTTCGACTTCGCCACTGTCTACGCCAAGCGCCGCCTGGAAAAGAGCTTCGCCGTAGCCGGTAGAAACAGAGCGGGCAATGTATACGTCTTTCGGCAGAATCTTGTACAAATCTTTTAAGACGCGCACGGCTAAATCAACCGGATTTCCGGCATTCACATCGTAGAAGTCCCAGAGAATCTTTCCTTCCTGATCAATAAGAACGGCTTTTGTCGTCGTAGAGCCTGCATCCAGTCCCAAGAAGACCGGGCCTTTTGTGCTTGCAAGGTCGCCGCGCAGCGCCTTTTCCTTAGAGTGGCGGTCGCGGAACGTCTTTAATTCGTCTTCGTTACGGAAAAGCGGGTCAAGTCGCTGCACTTCGCTCAGCTCGGCGCCCTCAAGATTTTTCAAGCTGTCCTTAAAAGCGGCAATTGTCGGGAAGCTCGGCTCAACGCCAGGAACTCCGTGGAAGGTGCGCTCGGCACTGAATGCGCTACCGGCAGCAACAAAAAGCTGGCTGTCGTCAGGCACAATCGTTTCTTCTGGAGTAAGCTTAAGCGTCTTAATAAAACTTGCCCGCAGCTGGTCTAAGAAGTGAAGCGGGCCGCCTAAAAAGGCAACGTGACCGCGAATCGGCTTACCGCAGGCAAGACCGGAAATAGTCTGGTTTACAACCGCCTGAAAAATAGAAGCGGCAATGTCTTCGCGCCTGGCTCCCTCGTTAATAAGCGGCTGCACATCTGTCTTTGCAAAAACGCCGCAGCGCGCTGCAATCGGATAGACAGTGGTAGCACCCGCTGCAAGCTTGTTTAAGCCAGGTGCGTCTGTTTCCAGAAGGGCTGCCATCTGGTCAATAAATGCGCCCGTACCGCCGGCACAGGTGCCGTTCATGCGCTGCTCAACGCCGCCAGTAAAATACGTAATTTTTGCGTCTTCGCCGCCAAGCTCAATGACAACGTCCGTCTGTGGAATAAGCTTACGCACGGCGGTCGTTGCGGCGACAACTTCCTGAATAAACGGAATGTTAAGCCACTGTGAAACAGAAAGGCCGCCGCTTCCCGTTACCTTTACCGAAATGGTCTGTTTGTCGCCAAGCGGCAGGTCTTTTTCTACCGTCTCAAGTGCCTTAGTTACCACCTGAATAATGGTGTTGCGAATATCGGCACGATGGCGCTGGTAATCTCCGTATAAAATTTTTCCGTCATCATCAAGAATGACAATTTTTACCGTCGTAGAACCTACGTCGATACCAACGCGGAGCGGCTTTACCGCCGGTTTGAAAGTTGAATTTGTTAAATCCATTGCGTCCCTACAGTACCTAAAAAAAAATCTGCGCAAAAGCACATACTTCTGCGCTGAGCAACAAAAAAAGCAAGCTTAATAATATAGACAATGACAGAAAGTAGCAAGAGAAAGCTATAGGCAGGATTTTCCACGCCACCATTACATACAGGCTGGCACGGTTTGCGTGCGTTGCATACAGCTCGCGTGCGGAGCACCTGTAGATTGCATACGGTCACCGTTTTACCCTTGAGCGTTTACCGCAATCTGACTATTATGTCGCTAGGTACCTCCATGAAAAAAACGTTTTTTCAGCGCGTCGGCACAACGCGCATTATCCCCATTTCACTCAAGCTTGTCGGCATTTTTGTAAGCCTGCTACTGCTTTCAAATTTTGCTACCAACTTTCTGACCCTGCAATTCACCAAGCGCCAGCTGTTTTTGATGACGAATACCATTATGACTAATCAGCTGAAGGACATGTACACGACAGCAGGAAATCAGTACCAGATTTATACATTCACAAAAGACCGCGTTGCCTCAATAAACGCAATCAAGCAGGCATCTTCCCGCGAATTTACCTTGCCACACAGTCGCGCGCTTGCCTTTGATAAAGACGGCGTTTTGCTTTTTTCAGCGGGAGCAAGCGCTGTCGGGGATATGACCGCCGCCACATCCTCCGCCGACGATGCTGCCGCAGTGCAGCTGTTTTCAGACAGCACAGCACTTGCACTGTTGAACGAACGCGCAGCAAATGGCATTACCGATGGCTCGCTCACCTTTACCACCAGCGAAGGACAGTATTTTGGCGTCTACAAATACCAGAGCGACTGGAAGTGCTATTTTGTGCGTGCAGAGCTCAGAAGTGACACCATCCGCTCCACACTCATCGTGCTTGGCATTATTTCTGTCGCCATTATCGTACTGGTGCTGGGCTTTCTGACTGCAGGACTTTTTATGTTCCGCCACATTTTAGGTAACGTAAAACGCATTACCGACAGCCTGTACACCATGCAGCAGGAGCAGCATCTGTCACTGATAGATTTAAGCAATGCCCCCAATGATGACGTCACGTACCTTGCCGCCTCGTTCAATTCGCTGTCAGCAACAATTAACAATCTTTTAGGCATGTTTCAAAAATTCGTTTCAAAGGACGTTGTCGCCAAAGCCTACCGCGAGCACGAAATTCGCCTTGAGGGCAGCCGTCGCAATCTGACCATGCTGTTTTCAGACATCAAAAGCTTTACCTACCGCACCGAAACGCTCGGCACCGACATTATCGATTTGCTGAACGTGCATTACGACCGTGTTATTCACACCGTGCACGAAAATGACGGCGTTATCGGCTCCATTATCGGCGACGCCATTCTTGCCATTTACGGCGCAACCGACGAGCGCGAATCGCACGAAAAGACTGGCGGTAAACATTCTCAAGCACTCAAGTCACTTGCAGCGGTCGACAGCGCCTGGGGTATTACACGCGCCACAGCTGACTTGCGCCAAAAGATGATACAGCGCCGCGCCGAGCTTGGCCGCGAGCTGACTGAAGCCGAAGAACGCGTCTATCAGGCGGTGCTTATTGATGTCGGTGTCGGCATAGACGGCGGCACGGTCTTTTATGGTAACATTGGAAGCGACGAGCACATGACAAACACGGTTATCGGCGACAACGTAAACGCCGCAAGCCGCCTTGAAGGCTTAACACGCATCTACAAGCTTCCCGTTATCGTAAGCGAGTACATAAAAACCGAGTGCGAAAAGGCAAGCGACCGCTACGAGTTCTTTGAAATAGACACGGTACAGGTCAAGGGCAAAACCGAGGGCGTCAAAATCTACCTGCCGCTCGAAAAAGACACAGCGGTCGCCGCAGCGGCTGACGCAACAGATACCCGTCCAGCCACCGACAGCGCTTCTGCCGTCCCCGCGTACCCACGCAGCGCCTTTGAGCCGTTTGAGCGCGGACTTTCTGCCTATTATGCAGGCGACTGGACGGAAGCACGCAAGGCCTTTAAGAGCTGCCCGCTTGAAGTAGCACAAGTCTTCTTAGATAGAATCGGTACCAAAAAAGCGCCAGAGGATTGGAACGGAATATGGACAATGACAACAAAGTAAGGGCGAGCGCCGACAAGGCAGACACCCACAAAAGCGTGCGCCTGTTTCTGGCAAAAGAGCTTAAAACACTTGAACAGCACACGCAGGTACAAACCTACAATCTTATTGACGAATACGCAAAAACGCGGCAGAACCACAACCGCTTTGTGTGGCTCCTGCTGATGCTGTGCTTTGTCACGGTCGGCGGCATTTCGCTTGCCATTACACTCTATGTGTCACGTCAGAACACAAAAATTGAAATTAACATCGACAGCTTTGATGACTTAAACCTGCGGTCGCTGTTAAGCAGCGTTGGACGCACACAAAATATGTACGAAAATGCAACAAAAGAAAAAGCATCCCTGCAGGCAAGCT
>CALAEZ010000043.1 GCA_937891125.1 uncultured Treponema sp. | reverse complement strand
GTCATTCCGTGCAGAAACTACACGCACCAGACAAAATACGCTCTTATCCGCGCTCCCTCGCCGAACATCAAGGACATGCGCGCTGTCTACCTGTATGCGTCAACCTGCTTTTTTGAAAACACGATTGTTTCTGTTGCGCGCGGAACCGTCTTTCCGTTTGAAGCATTCGGAAGCCCGTATTTTAAGAACGCGCACCTGGCTCGCACACGCACTGCCAGCACACAAGAGTTCGCCGCACCGCAAGCAGCTGCCTCCGGCATAACAGCGCAGACCGGCGCAAAACAGACTGGCGCGCAAGAGTCTTCAGCACTGCCAGAAGAGCCGTTTTCCTTTGTGCCGCAAAGCATTCCGGGCGCAACTAATCCGCCGTTTTTGGGAGAAACCTGCTATGGAAGAGACCTGCGCTCACTTCCGCTCAGCGAAATCTGGAGCCGTGGCTGAGATGTTTCATACCTTGTAGACGCATACAGAGCCGCCGCGGAAGCAGGGAAAAAAAGCGTTTTCTGGGGAAAACCCGATGCGCGCGGCAGGTACTGGATAGACCTTTTAAGTGGATCAGCAGCCCTCAGGACGCAAGTGAGCGAAGGAAGGACAGCAGATGAAGTAAAAGAAAGCTGGAAGGACGGCATAGAGCAGTTTAAGGCTCAGCGTAAGCCGTATCTTTTGTATGAAGAATAAAAAGCAAACCGAGTTTGCGTTGCAAGCTTACATATACAAGACTGTTCCCTTCTACAGTGCGGAACAGCACAAACAGGAGTTTTTATGAAGAAGACTTTTAAATCACTGACCGTGCTTGCGTTTGTCGCCTTCACGTTACAGACACAGGCACTTATTTCATGCGCTTCAAATGCATCGCTCAGCACTTCCGGCACTATCGCCCAAAAAGCAACAGCAGATACGTTCGCGCTCTGGAACGACAATGCACCTGCAAAGCAGGCGCTTATCGACTATGTTACGGCGGTAACGGACGAAAAGTCGCCGGACTTCATTCCCGTAAAAGACCGCATAGCCACGTTTGACATGGACGGCACGTTTATCGGCGAGCTTTACCCGACCTACTTTGAATACAACATGCTCATGTACCGCGTCTTTGACGATCCTGCGTACAAAGACAAGGCATCTGACGACGTAAAGGAAACCGTGCAGAATATCCGCGACTTTGTGGAAAATGGCACAAAGCTCCCCGACCACTTTGACATGAAGCACGCTTATGCCGCCGCAAAAGCTTACGCCGGCATGACCATACAGGAGTTTGACGCATATGTGAAGGACTATGCAAAGCACGCAGCGCCCGGCTTTAGCGGCATGAGCTTTGCAGAAAGCTTTTATAAGCCCATGCTTGAAGTGTTCGATTACCTGAACGCAAACGGCTTTACCTGCTACGTCGTCTCCGGCTCCGACCGCTTTATCTGCCGCGCGCTCACCGAATCGTTAGGCTTTGAGCCGAACCGCGTCATCGGCATGGACGTAAAACTCCGCACAAGCAATCAGGGCGACAGTGGAGGCGTTGACTACACCATGAAAAAGAACGAGCAGATTTTCCGCACAGACGAGCTCATCATCAAAAATCTTAAGGCGAACAAGGTATTCCAGATTACACAGGAAATCGGCAAGGTGCCCGTGCTGTCATTTGGAAACAGCGGTGGAGATGCCGCCATGCACAACCTCGCCTTAAGCAATCCGAAGTACCGCTCCGCCGCCTTTATGCTGATTGCAGACGATGACGCACGCGACTGGGCAAACCGCGAAAAAGGCCTTGCGCTCGGTAAGCAATGGAAGGAAGCCGGCTACAACGTCATTTCCATGCGCGACGACTGGAAAACCATTTACGGCGACGGCGTAAAGAAAGAATAGCACACCACACAAGCTGCTTACTGAGGATTAGCTGCTTCATGGGGCTGACTAAAGAGTAAACAGCTTGTGGCAACGCTTCCAATCGCCTGCAGAAACGCTTTCAAAAGCTACCAACCATAGCGAGAAAGCTATGGTGCTATCGACCGAGTGCGCGGATTCTGCTATAATCGCGCCATGTCTACAGAAAAATCTCGCGAAAAAATTGTTGTTTTAGATTTTGGGTCGCAGTACGCGCATTTAATTGCAAAGCGCCTGCGTATGCTGGGCTACTATTCAGAAATTGCCCTACCGTCAAGCGATGTTGCCACATTAGGCGAAAACGTGCGCGGCATTATTTTAAGCGGCGGTCCTGCGAGCGTGTATGACGCAGCCGTTCCTGAATTTAACAGCGCAATTTTAGAGCTAGACATTCCCATTTTAGGGCTCTGCTACGGTCATCAGCTGATGGCACAAAGCTACGGAGGCTC
>CALAEZ010000042.1 GCA_937891125.1 uncultured Treponema sp. | reverse complement strand
CGACCACCGAGATCTACACTCTTTCCCTACACGACGCTCTTCCGATCTTGTAAACCAAGCAACAGAATAACGCTCTGTGTGTCAGGTCCTTTCAGCTGCAGGTCAACCTTTTCGTCACCTAACAGCTTAACGATGCGATCATAGATGATTTTTACAAACTGCTGCCCAGGATCGACGGCGCGCAGAACCTTTTCGCCCTTTGCTTCTTCTATTGTTGCGTTAACAAAGCGGCGTACAACGCGCAGGTTTACGTCAGCTTCTAAGAGCGCCATCTTAATCTGCTCAACGGTATCTTCGATGTTTTTTTCGGTAATCGTTGCTTTTCCGCTTACCGTGCGCACTATATCGCTAAAGGTATTCGTAATTTTCTCTAACATGTCTTTCTCCTGTTGCGCAGTAGCCGAACACGCCTGTTACTCTTCTGAACTCGCGAGTGTTAACAGCTCGCGCAGTAAGTCCATCGGCTCAATCTCTTTATTCAAAATACGATACAGACCATCGCAAATTGTCAGGCGAAGCCCATGCTTTTGCGCAATTTCGTGCACGTACTTACAGGCAACGGCGCCCTCTGGCAAATAACCGACTTCCTGAATGCGGCTGATTAAATCATCAAGATTCTTAAAGCGACTGAGCAAATCTGTTTTGATAATATCCTGACCGAACCGGCGGTTTCTGCCATATTTTGAGCGACAGGTAACGTCTAAATCGCCAACACCCGCTATTGAAGTAAAGGTTTCGGCATGTGTTGCGCCCATAGCAAAGCCGAGCGTTTGTATTTCGTTTAAGCCGGCGGCAAGCAAGAGAGATTCTGCATTGTCGCCAAAAATGTCTGAATGTTCTGCAACCGCATCAAGGCTTCCGTAGACGACCGCGACAATATTTTTTGCTGCCGCGCAAATCTGTACGCCCACAACGTCAAGGCTTGAATACGCCATAAGACCAGGCACGCGCAGCAACTCGCGAAAGCGGATTGAATTTAAGGGGTTCTCGCTTGCAGCAATCAGACCGGTAAGCTTACCCATGGCAACTTCTTCTGCATGGCTTGGACCGGAAATGTACACCAGATAATGCCGATAACAGGCAGGAAGCGCATCTTCGAGCGTTTCAAGCACCAGGCGCGGTCCGTTTTCTGACGGCACAAAGCCCTTGGTAAGCACACCAATGCAGGTGCTGCCTTCCTGTATTGAAGGCACGTCAATGATTTTTGCGGCAGTAGACGCCAGATACAGCGAGGGGCTTGCAAGAATAAGAAACTCTTTGTTAGCCGCCACGTGTTTTATATCGGTAGAAGCCGTCAGATTTTCAGATAGCGGAAAGCCTGGCAGATAGCGCTTGTTTTCGTGCTCATTGTTGATAGAGTCAACAACATCCTGCTCCATTGCCCAGACTTCAACCTTGTGTCCGCCACGAGCAAGCGCCTGCGCAAGTCCAGACCCCCACGCACCAGCGCCAATCACACCAACATTCTTAGATTCCATATAAAACACGCCCCTCTTACGTTTTTTTACAGCCACACGGCAGCTTCATCGTTCCAGTCAATAAGCTCTTCGGGCTTAAAGAACAGGTTTATTTCGCGTTCAGCGCTTGTGTCGCTATCTGAAGCATGAATGATATTATGATTTGTATGCGAGCAGAAGTCACCGCGGATGGTTCCCGGAGCTGCCTCACTCGGTTTTGTTGCTCCCACTATTTTACGCACGAGCGCTACACAGTCATCGCCCTGCCAAACCATAGCCACGACAGGACCGCTGGTAATGTAGGAAACAAGCTCATCGTAAAACGACTTTCCCTTGTGCTCAGCATAATGCTGTTCTGCGAGCTCAGTTGAAATCTGCATCAGCTTAAGACCGATAAGCTTAAGCCCTTTTCGTTCAAGGCGTGTAATAACTTCGCCTACTAATCGCCGATTTAACACTCCCGGCTTACACATCGTAAAACATCTTGTTGACATGGCAGTCAGTGTAGCGCAAAAGCATAAAGAGCGCAAGAAAGACAGACAGGCGCCGCAGTCCCGCGGCGACAGGACGTCGCCACAAAGCAAAGACAGGAGCCTGCTCCTGTCGAGTTTCGGTTTGACAGGATGTCAAACCGAATACTCACACCATTGCAACCCGTCCGCTAGGACGGGACAAAATGGCAGCCCAGCGCACCTTCTAAAACCAGCACGCCTTCCTGCTGCCTCTTATTCTTCTTTTTCCTTAAGCACCGCAAGGAACGCGCTCTGCGGAAGCTCTACGTTACCGACCATCTTCATGCGCTTTTTACCCTCTTTCTGCTTTTCAAGCAGTTTTCGCTTTCGGGTAATATCGCCGCCGTAACACTTTGCAAGCACGTCCTTTCGCACCGGATTCACCGTCTCGCGCGCAATAATCTGGCTTCCAATTGCGCCCTGAATGGCAATCTTAAACTGCTGGCGGCTTATTTCGTCTTTTAAGCGCTCGCAGACCTTGCGTGCACGCGCAACCGCCTCTGCCTTAAATGCAAGCAGACTCAAAGCGTCCACCGGCTTTGAATTAATCAGAATGTCTACCTTTACCAAATCGGTCACGCGGTAGTCGATTACCTCATAGTCAAAGGAAGCATATCCGCGGCTGTAGCTTTTTAAGCGGTCGTAAAAATCAAAAAGCACTTCGGCAAGCGGCATTTCGTAGATAAGCTCAACGCGCTTTTCGTCTAAATACTGCATATTCTTCTGCTCACCGCGCTTTTCGGTGCAGAGCGCCATAATCGAGCCGATGTATTCTGACGGCGTAATGATTGAAGCCTTAATGTACGGCTCTTCCGCCTGCTGAATTCTGCCTTCAGGGAACTCTGTCGGGTTATCAACCGTAATGACCTCGCCGTTTGTAAGCGTAACCTTGTAGCGGACACTTGGCGCGGTAAAAATCACCGCCTGATCGTAGTCACGCTCAAGCCGCTCCTGAATAATTTCCAAGTGCAAAAGCCCTAAAAAGCCGCAGCGAAAGCCGTTACCGAGCGCAACCGAGTTATCCTTTTCAAAGACTAAGCTTGCGTCATTAAGCTTAAGCTTTTCCATGCTGTCTTTCAGCTCTTCATAGTCGTTACTGTCGATTGGGTAGATTGAAGAGAAGACGACCGGCTTTACTTCCTTAAAGCCGTCTAACGGAGCTGCAGCCGGATTTGTCGCAAGCGTTACCGTGTCGCCTACGCGCACATCGCTTACCGTCTTTACGCCGCTTATGATGTAGCCGACATCTCCTGCTTCAAGGGCTTTTTTCTCTTCATACTTAATGCGGAAAATGCCCACCTGCTCTACCTTGTATTCAGAACCAGAATGCATAAAGCGGATGGTGTCGCCGGTTTTTATGCGGCCGTCCATCATGCGGATATGGATAATAACGCCCCGGTATTCGTCATAGTGGCAGTCAAAAATAAGTGCTTTTGGCGCGGCGTTTACATCGCCTGTAGGAGCCGGAAATTTAGTGACGATTGCTTCCATAAGCTCGTCAACGCCTTCGCCCGTTTTCGCGCTCACCGGAACGGCATCTGCGCTGTCTAAGCCTAAATCGTGGTCAATCTGATGCTTTACGGCAGGAAGGTCAGCTGAAGGCAGATCAATCTTATTGATGACCGGCACAATCGTTAAATCATGCTCCATCGCCATGTAGAGATTAGACACCGTCTGGCTTTCAACGCCCTGAGAGGCGTCAATTAAAAGGAGCGCACCTTCACAGGAAGCTATGGCGCGGCTTACCTCATAGCTAAAGTCAACGTGACCTGGCGTGTCAACAAAGTTCAGTTCATAGTCGTTTCCGTCTTTTGCATGATAAGGAATCGTAACCGCCTGGCTTTTTATCGTAATGCCCCGCTCGCGCTCAATGTCCATGTTGTCAAGAATCTGATTCATCATCTGGCGGTCGTCGATGATTTTTGCCCGCTGAATCAAGCGGTCAGCAAGGGTTGATTTTCCGTGGTCAATATGCGCAACAATGCAGAAATTGCGCTTGAATTTCAAATCTGTCATACTCGGCGTATTCTAACAGAAAGAAAGCGTGCGGGCAAGCAAGCGCACACGGTACACGAGGGCAACCGCAGTATAAAAATTGCAGGTAAAAATGACGGGAAGGAGCGGAGCCAACACGCAACAACGCCCGCACCGCTACGGCAGATATTGGCTCTGCACATGCTGTAGCGAACGGAAAAGCCGCATTTTTACAGCATCGTCATCACCCGTTAAAAGCGAAAGTCGCCTGCGTGCCGCCTTTCGCCCGCTGTTATCCTGATAGCTACAGGTACAGACCACGCGCTGCCAACCCTGCTCTTCTGCATACGCTTGAATCGCCGACACCGGCAGATAGCACAGCGGCCGGATTACTTTCAGCGGGTAGTTATCGTACTGCAGCACGGGCGGCATGGTCGAAAGCGTTGCTTTCTCAAGCATATTCATCAAAAGCGTTTCCAGAATGTCATCCAAATGATGACCAAGCACCAGATGTGTGTAGCCATGTTCAAGCGCATAATTGAGTAAAGCGCCGCGCCGCTGTGTAGAACACCACCAACAGTTCATTTTTTTGCCTGACTTTACGCGTGCAAGCACATCTACATTTATCTGCTCAAGCGGCGTGCCCCAAGCGGTAAACAGCGTCTTAAGCTCGGCATTAAACGGCGGCGCAAAATCGCTCTGTACGTACAGCGGCGTTACGGAAAAAGGCGCTGCAGACGAAAAACGGCGCAGTCGGGCAGCAAAATATTCCACTAACAGCGTGGAATCCTTACCGCCGCTTGCGCCGATTAAAAGCCGAGCCCCGTCTGGAAGCATATTGTAGTCATGAATCGCCTTGTCAATCAGGCTGAAGACTTTTGGCTGCGGCATTACTGAATGTAGCTTACAATAAACTGACTAATGGCGTTGTCAATCAACTCAGGGTAGAGCCCGACTAAAGCACTCTTATCATACTTGCGGCCGGAAACGCTCACGTACTTTGAAGATTTTAACATAAACGTGCGGTTCACCACTTCTTTACCGCGGCTGTTAATCATGTGCACCTTCATAGTAAGCATGGGGGCAATATTGCCGTTCCATTTATTTCCCTTGATACACGTTTTTCTAAACTCAAAGTCTAAAAGCAACAGCGTTTTTGCGTTCAGCTCTGACATAAGCATACGCGCATGCTTAGCCCCAATCGATGAAATCGTTTTTAACTCTGCCGCAGAGATTTTTGTATCAAGCATATTAAAGACGCTTTCCCGGATAGACTGATAATTTTCCGCAGCAAGAACCGCTTCTGTGTCAATGACCTCAACACCGGCAATATCCAGCAATCCTGCTTTGAGTGAATTTAACGCATAATCAAGGCGATCTTTTCCTGTCGTCAACTCTGGATTTGAACCATCAACAAGCTTGTTGACCATTGTCGTCAAGACGCCGTTTCCGTCATCAGTGCTTTCATCGTCTGACTCATCAAGTTCCCACGGCAACGCAGGATTTCCATTCACCGCAATGACAGCTACCGGCCCACAATCGGCTATTGAGACAGGCGCAGAAGCACAGCCTGCCATAATCACCACAAAAAACAACGCAAACAAGCTTTGAGCGACAGTGTTTTTTTTCATACAACTCCCTCTTTTTTTTCAAAAGTATAGCGAACTATAGCTATAAAAACAAGAAGCGTTGTTTTTGTTACAGATATACAGGCGCTCCGCGCTAGGAATCTAATAAACGGTCATCTCGTAATATCCCGTCGAAGTGCGCAATATATCGATTTTGACAAGACAGTCAGACTGTATGCACTTCTTAAGCCGTGAGATATACGAATAAACGGTATTTTGCTTTGAGCGTGTACCCCACATGTGCAAAGAAAGCTCTGCAAGAGAAAGCTCCTTCATTTGATTTTCGTAAAAAATCTGAAACAGCTTATATAAGCCGGGCTGCAACCGATTGCGCTTTCTAAACAAACGTACATCTATTTTTCGTCCTGCAGTTCCAGCCTCATCCTCATCACCTGGCAGTGGAAGCGGTGGCTGTAAAAGCGAGATATACGGATGCACGCTCGGATCTTCAATAACAGCATTTATTTTTTCAAACAAGGGAATAAAAGATTCAAGACAAGGCGCGTTATACAATTGCTCATTTTGGGCAATCCAATACATAATACGGCCGTTGCCATCTGGAAAAGGATCATTGTAAAAAATAAGCGGGATAATTGTTGTACTTTTACTCAAAAACTCGTAAACATTAAAAATGCTCAACTGAAAAATGCGAAAATCACAAACTACGATATCGGTATCCAGATTTCCATCCATCACGCTGTTATAGAAGCCCATAACATCATCAGCTACGGTACATTCGAACTCATCCCTACCAAGTTTTTTTGCCATTAACCGGCAAACTGCAGGTTCCCTACTCAAAAAAAGTACTTTCATCTGCCCTCCACCAAAAGAAGTAGCATATCACAACACTTTACAATCGGCAGTTTTGAAGCATTTTTTAAGAAAAAAAGGTGTTAAAAACTTAAAAGATCTTTTTATGCTTGATTTAGGAATTTTTAATAAAAGAATGCCAGAAAATGCTAAAGAAGAAATAATGACAATATTGCAAGAAAATGGAACACCTTTAGATGAACTTGATTTATCATATAGGGCTGAAAAAGCTTTGAAAAATCGTGGTGTTTCAACTATTGAGAGCTTAAAATACTATAGTAGAGAAACAATAAAAAATATTAATAATGTTGGAGAAAAAACTGAAAGAGAAATTCATGAAAAACTAATTGAGTATGAAAAAATGAAAAAAGAGAAAGATCAAGAAGAAAGCGCTAAAACAGAAATAGAATATTTAAGAATACAAAAAAATGAAAAAGAAAATGAGTTAACAAAATTACAAAAAAGGCTTTATTATATAGAACAGAGAAGTAAAAAAATAGAAGAAATGCAAATAGATATGGATAACATGGTCCAAATTGTTTAGGTGAATAGGTGATAAAATGAATGAAGAAAAAATGCTAATAAAAGTAGAAGATTTAACTATATTTCAAAAAATATGTAATTTTATAAAAAGGTTTTTCTTTTGGAGAAAGAAAAAATCAAATTTTGAACTTTTAGAAGAAAGTATTACTACTGAAAATACTAAAAGATTATTTAGAAAAATTTAATTGTTAAGTATTTTAAATGAAAAATATGTATAATGTATGAAGAAATTTAATGATTTGTTTAGTAAGTATAGCTTAAAAAAGATGTGTTAATATAGCCTATTTTGATTGTATTATTGAATTAACATTAAAAAATGTTATTAAATTAACATTAAAAAATGTGTGATTTTTCAGTAATTATGTCTCTAAATATTTAACCCAATTTTCAGTAAAAATGTCTCTATCAAAAATATTATATTAAAAGATAGTTTCCAGTTATTTTTCAGTGAAAATGTCTCTACTATATATATTGTATTATTTTTATTAATGTATATAATAGAATATGTTATTTGAAAGACAAGGCAACGCTGAGGAGCGACCTGAGTATCAA
>CALAEZ010000041.1 GCA_937891125.1 uncultured Treponema sp. | reverse complement strand
GATATTGATGTCATAAAAGAGCTTATAGACGCAGATGAAGATGTAACACGAACAACAGACGATGGCGTTACTGCGCTCATGTACGCCTGCCAGTATGAAACGCATGAAAAAGTCATCACAACCCTCATTACCAACAGCGCAATGTTAAAATCGGGGAAACAAAAATACGTGCTTGCCACCGACAGTAGCGGAAAGACGGCGTTCGATTATGCTGAGAAAAACCAAACTCCTTTGGTCATACGAAAGCTACTTGAAAAATACGCAAAGATAGCGTCTGCGCCTCAAACTACAGCGGCACAAAGCGTTACCCCAACAGTCGCGACAGCGGTCGGCGAATCGCTGCTGATGAGTACACTCAAGCTAAACGCCGACATAACTCGCGTCTACGATGTATTGAACGCAGGCGAAGATGTTTCACAGGCTTCTCCGAGTGGAGCCACCGCACTGATGTACGCATGCCAGTACGAAACGCACGATAACGTCATCATCACCATTATAGAACGGACAGCGGCGCTGAAATCACAAAAAAAGTCATTCGTGCTTGCTACCGACAACGAGGGAAAAACAGCGTTTGATTATGCGCTACTCAACAAAAATCCCCAGCACGTCATCGATTTACTGGAGCGTTATATCGAAAACCCTAACCCTGTTGTCTATATAAGCACCGCAACAGCCGTGAAGCTCGAGCAAGAAGCCGAACATAAAGCGCAGGAAGAAGCACTGGCAATGGCGTCTGCGCCAGAACCAGCAGAGGCAGAGGAGTCAGTTCAAAAAGAACTGAACGCGCTCCCCCCCTCCGATGTTACGGTAGCAGTCGATCCGTTTACGCCAACCTATCTTTTTGACTACGCAGAGCTTGAAAGCGAGGGAGAAATCACAGAGCCTGACTCCTTTTCTGAAGGACGATTTCGTCACACCTTTATCTCAAATGCTGATGAGCGCGACAGCGAAGGCAGGACGCTGCTTATGAAAGCCATTCGCGATGGTAACGATGAGCTCATTGATGATTTACTGTATTCTGAAGCAGACATTCAAGCGCAGGATAATGATGGTTGGACGGCACTTATGTTTGCAGCACGGTTCCAAACCGATGCAACGTATACAAAGCGTCTGCTTTCACTCGGTGCAGATGCAACTAAGAAAAATAATTACGGCTTAACAGCGCTCGCACTTGCAGCAGGGCTTTCCGACAGTCCTGAGGTTGTGTCTGCACTGCTTGAAAACCGAACTGCAGCAGAAAAAGACGTACGGGCTTCATTCATATATGCAGTAACCATGGAAGCGGCAACAGATATTCTTGCGCTTTTTCTCGAAAGAGGTATTTCTGTCAATGCCCCCTATAATACAAAAACACCGCTTATGTACGCGGCAGAAAATAACACAAGCACAGCAACCATTGCGTGGCTCTTGAAGCACGGTGCTAAAACCACATACAAAACGACAAACGGAAAAACAGCTTTCGATTTTGCCCAAGGAAACCCACGATTACCGCACAACGAAGCATACTGGGCGCTCAACGCCGCAAACGGAGGAAACTAATGCGAATTACAGGCGGCGCTTTAGCCGGAAGAACCATAAAATGTCCAGACGGTGTTATCAGGCCAGCAATGGATAGAATGCGCGAATCTATTTTTGCAATTCTCGGCGACCTAAGCGGGAAGTCGTGGCTTGATCTTTTTTCTGGCAGCGGAACGGTTGCAATAGAAGCAGCTTCTCGTGGAGCTACGCATGTTGAGCTCTGTGAAAAAGATAAAATAAAAATTCATACCGTACTTGATAATGTTTCTATTACCGAAAAAGAGCTTGGAGTGAAAATTGGCTGTCACTTTATGGCAGTAGAGCTTTTCTTAAAACGCTGCAAAGAACAATTTGACTATATTTTCTTCGATCCGCCTTTTCCGTATAAATTCAGACTTGATTTGCTGAAAACAGCAGAAAAAAGAAATATACTACAGGATAACGGCTCAATCTTAATTCACTACCCAGAAGAAGACCCGCTTCCCGATGCTATTGGAAGCTTATACTTAGCTGACAAGCGCATATACGGGAGATCAATAGTCAATTTCTATAAGAAAAATTAAATTTTTAGTGTTATTTCAACTTGACAACAATTTTAATTGTGATAATCTTATTGAAGGTAATAAAGTGAGTGACGCAATCGCCAGACTACAGAAAACTGTTAAGGACAGCCTTGTTCCGCAAGGCTTTATTAAGGTAACTGATCAGCCAGTCAAAGCTTTAAGTTCTGAACAAAAAGCACTCTTAAACAGAAAAGGGAACATTCTTTTTAACGAGGGCAAATACAGCGAAGCAACTCGCATTTTTATCACCACAGGATATTCCGACGGGCTAACTCGCATCGGTGATATTTATTATAAGCAACAAAGATGCCTTGATGCGCTCAAGTATTACGTTCTTGCCCACAACATGGCAAAAGCAGAACCTCTATACGAAAAAGCAGCACAAGTGTTATCTGCATTATTAAGGGAATAGTCATAAAACAGTGAGGTAAAAAATGAGTGACGAAATGCAGCAAGATTTTGACCTGCCAATGGAAGAGCATCAGCTTTCACCCTTTGACGACAAGCAGCCTAATGAAATTTCAGAGTTGTCAAAGCAAGGATATCAGTACCTAAAGGAAAACATGATTTTAGAAGCAAAGGATGCTTTTAAGAAGATTTTAGCTATTGAGGAAAATAATAACTATGCGCTTGTCGGATTAGGCGATTCAGAGCGCAAGCAAAACAAATTTAACGAAGCAATTCACTACTACGAGCTCTGTCTTTCGTATCATCCGAGCAATAATTACGCACTTTTTGGCTTGGCAGACTGCTATAAGGCATTAAATCAGTACCACAAAGCCATCCAAATTTGGGAGCAGTATCTCATTCATGACGACCGCAACATTACGGTTTTAACCCGCGTTGCTGATGCATATCGTAAAATCCGTGACTTTAAGAAATCAAAGCAGCTGTATCTAAAAGTACTCGATATGGAAGAGAATAATGCTTATGCGCTGATTGGCTTAGGGCACTTGCATTACGACTTTAAGGAGTACCGAGACGCCTTATACTACTGGACAAAAATGCTTGAACAGAACGAAAGCGCTGTTGACATTCGCGTCCTCACCTCTATTGGTAACTGTCATCGAAAGCTTAAGACCTTCGACAAAGGCGTATACTATTTTGACCGTGCGCTCCAGATGGATCCAAACAATTTTTACGCGCTTTTTGGTCTTGCAGACTGCTATCGCGGTATGAATCAGCAGTACCGATCGGTCGAATACTGGAACCGCATTCTTGAGATGGATCCAAACAATAAGGTGATTCTGACACGAGCAGGCGATGCTTACCGCAACACCGGTGACTATAAAACAGCAGCAGAATATTACAACAAAGCTATGGATATAGACTTTGACATGTATGCGGCTCTTGGCCTTGCGCTTATCTGCAAAGGCGAAGGCAAGTATCAAGAAGCTGTCGATAGGCTTTCAGCCCTTATCCGTGACGACCCCAGAAATTACCGTCCGTATATAGATTTAGCCGACTGCTACTTAAAGATGAATCAGCGTACACAGGCAGTAGATGCCTTGCGTAGCTTCCAAAAATTAGGAATTCGGAGCCAGGCAATCAATGATATGCTTGACCGCATTACGATGAACAGACCGATAGCATGAGCGAAAAAAAAGCGCTTTCTGGTCTTTTACCTGAAGAAATTGCCGAACAACTCCACCTTGCGCCTGCCTTTCGCGGTAAGCAAATTTTTGCTTGGATTGGGAAGGGCGCAGAAAATTTTGAGGCAATGTCTAATCTTCCTGCTATGTTACGGAATGAGCTACGAGAGAAGGCATGCGTACGAAGCACCTCCGTTTCAAAAGTGCTCACCGACAGCGACGGCACCATAAAGCTACAAATTGCGCTTTCTGACGGTATGGCAGTGGAAACCGTGCTTTTAACCGACCGCGAAGGGCGCAAAACAGCCTGCGTTTCCTGCCAGGTCGGCTGTGCCATGAACTGCGCCTTCTGCCAGACTGGGCATTTAGGCTTTGCACGAAATCTTACTGCAGCAGAAATTGTCGAGCAATTTTTGCATCTTGAAAATCATATTCGCTCACTCAATCCTGAAGACGCGCTTGATAACATTGTCTTTATGGGCATGGGGGAACCAATGATGAATTTAAGCGCAGTTAGAAAAGCCATTGCTGTTCTTACGAGTAAGGACGGACGCGCGCTTTCTGCCCGCCGCATTACGCTTTCCACCTCTGGAGTAATCCGCGGCATATATGACTTAGCAGCAAACGGTCCCCACATTCGACTGGCAGTTTCGCTTACCACAGCAGACACAGCACTGCGAGAAGAGCTTATGCCGATTTGCCGTACCAATCCCCTCCCCGATTTACGTGAGGCGATTAAGCATTATGCAGAGAAGACTGGTAAACGCGTTACGCTGGAAGCAGCCCTGCTTTCCGGCGTCAACACAGGGGATGAAAGCGCACGCAACATGATTTCCTTTGCACGCGGAATTGACGTTCATGTAAACCTCATTCCGTGGAATCCTGTTGGCGGGCTTCCGTTTAAAGAGCCGACAAGCGCTGAATGTAAGCATTTTGTTGAAAAGCTTGAAAAAGCAGGCGTTAACGTGACGCTGCGTACACGGCGCGGACGCGAAATTGGTGGCGCCTGCGGGCAGCTTGGCAAAACGCTTGCCGACAAAATCGGTGAAGGTAAGAAAATCTGAAAACAATGAAGCGCAGTTTCTAAGACAATGCTTTCAATGCCTGTTTGTTCTCGTACATGGCTTTGTCAGCACGGTTAAACACCGACTGGAAGCCTGTGTCGCTTGCCTTGTCGTAGACAGCAACCCCCGCCGCAATCTGATACGGCACATGGAAGGAAACAAAGTCAATGTTGCTCATGCTAGCGACCAGTTTTTGCAGACGCTCAATCAGTACCTGAGGGTCTGTTGTATTATTGATAATCGCACAGAATTCATCTCCTCCAATGCGGTATAGCGGATAGCCAACAAAGGTTTGTCGCATACAATGGGTACAGTGCACCAAAAGCTCGTCTCCCTTTTCATGTCCAATGCTGTCATTAATCGTTTTCAGGTTGTTTACATCCATCATCACAATAGCAAAGGAAGCGCGCCCCATCTTTACTTCAGACTCAATAACCTCACGGGTCATTTCAAAGGCAGCCTTATTATTTAATCCGGTTAAATTATCCGTGTAGGCAAGGCTGTGGAAGTGATCAAAATAACGCTTTAGGGAATTTGCCATCGTCTCAAAGGTATCCGCAAGCTTTGTGATTTCATCATCATTGCTTCCTGCATGAGGAGATTTGAATGAAACTTCCATGTTGCCGTCTGCAATTTTTTCTGCAGCAGTAGTCAATTCTTTTAATGGCTTCAAAAAGCCGTTTATCTGCAGCATCGTTATAAGCAGAATTACCGCAAGAATTATGACACTTCCAATGACAGAGATAGCAAGCACGTTGCGCTGAGACGCATTTATTTCAGAAAGCGGAGCCGAAATACACAGTATCATGCCGTCATGCAACCGAAGCGCATACAGCTTATCATGCTTACCGTTATATTCGACAGGCGTTCCAATTTCTATTGAGCTAAGCGCCGCCTGCAAAGCTCCTTCCTGTATGGAAGAAAAATCGGCACGATTCAAACCGCGGACGTGACTTTTCTGGTATACAATATTATATTCCCGGTCAAACAGGATTGCGCCGCCAGTATGATATGCACGGATATTTGCAAGCTCCCTGCTCGTTACCTTAGTGCTTATGTCAATTCCTGCAATCCCGATAAAACTGTCTTCATAAAACACCGGCACTTCATACGAGACAATACGCTTCTTTAAGTTGTAGTTGTCATACGGAGAAAGCCATATTGCTTTTTTTGCCTCAAGCGGCTTGTAATACCAGCCGACATGAACATAATCATCTTTATCATACATACTGATATCGGTAAGCAGCCGTTTTTCAAGCTTTCCCGTGCCTTCATAATACTGGTAAAAGAAGCCGGCCGGAACCCCCAACTCCTGATTAAGCCGAAAGTAAAACGCTTCTACATCCCGAATGTTTGCAATTTCCGAAAGTGCAAGCGATTCAACAGCTGAAAGATAATTTTCTCTCCACGGAATATCGTTCTTTAAGCGGTCTAAGTTTCCTTTCACCTGTTCAACAGCATACAGCGAAACGCTTTCAACACTCTGTTCGGTAGTATCTAACGCACCGTTTATCAGTGTTGAGGAACTGCGCGCAATGTATTCAAGCAAAAGGTCGGAATCATTTCGGTTCAAAATATTCAGCGAAACGACTGAAATAATCAAAAGCAGCACGCTTGTTGCAAGCACCGATGTAAGCATTGTTATAATGATTTTTGTTTTGATTGATTTCATTCTCAAACTCCAGATTTAGAAAGTGGTTCTTTTACCCTGTCACTTACGTTTTCAGCTTTATATGCTCCTGTCAGCTTTACCGCAGGGCATAACGAATTATCAATTACCTTTAGCATAAGCACCCCATTTTCTAACTGCCATTGCCCGCCGCCAACAGGTGTCTGTGCATACACAAGACCGTTCATCACATGATTATACACAATAGGACCAACAATCGTCTGCACATCAAGACGGCTCAGTGCAGTACGCAGCTTCCTTCTGTCCGTGCTATCTGCACGACGAAGAGCATGTAAGGCAAGCTCAAATGCCGCATAGGCATAGGCTGTCGGCTGCGGCATTTTTAAATCAAAGTTATCCCGCGCATACCGAGCACTTACGTCAGATGCGGTAAAACCGGTAAGGTCTGAAATAAAGTTTTCGTTTTCATCCCACCACACCTCTGTCATAAGACCGACTGCAGCCTCTCCCAATGCAGAGGCATCAGTATACATGAGCCCGCATTTTCCCATCGTTATGCAGTCAAGGGGAACGCTATAGTGAGCAAGAGCTTTCATTGCGTTCATAAAGTCAGGGGGAAGATTTGTTCCGGTAAGCACAGAAACCGACTCTTCCTTAAAGAGCTTTGCAATACTGTCAAACGAACTGTTATTCAAAGGATACTGTCCTGGATCAACAATAGCATAGCCATCTTCAGAAAGACGGCGGACAAACACATCATGCCACGAAGTTCCATCAACGTCATTTGCAAACAAAAGTCCAACTTTTGCACCGCTCTGCGCAGGAAAACCCGCCAGAGTCCACAACGCCCTGTAACATTCATAAACAGTATCAAGCGTCCAGAACGCATGGAACGTCCAGTTGTACTTTTCACGAGCCTGTGCAACAGGGTCTACCGGAGCCTGCATTGAAACACAGGGAACGCCATACTGCTCTGCAACCTCAGCAATGGGAATGACGGTTTCAGGAGTTTGCGTTGCAATCAGCATATCAACTTTGTCATACAAAACAAGCTGCTCTGCCATTTTTTTGCATACTGTCCTGTCTGACTCTGAATCGTAGACGATAATTTCCAAATTAACATCCCTGCCATGCATGGTAATGGGGTGCTGCCGTGCATAGTCATACATCTGGTCAATAACCCAGTCGTATCCTTCTCCGTTTCCTGCAAGAGCACCGGTAATAGGGTTTACATAACCGATGCGGACTGTCTTTTGCATAAAGCTACAGCCTGCAGCAAGGGGAATAAGCAAAACGGCCAGAAATGGAAGCAAACGGAAACGAACCATGGTACTATTCTACACTAGATTTTAGGATATTTCAATTTTATTGTATCAATTTTTGCTTTCAGTTGTGACGTTTTCTTTTTTGTAGGTGCCTTCAAGCGGGATAGTTGGATACGCCGCATTATCAACCACTTTTAACTGCAGCTCGTTGTTTTCAAGCTGCCACTGTCCGCCTGCAAGCGGCGTTTCTGAATAATGCAATCCACCGCACTGCTTATTGTAGCAGACAGGACCGACAATCGTCATAACATCAAGCCTTGAAAGCGCATCCAAAAGCTTCTTCCGGTTCTTAGAACCGGCATTCTTGAGCGCATGAATGGCAAGCTCTAACGCCGCATACGCATAAGCCGCCGGCTGCGGGAACGGCTCGTCAAAATTGTCTTTTGCATATTGAGATGCAATCGTCTTACAGTCAATGCCTGTAAGCTCGGAGGTAAAACCAAAGTTTTTATTCCACCAGACCGCAGAACCTAAATTAAGTCCTGTCTGTCCGAGAGCGGCGGTTGCAGCCTGCGTTGCTGAAACACGTCCCATTGTTATGGAGTCCACCTGAACGCCCGCCTTTAAAAGCGCATCCATGGCGGCTATAAAATCTAACGGCACATTTGTTCCGGTAAGTACCGCAATCTGCTGTCTCTTAAAAAGTGCTGCCGTCTGCTCAAAATCTCTCGTCCCAACCGGATAGCGGCCGGGGTCGACCACAACATAGCCGTCTTCCGCTGCCCTACGGGCAAACACCTCGCTCCAAAGTTTTCCATCCGGGTCATCGGGAAACAAAAAGCCTATTTTCGCCCCGCTCTGTTTCGGATGTCCGCTTGCACTCCATAAACCTTGGTACGTAGTATAAATGGTGTCCACCGTCCAAAAAGCGTGATACGTCCAGTCAAAGCTTTTACGTGATGCCGCAAGTGCATCTGTCGGAGCCTGTATGGACACACAGGGAATCCCCAGCTCTTCTGCAACGGCAGCTTCCGGAATAACCATCGTTATCGTCTGTAAGGCAAGCAAAACGTCCACCTTGTCATGCTTTACAAGCCGTTCTGCATGTTCACGGCAAAGCTTTGGGTCAGATTTACAGTCATACATGATAATTTCAAAATCTGCCTGTTTCCCGCCAATGTAAATAGGATTTTTCTGCACGTATGCATACATTTGCTCACAGACCCAGTCCGCACCTTCGCCGTTTCCGGCAAGTGCTCCCGTTGATGGATTTACATAGCCGATTTTTACAACAGGCTTTCCGCATGATGCAAGGAAAAAAAGAAGTAACACACTACAGAAAAAAAAGGAAAAACGCTTCATACCATGAGCATACATTATTTTTCAGTTTTTTTCAAACAAAATAAAAGCACTTTCCACTCGGAAATCTTAAAATTAAAATTGCTTGCATATTCCAACCGTACCATTTATACTACCTACATGCAAAAGAAAATTTATGTCGTTGGCATGTTCGATGATGACACTGCAACAAAAGTACAGGCAGCCGTAAGTGCAGTTGCCGGTGTTACCTCCTGCGCTACTTCCACCGAAAAATCTCAGGTTCTGGTTGATTTTGATGAATCAGCTTCAGGCATTGAAGATGCTATTAACGCAGCCATTTCTGGCACCGGCGTAGAAGTCTTAGGATAATAGCAGGTTTTTCATGAAAATTACGATTCTTGACGGACACG
>CALAEZ010000040.1 GCA_937891125.1 uncultured Treponema sp. | reverse complement strand
GCTCTTCAATCGTGTACAGCACGCCGTCGTGCGTGAGCATTTCGCCGGCTTCGGGAAGCGCGTCAAAACGTTCCATGAGCCAGCCGGCGAGCGTGTCATAGTCTTCTGACGCAAGGTTCAGCTCAAAAAATTCGTTCAGCTCGTTTAGGCGGATGTCGCCGGGCACCAGAAATTCGGTGGCGGTGAGCTCGCGGATGCGCTGCGCGGGCTGCTCTTCGTCTTCGCCGCCTAAAAACTCGTTAACGCCGCGTCCGAAAACAGCGCTTAAAATGTCGTTCATGGTGGCAATGCCAGAGTTGGCGCCATTTTCGTCGACAGCAATGGCAAAGCTCATGTGCTCTTTTTTAAATTTGTGAAGCAGCTCCATGGCGGTGAGCGTTTCGGGCACAAACAGCGCGGGGCGCATGCAGCGGCGCACAAAGGTGTGCTCGCGGTCGTTTTTTTGCTTGCCGCGTAGCAGCACGGTCTTGTAGTACACCATGCCGAGCACGTTATCAAAGCTTTCGCTACAGACCGGGAGCCAGGAATGGCGGGCGTCAGTAAAAAGCTGCACAACTTCGTCGTAGGTGGCGTCAATCGGTATAAAGCGCACGCGGCTTCTGTGGCACATGATGTCGCGAATGTGCAGGTCGGTAAACTCGAAGATGTTGTACAGCATCTTTTTTTCGCTTGTTTCGAGTGTGCCTTCGTCGGCGCCAACGTCGATGAGCGATTTTAGCTCGGCTTCGGTTAGCGGCTGCTTTTTTTGCTTCCAGAACAGCATGATAAACGAGGTAATGCCAACCGTCAGCTTGGAGAAGAACCAGACGATGGGCATGAATAGGAGCTGGAGCAGGAGGAGCGGGCGCGAATGTTTTTCGGCAACAGCAACTGGGTGTACGGCGGCAACCGTTTTTGGCACGATTTCGCCAAAAATAATCAGAATGAATGACATGACGACCGTTGCGTAGGTGGCTCCCTGTGCGCCGACAAGATTGATGGCGACGGTTGCCGCAAGGCCTGACGCAAGCGAGGTAACAAAATTGATGCCGATAAGTACAAGCGACAGCAGCTTGTTCACGTCCTGCTTGAGGCGTGCGACGCGCTGCACGGGGCTGTTTTTTTTGCCGCTGGTGTCTTCTTTGAGCAGCTGGCGCAGCTTTATGTCGGTGATGGAAAGATAGGCGGTTTCGCTGCCAGCAAAAAAAGCGACGCAGGCGACAAGCACCAGAACGCAGAGCGCCGGCAGTGCGACGGTTAGCAGAAAATGCGCGGTTTGGCCGTTCATGCGTCAGCTCCTTGCGGCTCAGGCGCACGCAGTGCGTGTACCTGCGACACGCGTCTGCCGTCCATGCGGGCAACGTAGAATAAAAAGCCGGCGTCCTTTACGTAGTCGCCTGCGTGTGGAATTTCGCCGAGCTTTTCGCAGATAAAGCCGGCAATGGTGTCGTTGTCGCTTGATGACAGCTTGATGTGCAAAAGCTCGTTTACGTCGTCTAAAAGCATACTGCCGTCAAGCAGGTAGTCGTCAGCAGAGGCAGTGGCGGTTGCTTCTTTGCCGGCAGCACCGGTTGCCCTGCCGCTCTGGTCGTAGTCGTCGGTGAGCGCACCAAAGATTTCTTCTGCAATGTCTTCGGTGGTCAGAATGCCGTCGGTGCCGCTGTATTCGTCAATGACGACCGCAAAGGTCTGCTTTTTTTCGTGGAGCAGTGCTTGAATGGCACTCATTTTTGTGCTGCCGGGGATGAAAAGCGGCTCGCGCATGATTTTTTCGACGCGGAAATCCTGTAGGTCGCCCTGGTAGAAGAGCAAATCTTTTATGTACAGTACGCCGATGATGTCGTCAAGGCCGTCGCGAATCACGGGAAAGCGCTTTAGGCGCGTGCGTTCTGACAGCTGCAGAATGTCGCGGTAGCGCATGTCTGGCTTTATCGGAATGATTTTGATGCGTGGAATCATAATGTCGACTGCTTCCAGGTCAGTAAATCTGAAAACGCGGCTCATCATGCGCTTTTCTGCTGTTTCGAGAATACCCTGCTCGCCGCCGACGTCGATAAAGGTTTTTATCTCTTCTTCGGTAAAGGAAACAGCTTCTTTTTTGGTGTCAATGCCGCGCAGGCGCAAAATGGTGCGGGAAATGGCGGTAAAAAAGGCGACGAGCGGTTTTAAGAGGTAGAAGACAAGCGTGATGATGCCGCTGACAAAGAATGAGCTTTCGTCAGGAATGCGTGTGGTGATGATTTTTGGGGTGATTTCGCCAAACAGCAGCAACAGGAGCGTTGCTACCAGCGTAGAAAGCGTAAGACCTGCCGGCCCAAACAGCTTGAGCGCAATGGAAGTAAGAATGACTGACAGTGCGACATTGACCAGCTCGTTTGCGACAAGCAGCGTGTTTAAGAGCTCTTCCTTGTGGTCAAGCAAGCGGCCGACACGCTCTGCACGCCTGTCGCCTTGCTCACGCAGATAGTGTACACGCAGCTTGTTTATGCCGAGAAAGGCGCTTTCTGACGCCGAAAACAGCGTAGAAAGCACGATGCAAGCTGCTGCTAAGACAAGAAGCAGAGCCAAGCGTTACTCCGCAGAATCGCTGCCGGACGCTGTACGGTCGTCAGACGAGGCGGCGTCGGCTGGCACGGCAGTGTCGGCAGCGTGGTCGCCAGACAGTGCGCTGTCGGTGAGTGCTGTGGTGCCGTCGGGAGCTGCTTCTGGATGAATGGTGGTGTAGCCTTCGTCGGCGGTGATGTCAACATCCTTCTGCATTTGCTCGACCGCGTCAATCTGCGCTTCCACTTGCCCGATAAATGCCTGAATCATGTCGGCGTGCTCGCTGGTGGGAGCGGCATCGTATGATTTTTGCGCAAAGGTGCGGATTGCAGCGTAGTCGGTAGAGCCGCCTTGTGCTAAAAGATAGGCTGCAGTGTAGTATGCTTCCTGCTTTTCGTCGGCGGTTAGGACGCTGTTTTCGGCGACGGTTGCAAAGGCGCTTGCCGCTCCCTGAATATCCTGCTGCAGGAATGCGTCAGATGCGTTGCCATTTGCGAGTGCAAGCAAGTGCTTACCGACCGCGCCGGTTTCGTTTTTGGGGTCAAGCTTTTCAAGCTGGGCGCTGAGCGGGAGCACCATGTATCGCCATTCTGCTGTTGTTGATTCAAATACATTGTCAATGGCGCGCGCTTTTTCAACACCGTTTGAGCTGTTGACGGCGGCTATAAGCGCTTCGTAGTCGGCGATTGATTCTTCTTGCTCTGCAATAATGGCGTCAAAATCGGCAGCTTCGGCGATATCTTCGGGCAGTTGGAGCTGGCAAGCGGGATAGCCATCTTTTGTCAGCACGTAAAACGAAGGGCTTTCGTTTGCTGCAAGGTACATTGCGGTTTTCATGTCGCGTGTCAGCGATTCCTGTGCATCGCGCGCTTGCTGTTCCTCTGCTTTTGTTAGCTCGGTTTCGGTTGTGTAGAGTGCCATTGCAGCTTCATAGCGGCTTGCAGAAAAATCCAAATTGACGAGCACGTAGCGCTCTGTTTCTGCTGCAAGAAAATCTGCTGTTTCAAGCAAGGTATCTTTGAGCGCGCGGCTTGTGCCATCTTCGTCTGCGCTAAAAAAGAGGATTATGCGTTTATTTTCGTTTTGTGCGGCTTTTATGCCGTCGTCAAGATTTGCTATCCAGCTGGAGGTGTCAATTTTTGCTGTCTTACAACCGGTTGCCAAAAAGAAAAATGTGCTGCATGCGAGCGCCATACAAAGTAAGGAAATACGTTTCATGCGTGTATTATAGGCTTTCTGAAAATCTGCGTCTAGGGATTCATCTTAGTGATTGGTGGGAGATAGATCTGTTCG
>CALAEZ010000039.1 GCA_937891125.1 uncultured Treponema sp. | reverse complement strand
GAAAAAATTGACGAAGACAGCATCCGAAGAATTCGCCAAAATTCAAAAACAGTGCTCGTTCCGATTATCGTACTACCAGATTCAATTCTTTCGGAAGAAGAAGTTGAACTTTTGTGTTCTCACCCGAGAATTATTTTGTGCAATCGTGGGGCTGCCGAAAGCGAGCAGTTTAACGACAGAATTCACGAAATTCTCAACGGAGACGAAATTCTTCCACCGCATACAGGTGCCTTAGTCAAAAAAGCGATACTATATCTTAACAAAAACGCATCGCAGCAGATTGTCCGCTGGAAACTTGCCGACACCGTGCATGTAAGCGAAGATTATTTAACAAGAATTTTTCATAAAGAAATCGGTTTATCCTTGTGGGAATACTTAAATCGGTATAGAATATACTTAGCGACCAAGATGTTGTTGGAAACAAACGACACCATCTACGAAATCGCTGAAAATTCGGGCTTCCAGGATCAGGCGTACTTTTGCCGTGTATTTAAGAAGATATACGGGGTTCCTCCAGGAAGAATTCGGTCAAAACTGTAACTTTTGTGGAACTATAGTACGGTTTTGTCCAATAATATACTTGTAAATTTTAATCATTAAGCGATAAAATAATAGAACTGAGGTTAAATATGAACGCACAAGAAACAACTGTTCTTAAGGCTCCAAAGAAAAATCTTTGGAAGGATATTAAGAGGCACTATTCTGTTTATGCGCTGCTCGTTATTCCATTTGTGTACTATGCTATCCTTAAGTATGGTCCAATCGTAAACGGTCAGATTGCATTCAAGAGTTTTATGCCGAGCGAAGGCGTTTGGAAGAGTACTTGGATAGGTTTTGGAAACTTTATCGACTTTTTCAAATCATTCTACTTTACTGAACTTCTTCGTAACACAATTTGTTATAGTTTGGCCAAGCTTGTAATTTGTGTACCACTTTCAATTATTCTTGCCGTTACATTGTATGAATGTACGCATGATATTCTCCGAAGAGTCGTACAAACTTTGGCCTATCTTCCGCACTTCCTTTCTTGGGTTATTATGTACGGTATTTTGCTCGTACTTTTGGCTCCAGGCGATGGTATGGTAAACGACATCGTCAAGTTCTTTGGCGGCGAAGGAATTGACTTCCTTACAAACACTCATACTTTCCCTGTAATTGTTATCATTTCTGATGCATGGAAGGAAATGGGTTGGGCTGCAATTATCTTTATTGCGGCTTTGATGGGTATTGACCCTTCTTTGTTCGAAGCTGCCATGGTAGAAGGTGCTTCTGCGGTTCAGCGCGTATGGTACATTACAATTCCATCAATCAAGCCTGTAATCGTAACTGTAGTTCTTCTTAAACTTGGTACAGTTCTTGACGCTGGATTCAACCAAATGTTCATGTTGTATTCCGTTCCTGTATATTCTGTTGCAGATATCATCGATACTTGGGTATATCGACAGGGTCTTTTGCAGTTCAAGTTTGCTCTTGCGACTGCCGTTGGTATTTTCAAGGGTGTTATCGGTATGCTCCTTGTTATGACATCAAATTCTGTAGTTAAAAAGATTGCAGATTCTTCACTGCTGTAAGTAGAGGTAAACATAGATGACTAAACCAAAGACAGTTAGATTAACGGCCGGCGATCGTACATTCTATATTTGTATTAACGCTTTTCTTATTTTTATTGGTGTTGTAATTGCAATTCCTATGTGGAGTACAATTACACTTTCTTTCCGCCCGAACGCATTTACTGGAACAAACTTTGAGGGAATGTTCCTTCCTGTATGGAAGTGGGATGTTTCGGCTTACAAAGCCCTCCTCGGAAATGCTGGATTTATCAACTCTTTCTGGAACTCTATGAAGATTATGGTATTCGGTGTTGTTACATCTTTGTGTCTTACAGTTCCTATGGCATATTGTATGTCTGTACCGGATCTTCCTGGACGCAAAATCCTTAACTACTTCGTTTTGATTCCGTATTTGTTCAACATCGGTTTGATTCCGACTTACCTTGTTGTTACGAACCTCCATCTTACGAATCACCTTACATCAATCTTCTTGCCTGGTGCTATTGGTACTTACAACTGTTTGATTATGCGTGGATTCTTTGAAGGTATTCCTGAGTCATTAAAAGAATCGGCTCGTATTGACGGTGCTGAAGAATGGTATGTTCTTGTTTCTATTATTCTTCCACTTTCAAAGCCAATTATCATGACAATCGGTTTGTACTACGCTGTAAACTTCTGGAACGACTTTATGCACCCGCTGTTGTACTTAAATGATTCGTCACTGCAGCCGCTGCCGATTTTGCTCCGCAATATTTTGATGGCATCAGGCATGAACGAATATGTAGAAGTCAACGCGTTTGGCGAAGCGCCGGTTTCTGCAATTAAGGCCGCATCTGTCTTTATGTCAGCAATTCCGATGATTATTGCGTATCCGTTTATTCAAAAGTACTTTACTAAGGGTACAATGCTCGGCTCGGTAAAGGGGTAATGAGCCCTGTTTGCCCTTTACGTTGTCGAAACACTGTGGTTTTATCCGATTTGGAAACGGGCGGCAGTAATGCTTCCGATGCTGTTTCTGAATCGAGTGTATATTTGATTATGTATTTCCAGAACAAACTGTTCTGAAACATAGGAGGGAAAAAATGAAGGACTTACTGAAGAATCTTGCTTTGTCTGCTTTGATTCTCGCTGTAGCGTCTCCTGTATTTGCTGCACCAAAGGCAAAGGCATGGAAAGTAAACAAAGATGGTACTGCTGATATTACGCTGTGGTATGGTGCTGCGGTTACAGAAGCAGGTCCGCCGCCAAAGGATTGGGTTGGCTACTCAATCATCAAAGAAAAGCTTGGAATCAACCTGATTATGACAGCGTTGCCATCTTCTGAAAGTGATCAGGATACTAAAATTAATGCAGCTGCTGCAAGCAAATCGCTACCAGATTTTCTTATGATTACATCAACGACATTTCCGTTGCTCGTAAAGCAGGGTGTGCTTGCTGATGTGTCAGATATGTATGCAATGATGCCAGAGCGCACAAAAAAACTGTATGACAGCGATGCAATTTCTTTTACGACTGTAAACGGAAAATCCTATGCGCTTGCACAGCCCGGTTCTATCGCAAAGAACGAAGGTGTTCTTATTCGCGAAGACTGGCTTAAGAATCTTGGTCTTGCCGTGCCGAAGACAACCGATGAATTCTTTAATGTTATGAAGGCATTTACCGAACGTGACCCAGATGGCAACGGTAAAAATGATACCTGGGGTTACGGTGGCTTTAGTGAGCTTTCTGGTTCTAACGAAGGACTTGGTAAGCGCTATGACCCGATTTTTGGTGCATTTGGCGTTGCTGGTACTTGGAATCTGACGAAGGCAGGTTTTGGTCTTAATGTCACAAAGCCAGAATATTACGAGGCTATGCAGTACATGAAAAAGCTCGTTGACGAAAAAGTCATCGATCCGAACTGGACTGCATACAAAAAAGACGACTTCCGTGCCGCATGGAAGCAGGGTAAATTTGGTATTTTCCGCGAGCAGATGGCAGCGTATGCTTCAGAAGCGAACTATGCACCGTTTGACCAGAACTTCCCGAACGGTGGCTTCCTTATCATCGATCCGCCGGTAGGTCCAAAGGGCAAATCCTCTGCTGGTACGTATACGATTGCATATCGTATGTATGCACTGTCTGCACTGACTGCAAACTCACTTTCTGACAAGCCGATTAAGGGCAAGAAAGTCACGAAGATGCAGAAAATTGCAGAATTGCTTGAATGGATGTCAAGCGATGAAGGCTATTATTTGCTTGGTTGGGGTCAGAAAGGCATTAACTATGTACTTGACGAAAATGGTATTCCAACAATCAAGGGCTTGCCAGATGAGTCAAAGGGCTATTCAAAGCCAGAAATGCAGCCTTTAACACAGTTGCGTAATCTTGTTTATTACAACAGCGATATTGAGCTTGGTGCTCGCTATCCAACGTACGTGACAGCAGTTTCTAAGAAGAAGATGTCTGCTCTGACCGCATTGCGTGAAATGCAGTCAAAGGCGTGGACAGCTTGCGTTGGTGTTGATATGTTGCCACAGCCGAATGCAGACTTGAAGCGCTTCTATGAGCAGGGCGTTGTTGAGTTCTTGACCGGTCGCCGTGAGCTGAATAAAGCAAACTGGGATGCATGGGTTAAAGAATTCTATGAACAGCGTGGTGGCAAAGCGTGGGAAGATGAAGCTCGCAAGATAGCTGAAGAAAAGCGCTTGCTGAAATAACTTGTCATTTTCTAAAAAAAACGGCACTCTTGAGTGCCGTTTTTTTGTTTGAGCGATAACCCGAACACGCTGTGTGCGAAAGTTATCCACAGAAACGTGCCGACTTATGCACTGAATTAGGTCGATTTATACACAATTTCCACAGGTTATCCACATGAAAAACACACGAACACATGAACTTGCTGTCTGCGGCTTTGAGGCAGTCCTTGCGCTTGCAAAGATTCATCCGAACGTTATTCATCGACTTTATTTTACAAAGGAACGTTCTCACGTTTTTGGCGAGGTCTGTAAATTTCTTGCGCAGAATAAGCGACCGTATAATGTTGTTGACGACAGCGCTGAGCTAGAAAAATTATGTGGAAGCATACATCATCAGGGTGTTGTTGCCATGATTTCCCAGCCGCACATTCCTGCACTTAATTCTGATATTACGGACGAATGGTTGCATAAAAAGGAAAGCGCCCTGCTGCTCGATCGTGTTGGTAACGCAAATAATTTAGGCGCCATCGTACGAAGCGCGGCATTTTTTGGCGTAAAAAACATAATTATTCCTATGGACGAGGCGCAAAGCTCGGTAACAACAAGCTCGTATCGTGTGGCGCAGGGCGGCATGGAATACGTGAACATCTATTGCATACGCTCAATTACAAAGCTGCTTACTGCAATGCGTGGCAAAATGGTGCGTCTGGGAACCGATGTTCGGGCGACAACGCCTATCAATGAAATTGCAACACTGTGTGCAGAAAAACCAGCGCTGATTGTGCTTGGTAACGAAGAGCATGGCATTTCTGATGAGGTCAAACAGAATTGCGATAAGCTGGTGACAATTACTGGCAGCACTGGCATGATTGAAAGCCTGAATGTTGCTCAGGCGGCGGCAATTATATTATACGAGTGCCGGTTTTTACGAGCAGACTCACGGTCATCATAATAACGCCTGCAAGCAAGACACCTGCAAGCACAGCGGTTATCGTTTTTTTTCCGTTCATGCCGAGCAGACTTGCTGCCAGTGTTCCTGTCCAGGCACCAGTGCCAGGAATGGGAATGCCTACAAACAGCAGCAATGCAATAAAAAGCCCGCGACCAGCTTTTTCCTGTAGCTTTTCACCGGCGTGCGCTCCTTTAACAAGAAAGAATGTGCATAGCTTTGCTAAAACAGGCTTGTTTGCACCCCATTCAAGAAATCGGCGGGCAAACAAGTAAACAATCGGAACAGGAATCATATTGCCAATAATGCATACGATGTACGACGGAATGAGCGGCAACGACAGCACTTGAGAAACGGGGATAGCGCCGCGAAGCTCAATAAGCGGCACCATCGAAATGAAAAAAATCCACAAGAAGCTTCTGAGCATAGTTATTTTTGTGAGTCTTTGGCGTCTTTCTTGCGGATTTCTGCATGGCGGATTTTTCCGCTAATCGTCTTTGGAAGCTCTTTTACAAACTCGAAAATGCGTGGCTGTTTGTAGGCGGCTGTGTGCTCTTTTACAAACTCACGGATTTTAAGTTCAAGCTCTCTGCCAGCTTCAAAGCCGTTGTTCAAGACGATTGTCGCCTTTACCGCCTGTCCGCGCTGTTGGTCAGGAACGCCTGTAACGGCACATTCAAGAACTGCCGGGAACTGCTGCAGGATGCTTTCTACCTCAAACGGACTTACACGGTAGCCGCTCGTTTTAATTAAATCATCTTTGCGACCGACAAACGTAAAGTAGCCGTCTTCGTCCTTCTGCGCAATGTCGCCGGTGTGATAGACGCCGCCTGCAAATACTTTTTCGGTAAGAGCTTCGTTCTGATAGTAGCCGGAAAAAAGTCCGAACGGGCGTCCCTGTGACAAATCAACAACGACCTCGCCTTTTTCGCCGGCTTCACATTCAGAGCCGTCGTCGCGGATGACTTTAACATTATAGCCAGGTGATGGCTTACCCATGCTACCAGGCTTTACTTTCATTCCAGGGAAATTTCCCATAAGTACGGTGCTTTCAGTCTGTCCGTATGCTTCGTGAAGCTCAAGTCCTGTCTTTTCTTTAATTTTGTTAAATACTTCTGGATTCAAAGCTTCGCCAGCGGTTACTACATACTGAATCTTGCTTAAGTCGTACTTAGAAAGATTCTGACGAATCATGTAGCGGTAGACTGTTGGCGGCGCGCAGAAAGTGGTCACGCCGTATTTTTCTACATTGCGCAAAAGTTTATCAGGCACAAACGAAACCATGTCGTATACAAAAACCGCACTTCCACACAGCCACTGTCCGTATAATTTACCCCAAACAGCTTTTCCCCAGCCGGTTTCTGCAACTGTTAAGTGTAAGCCGTCATCAATGACGTTCTGCCAGTAGCGCGCCGTAACGATGTGTCCGAGCGGATAGGCAAAATTATGCATAACCATTTTCGGGTTTCCGCTCGTGCCACTCGTAAAATACAAGAGCATTGGGTTTGTGCTTTTTGTTGCGTTTTCGCCAGTAGGACGCAAAAATTGGTCGCTTGCAAGCTCATAAACAGGGCGGAATTCTTCCCAGCCGGCGCGCGGAGAGCCGACAGTCACCAGCTTCTGCACGCTAGGAGAATCCGGCATGGCTTCATCAATTTCTTTCTGCACATTGTCGTCAAAGGAAACAATCATTTTTACGCTGGCGGCATTGGTGCGGAATACAATGTCTTTTGCTAAAAGCAGATTGGTTGCAGGAATGGTAACTGCGCCGATTTTGTGCAGTGCAAGAATGAACCACCAGAACTCGTAACGGCGGCGCAAAATAAGCATGACGGCATCTCCTTTCTGAATACCGCAGCCCGTCAGGTAATTTGCCGTTTTATTTACGCATTGCGCCATCTGCTTGAACGTGAAAATCCGCTCGCCGCCGTTGTCATCGCACCAGACAAGCGCGCGCTTTTCTGGTGCTTCCTTTGCATAGCGGTCTACAACATCGTAGGCGTAATTAAAATTATCAGGCACTTCTATGCGAAAGTTTGCCTTTAAGTCTTCGTAATTGTCAAAGTCACGGTGCCCCGCAACAAAATCCTTATAAATATTCATAGCTTTCCTGCACAAAACAAAATGTGCTCGTCGCGCTTGTTTAGAAAATTGGTTCTAGACAAGCGTGACGTCTATTTATTTGACCACAGCTTAGCATATTTAGTTGCAGAATAAACAGCGGGAACTCCGTTTTTCCCCATAATTAGCTACAGCACCTTTCTAAGTGCGTATTCCAGAATGTCGGTTGCGCCAAGAGCCTGTAACTTTGGAAGTAGCACGGGCACTTCACTCTTTTTTACGGCGATTTTGACGGCATAGCCATTGTCGCCAAAAAGCGGGCTAACGGTCGGGCTTCTCATTGACGGTAAGCCTTTTACAAGCGCGTCGAACTTATCTTTGGCAACGTTCATTTCAAGCATAACTCTGCCACGTGCGTTTAGAACAGCTTCAAAAAGCATTTTAAGCTCCATAATCTTCTGTTTTTTGGCTGGGTCTGCCATAGCCGCCTTTGACGCATACATGCGCGTAGAAGATTCCATGAGCGTGTCTACAATTTTTAAGTTGTTTGCGCGCAAGGACGAGCCGGTTGACGTGTTGTCAATTAAAATCTGGGCAAGACTGTCGCTTGAGTCGCGGACAAAGCCTTCGCTTGTGCCCCAAGTGCGGAAAATGGTTCCGGTAAGATTTTTTCCCTTTATCCACTGTGCGCTTAAGTTCTGGTATTCGGTTGCAATGGTTACCGGGCTTTTGAGCACCGTGTTGTAGTCTACCGTGTCGGGAACGGCTGCAATAATGCGCACCGGGTCAAATCCTAAATCCATGATTTCTTCAACGCCATCCTGCACGCCGTTTTCGTAAACCCAGTCTTTTCCGCTAAAGCCTACGTCCGCTCGGTTTGCCGCTAAGAGGACGCTTGCAATCTGCGGTTTTACGACCTGAAATGCTAAATCTTCCTGATTTGTCGTCGGAAAATACGTGCGGTCGGGCAGTTTGATTGAAATGCCAACATCGCTTAAAAGTTCATATACTGATTCGTAAATTCTGCCCTTTGCGAGCAATATGCGTAGTTTTTCCATTTTGTTTCCTCGCCATACGCGCATGAGGTGCCGTATGTTTTTATCTGTAGAAGCATAGTAAAGGAATAAACAATAAAAAACAAGGCGCACAAAGCTCACACGGTGCGCGCGTGGTGTATACTAATAGTATTACTATAAGAGTGTGACGCTATATTTATAGCAAAGCTTAATTTACTAGATAAAGCTTAACTATAATATAAAATGCATGAATAAAAAGGATAGCGATATAGTAAAAATTTTGGCACGAAATGTTCATGATGAGCGTATACGACAAAATCTGACACAGCAGCAATTAGCCGAAGTAACAAACATGACGACGCTTGCAATTAGCAATATTGAGCGCGCAGAAGCATGGCCAAAACCAGAAACGCTACAAGTTTTATCACAGGCACTTCATATTCGGCCGTATGAGTTATTCTTAGATGCAGAAGTTGATACGGTAATTTCAAAAGAGCGATTTAATGCAGAAATTGAGTTGATTATAAAAGATTTGTATGCGCGGCAAAAGAAAGTCGAAAAATCTAATACTGACGCTACTACTTCTGACCAAAATTCTCCCTTTGCCATAAACCACAAAAATAAATAAGGAAGCCGACTAGCTACATACTGGGTAAACGTGCCTGGCGGATACAGCTGTTTTTGCCCTATTTTTGCAACGATTGTTTACTTTGTGGACAGTACACCGCCAAATCGCTATACTAAGTTTCGTGTAAAATCACCTTCAGAGGAAAACTATGCCGAAAATCGAAGTCAACGAGAAACTGTTCTTTAATCTTCTTGGAACAAAATATGATTACGACACGCTTGAGCGAAAACTTGTGTGCGGAAAGGCGGAACTTGACGAAAAACCTGACCTTTCGCAGCCAGAAAATGAACGCGTAATAAAAATTGAATTGAACGACACAAACCGCCCTGATTTATGGTCTACTGGTGGCGTTACAAGACAGCTTCGTCTTCACGAGGGAGCAAAAAGAAGCGACTATTCAAAATTCCTTTCTCGTACAGGCTCTGTTAAAGACTCGGGTGAGCGCGTTGCATTTGTTGAAGAAAGCGTAAAATCCGTGCGCCCTTACATGGTAAGTTTTGTGATTTCTGGAAAGGCAATCGACGACCCAATGTTAAAAGATATTATTCAAACGCAAGAAAAACTCTGCTGGAATTTTGGTCGTAAGCGAAAGTCAATTTCGATGGGAGTTTACCGCGTGGCTCAAATTAAATGGCCGGTTCACTACAAAGCTGTTGACCCCGACAAAACAAGTTTTGTGCCACTTGCATGCGACACTCCAATGACTTGTCGCCAGATTTTGAGCGAGCATCCTAAAGGAAAAGAATTCGGCTGGATTTTGGAAGGGGCAAAGGTGTTCCCACTTTTGAGCGACGACAAGGGCGAAGTTATGTCTATGGCTCCAATTATCAATTCGGCAACACTCGGAGCAGTTCAGGTAGGCGACAAAGACTTGATGGTTGAACTTACTGGCGACAATATGGAAAATTTGATTCTTTCTGCAAACATTGTTGCCTGTGATTTTGCCGACGCAGGCTACGAAATTTTGCCTGTAAAAGTTGTGCATCCGTACGAAACTGGATTCGGAAAAGAAATTACCGTGCCGTTCTACTTTCAAAAGCCTACAAAGGCAACTCTTGCAGCAATCAACAAAAAACTCGGCTGTGATTTGACAAAGGCTCAAGTTTTAGACGCGCTAAGTCGAATGGATAACGATGTTGAAACAAAAGATATTCCTACAACCGAAAAAACAGCCAAATATTGCAAGGCAAACAAGAGCGATGTTGAATTTACGCTCCAACCGCCACCGTACAGAAATGACTTTTTGCACGAAGTTGACATCATTGAAGATGTAATGATTGGGCTTGGTTTGGACTTTTTTAAGCCACAACGCCCGAACGACTTTACCGTAGGAAAACTTTCTGATGTTACGCTTTTTAGCCGCAAAGCAAAAGAAATTATGGTGGGCTTGGGTTATCAAGAGATGATTTTTAACTACCTTGGTTCAAAACGCGACTACATCGACAGAATGTGTGTGAGTGCCGACAATGTAATAGAAATTTCCAATCCGATGAGCGAAAACTATCAGTTTGTGCGACCTTCAATCATCGCTTCGCTTCTTCGTGCCGAAAGTGCGGCAGGACAAGCAGTGTTCCCGCATAAGATTTTTGAAATCGGAAAAATAGCCTTCCTTGACGAGAGCGAAAACACTGGAACAAAAACAATTCAGTCGCTTGGATTTATGACAGCTGCAAACAACGCAAATTTTAACGACTTGGCAAGCGAAGTAAGTTCTCTTCTTTATCTTCTTGACCACAAATACGAAGTAAAAGAAGCAAATGACCCGCGCTTTATTACAGGTCGTCAGGCGGAAGTAATTGTAAACGGTAAACAAGTCGGAATTTTTGGCGAAGTTCATCCGCAGGTGCTCGAAAACTGGTCAATCACAGTTCCGTGCGTTGCTGGCGAAATTGACTTGGAAGAGTTAATGTAATATTGAAATCACAACTAACTACGCTTTGCTACATAGAAAAAGACGACTCTTACCTTATGATGCATCGGACTTTAAAAAAGAACGACATCAATCATGATAAATGGATTGGCGTGGGCGGGCATTTTGAACACGGCGAAAGTCCAGAAGACTGCCTTTTGCGCGAGGTAAAAGAAGAAACTGGTCTTACACTCAAAAAATTTAGTTTTCGTGGAATCGTTACCTTTGTTGCAGATGATGAGCCTGCCGAATACATGCATTTGTTTACCGCAGATGAATTTTCTGGAACGCTTACTCAGTGCGATGAGGGAACTCTTGAATGGGTGCCTCTTTTAAAAATTGATTCTCTAAACTTGTGGGAAGGCGACAGAATTTTTTTAGACCTTTTGCGACAAAACAGCCCATTTTTTTCGTTAAAACTTGTCTACAAAAATGGCAAAATGATTGACTATTTTTTGGACGGAAAGCGACAATAAGGCGCCTTAAAAAACTTACAACAACCAACTTTAGTTGAACTTTTTTGAATGTTCCAATAGTCAAAATTTAGCGGACTTCATATTCCCAAAGTACAAGATAACTTTTTGCATTAGGCTTTGAACCGCATACCTTAACGGCTTGTGTGTCTGGAATTTCTGTTTCTAACTCAAAAATTCCTTTTTGATTTTTTTTGAGCAAAATCAATTTTTCGTTAATATAAAGCGCCATCGAAGAAAAATCCTTAGAATCAATCAAAAAATTCACTGTTTCGCCTTTTTTAAGGGCGCCTTGCCTTGGCGACAAAAGAAGTGTGTTTCTTACATCAATGTATGAACTGTATGTTTGAGGATAGCGATTTTTTGCAACAAATTCTTTGTAATTTTGCGAAGGTTTTAAATCAAAATATAGAATATTTTCATATTCTTGAGTATTTTGCTCAAGCAGTTTTAAAGTTTTAAGAGCAGATGCCGTTCTTGCACTTGCAAACTGAATGTCTTGTGCATAGTAGCGACCATTTTGTTCAACCTTAAAATAAGCGTCTTGAAGATTTTCGTAATCCCGCTGTGTTATTTTTTTATTTGCAACAAGTTGAGCCGCCTTTGGTAAAATTGAATTTTCAAATTCATCGATTCCGTAGAATTCTGGCATTTTGTGCTCACTCTGATTAAAGGCCATTATCATTGCGCGGTAAGTTTTTGCCTGGGGAAGAGCAAAGTCAACTGCAACACGGTTAAAAATCCTATCTGTCCAGCATGACTGTTTATTGTAGCCACTAGATTTTTCGTATAAAGAGCCCGTAGTAACAATCCCAGTTTTTGCAATTTTAAATTCGTAGCGAGTCGCCTCAGAAATTTCGTTTGAATAATCTGGTTTTACATCGGTAAAAGAAAATCCATAGTCAAAAAATTTGCCTGGTACATAGGGTTCTTTTTCAAATTCTTGCGGAGTCTTTTTTTCTTTTAAATATTGATATTGTTCGTCTTTTGGAAAATGCGAGTAGATAAACTGCTCTGGTGTACGATAAAGCCACTCAGTTGTGTATCGTTTAATAAAAGTTTTGTACTCAACATAGCCTGCGTCCCATGTAACATCAATCTGTTGCCATCTGCCACCTATATTTACAACATTCCATGCATGATTTGTTTGTTCTGTAAGATGACCCTGGTAGGCAAAACCTTTTGACCAACCACTTACACCTTTTGCTTCAATTCCTGCAAGCCGACACATAACAGTCATAACATTTGAGTAACCTGAACAAAGTGCTCTTCGTTTTTTTATAACGGTAACATAATCTTGTTTGGCAGAATTCCAGTATTCGTCATCGTCTGTAAAGTAAAGATCGGTATCGTAAGCAATGTTGTCGCAAATCCAATCGTGCAGAATTTTAACTTTTGCACTTGTTCCAGAAACATTTGCCGTAAGTGATTTTACTACGGATTCAATATACTCTTCTGGATTGTCAAAAAGATTTTCGGTAAGTGTTTTTGAAAGCGAGCGCACACGGTTATCCATTGTGGCAGCAAAAATTGAAGAAAAAACCATAAAAATCAACACAAACGAACAAATCTTTTTCAAAATCAAATCTCCTAAAACATCTTGCTTTTAAATTTTTACCTCTTTTAATGAATTTTGCAACAAAAAATTTTTTTTAGAACAAAAGATTTTTGGAATTTATTTAGGATTAGAACACACTCTATATACAACTTTGGGCGTTCCCCTTCGGTCTGTCATTGTCGGGCGTAACCCGACAATCCCATCCCTTCGGGTCGCTATGTCCGCCCTTCCGCTGTCGCTCCATTGCATCGTTCGCTACGCTCACTAAGCAACTTCGGGGCTCCATACCCTTGCGCATGCGGCTTCATTACCGGCTTTGAGATTAGATAAAACAAAAAGAGCGTAGACAATGCCTCGTAAAAACACGAAACCTTATCTACGACCTCTTTGTCGTTGGTGATACTTTATTAAGATTACAGAGGAATGGTCAGAGAAAGAATGTTTCATCAGAAAGCAAAATAAAAAAGGCAAAATAAAAATACCGAAAAAAAAATTGCCCTCAGAAAAAAATCTTTGTATATTTAGAGCATGACTATATCAATTCGCCCCTATGATGAAAAGAAAATCTCTGTTCAATTTGCAGACAGATTCACTCCAGCCATGCTTGATGCTGTTCGCAATATATATGGAAGAAAATGGGATGCAGACAAAAAAATCTGGTTTATTCCAAATACAAAGG
>CALAEZ010000038.1 GCA_937891125.1 uncultured Treponema sp. | reverse complement strand
AGCACTTACTGTTGAGCTTGTTATGCCAGCAGGCTCAAATGGCAAGCTCTATGGTGCTGTTACCAGCTTGACTGTTGCTGACTATCTTGCAAAGAACGGCTTTGAAATTGAACGCAAACGCATCGATATTCAGGGTGTTACTATCAAGACGGTTGGTAACTACCATGCAACTGTTCGCTTGTACGAAGCACAGACTGCAGAAATCAAGATTGTTGTTAAAGGACAGTCTGCTGATGGCGCAGTAAAAGAGGCTGAAAAGCCAGCTGCAGAGACTGCAGAAGCTGCAGCAGAGGAAAAGGCAGAGTAAGCAAAGCGCTTTTTTAGCGTTTAAAGCTGTGCTTTTTTGAAAAGGGCCGGAGGTATGTACTTCCGGCTTTTTTTATCTCGAGCAGCTCAAGAGCTCAACATAAAAGGGGAGTGCGCAAAGATGGACGAGCGCTTAAAAGATTCAATTCCGCCACAAAACCTTGAGGCAGAACGGGCAACACTTGGTGCTATGCTCTTAGACTGGAGCTGTGTGGGCACCGTTGTTATGATTGTACGAAAAGAGCATTTTTATTCCCAGCAGAATCAAACGGTCTTTGCAGCGCTTCTTTCCCTTTTTAACAAGAGTATTACTGGTGACACGCTCACGCTTATAAGCGAGCTTACTTCAGAAGGTACGCTTGAACAGGCGGGAGGAGCTGCCTATGTGGCCTCGCTTACAGATACGGTGCCTTCAAGCGCAAACGTTGAATATTATGCAAAGATTGTGCTTGATAAGGCAACGCGGCGTAATCTGATTAAAATGTCCTCGGAAATAAAAGCGTCGGCTTTTGATGACACGCGCGAAAGCCGCATGGTTGTAGAGGAGGCAGAAAAGAAAATCTTTGCGCTTACCGAGCTTGACCAGACGACCGTTGTGCATGATATGCGCGAGCTTGTTCCGCGCACCATTGAGATTATCGAAAGCCATTATAAAAATCATGATACTTTTACCGGTATTCCCTCTGGCTTTACGCGCTTAGACAGCATGACAAGCGGTTTTCAAAAATCAGAATTTATTGTATTAGGCGCGCGCCCGTCTATGGGTAAAACTGCTATGGCAATGTCTATGATGGAGCACATTGCTGTTGACCAGAAGATTCCGACAGCGTTTTTCTCACTTGAAATGTCGTATGAGCAGATTGGACAGCGCCTATTAAGTCAGGTAGCGCACGTTCCTGGCCATAAGCTTAGAAGTGGTATGCTAAAAATCTCCGAGCTGCAGCAGTTGCAGGAGGCGGCGGGGCGCGTGTATGAAGCGCCACTTTACATTGTTGATACGCCAAACATGCCGCTTATTGATTTACGAGCAATGGCGCGACGTATGCGGGTAAATCAAAAGGTCGAAATTATCTTTATTGACTATATTGGTCTTATTGCAACAGAAAATGCTGCCGCTCCCGTGTATGAGCAGGTGAGTGAGATTTCAAAATCACTTAAAAGCCTTGCTCGCGAGCTTGAAGTGCCCGTTGTGGCGCTTAGCCAGGTTGCCCGCGATGCAGAAGGAAATGAGCCTACGTTAAGCCAGCTGCGCGGCTCTGGAAGCATTGAACAGGACGCTGACGTGGTTATGTTTATTCACCGTGACCGCAAAAAAACGGAGGAAGGCGAAATGGAGCCGGTGCAGGATGCAAAGTTGATTGTTGCAAAGCAGCGTAACGGCCCGATAGGTGATGTGAATCTGCTTTTCTTGTCGAGCTATACAAAATTTGAAAACAAAGTTGACGACGGCTCGAACGATTAAGACCATGCGTGCAAGGAGACGGTGTGTATGAACATTATTTCGTGGAATGTAAACGGTATTCGTGCGGTAGAAAAAAAAGGATTTTGCGACTGGCTATTACAAAGTGGCGCTGATGTGGTCTGTATTCAGGAAACTAAAGCGAATCCAGCTCAGCTTTCATCGGCTCTTTTGTATCCAGGAAGTACTGACGAGCATGAAGAGACAGCAGTTTATCACGCATACTGGTCTTCGGCAAAAAAAGCTGGCTACAGTGGAACGGTAATCTATACAAAGCAAAAGCCTGACCGCGTAGACGTGCTTGGAAATGCGCTTTATGACGATGAGGGTAGAGTGACAACAGCTTTTTTTGGAAAGCTTGCGGTTATAAGTGCCTATTTTCCCAATAGCCAGGGACCAGGCTTGCGTTTAGACTACAAGCTTGGTTTTTGTGAGGCGATGTTTACCTATCTCAACGCGCTTGTTAGTGACGGCTATAATATTGTGCTTTGTGGTGATTACAATATTGCGCACACGTCGATTGATATTGCAAACCCCAAAGCAAACGAGGGAAACGCAGGCTATTTACCAGAGGAGCGCGCCTGGATGGACATGTTTACTACGCATGGCTATGTTGATACCTTCCGCTTGTTTTGCAAAGAGCCAAAGCAGTATACCTGGTGGAGCTATCGCTTTCATGCGCGTGAAAAGAATATCGGCTGGCGCATTGACTATCAGTGCGTGAATGCCGCTTTTGTTGATAGGGTAAAGCAGAGCGTCATTTTACGTGACGTAATGGGAAGTGATCATTGCCCGATTTTGCTTGAAATTGCTGACTAGCTGCCGTCTTGCACATTATTGCGCAAACGGATCCTTTGTAATTCCCGATTCGTTTATGGTATTTAAAAGCTCGTTCATGTTTATACCGTAGCGCGCAGTGTTTTTTTGCTTAGGAATGCTGACCGCTTGAAATGAAGTGCGCGGTTTTGCTGCCTTTTCTGCCGCTATTCTTTCCTCTTTTTCAAGAATGGTAAGCTCTTTTTCGAGTATGGCGCGCACGGCGGGGGAAATTCCTGAAAGAGCGAGCGCCTGTGTAAGCGCCTGCTTTTTTTCTGTGATGGAATCTGCCTCTTTTGCCTGCACAAAAAATGCTGCAGCCTGATTGTCTATTTCCTGCGTGGTATGGGTGGGGAGGGTTGTGTAGCACGCTTTCTGCTCTTCTGCAGTAGGAGGTAACGCTCCCTGTTCGACACAACTAGAAATCCCCAAAACAAAGGTGCCAAGTATAAAAAAAATTAGACGCTGCCAAGACAGTCGAAAGAGGAGTTGTTTTCTCATGCAAGAAGTATATCAGTTTTTTGATAATTACAAAAGAGTACGTTTTACACTCGGCAAAAATCGCTTACAGACAACCATAGCGCCATCCATGGCGCAACGCATAGAGCAATAGGAGCAATCTATGGCGCACACAAGTCGGAACCACAAGGACACGCTTTTCGTAGACTTATTTTGCGAAGACCGTGACGGTAAAAAAAACTTTCTTGATCTTTACAATTCTTTGAACGGCACTCAACTACGGCTCGAAGATACCGAAATCAAGGATGTACGCATTGACGGCGTGCTTTACACTACCATGCGAAACGACGTTTCAATGCTCGTTGACAACAGAATTGTAGTCCTTTGTGAGCAGCAGAGCACGGTCAACGAAAACATGCCTCTACGCTGTCTTTTGTACATTGCCCGCATCTACGAGCAGCTGTTAGACACAAAATCGCGCTTCAAGCGCAGGCTGCAGCAGCTTCCCGCACCGGAGTTCTTCGTATTCTACAACGGCACCAACGATTTACCCGAACAGCAGGAGCTGCACCTAAAGGATGCATTCACAGACGCTGCAGCTCTTACAAGCGAACAGATTACAGCTCTACCCGATTTAACCGTTTTGCTGTATAATCTGAACAAGCCGACAGGCAAAGCCGCATGGGAAAAATGCAAGGCGCTTACCGACTACAACGCTTTTGTCACCATGATTCGGGAAGAACAGTCCGTTTCGCACGAAGGCTTTATGGCACGAGCCATTAAAAGAGCAGTAAAAGCTGACGTTTTACCAGACTATTTAGCGCGCAAGAGCAGGGAGATAGAAAACATGTTTTTTGGAGAATATGATTACGCAACCGACGTCGCCGTCCAGCGCGAAGAAGCTCACGCCATAGGTCTTGCCGAAGGCTCCCGTACTGCAAAGCTTGAAGCAGCACGAGTTTTACTGCAATCTGGGGTCGCTATTGCGATTATTGAAAAATCTACGGGACTTTCACAAAATGAAATCATGCAGTTGAAATAGCTGATAAACCGAACAAAAAAATCCCCGCAGTAACAAGAAAGCTACTGCGGGAGATCGCTTTTTTTCGCGAGCAGCTCGCGCTACTCGCTAGCATGAAAATGGCTTACGCCATTTTCATGGTACTTACTCGTAGGTGTATACGAAAACAAAACGACTTCCTTGTCGTTTTGTTTTCTGCGATATTTTGCCTTACGGCAAAAATCGCTTACTTGTCTCGCTTCTTAGGCTAGCGCCATCCATGGCACTGCAATCAAAATGACCTCCTTGTCATTTTGATTGCTGCGATATTTTGCCTATGGCAAAAATCGCGGGCTTGTCTTCGTTCTTCACGCATGGCGCATCCATGCGCCGCTACCTAAAGCGCATTTATTTGCTCCGGGCATAGTTTGCTACCACATTTTTTTTCACTTTTCTCACGCAAAAAGTGTTTAAAACCTCACCTCAGCGACAATAAATAGGTAGAGGGAAAAAAACTTTTTACAGGAGCAAGGTATGACAACACAAACCGCACAGCCGGCACTTACCCCGGCGGAAAAATGGGAGCGGGCAACGCTCGCCAACAATTTTCTGTTCTACAAGGTCATGCGCCACCATCCCGACGCATGCAAGGGTATGCTTGAGCTCTTGCTTGGTATACAAATCGAAAAGCTCGAAATGGCAGCAGAAGACAGTATCGACATTGACCACGACGCTAAAGCCGTGCGCTTAGACGTGTACGCAAAGGATAGCCAGCGTGTGTTCGATATCGAAATACAAATTGCAAATACAAAGGAGCTACCCGAGCGAGCACGGTTCTACCAAGGCATTATGGACATCGACAGCCTCAAATCAGGCGAGCTGTACAAAGATTTGAAAGATTCGCACGTTATTTTCATCTGCATGTCTGATATTTTTGAAAGAGGCCTCCCCATTTACAACTTTGAAAATCTCTGTCGGGAAGATATTTCGCTTTCGCTTGGTGACCGCTCATATAAGCACTTCTTTATTGCACCGATTTGTGCTACAATGCTTACAAATACGGAGCAAAAAGCGTTCTTTGAGCTATTAACTGCAAACAAGGCAAGCAGTGTGTTTACCGATACGCTCAAACGCTATGTCGATGATGCTAAGCAAAATACGCAATGGAGGGTGCAGTATATGACATGGGAGAGACAGCAGGCATACGCATACAGAGACGGCAAGGACGAAGGCATCGCCATAGGTATTGCCGAAGGCTCCCGCACCGCAAAGCTTGAAGCGGCACGGAATGCACTTGCTATGGGATTACCCTGCGCCCAGGTTTCGCAAATCACTGGACTTTCTCCTGCAGATGTACAGCAGCTGGCAGAATCTCTGCACGATTGACAAAAACACAAGCCCTGCACGCATGGATTTGCGGGCAGGGCTTGGCGCAAGTTCGCCGCAGGCGAACGTAAGCACAGCGCAAGGCTGTTGCCGCTGGCGCTTGCTTTTGCTTTGGCAGCGCTTGTTTGCTTTTTACTCCACATCATGTGC
>CALAEZ010000037.1 GCA_937891125.1 uncultured Treponema sp. | reverse complement strand
GCGGCCAGTTTACTACCCGTTTGGCGGCGTTATAAAAAAGAACGGAAGACGCGTCATTTCCTCAGACCTTGTGTTGAATGAAAAAACGTTACGCTACGAAATAGATTTTAAGGATTTTGAGGCAAAAATAAAAGCCGAGCGCGTAAAGCTTTTTATTCTGTGTAATCCGCATAACCCGGTAAGCCGCGTCTGGAGCCGCGAAGAGCTGGAAAAGCTTGGCGACATCTGCCTGAAGTACGGCGTGATTGTAGTAAGCGACGAAATCCACTGTGATTTTACCTTTGCAGGAAAACATACCGTGTTTGCCTCAATAAAGCCTGAGTTTGCACAGAACTGCGTCATCTGCACCGCTCCCAGTAAGACGTTTAATCTTGCCTCCCTTTTGCTTTCAAACATTTTCATTCCCAACCCCGACTTGCGCCGCACGTTTTCTGCACAAAAAGAAGCGTTGGGCTTAGATCAGTTAGGCATTTTTGGCATAGAAGCCTGCCGCGCAGCCTACACGCACGGGGACGAATGGTTTACAGCCGTAAAATCGTATATTGCAGGAAATATAGACTACGTGCGCGATTTTGTGCGGGAGCAGTTACCGGGTGTGCGCATGATAGCGCATGAGGCGACTTACTTAGTCTGGCTCGACTTCCGCGCGACAGGCCTTACAACAGACGAGCTTGAAGAGCGCATTGTGAATAAAGCAAACCTTTGGCTTGACAGCGGAAAAATCTTTGGAAAACTGGGGGCAGGATTTCAGCGTATAAATGTTGCCTGCCCGCGCGCTACGCTTACCGAGTGCATGGAACGGATACGGCGCGTCTTACACAGCGCGTCTTAGGTACTGGCTAAAGCGCGTACAGCTCTGTATACTACATGAAAAAGCATGGAGGTGTTTATGCTTACCGTATATGGCTCAAAGTTGTGCCCTGACTGCATCGAGCTTGAAAAAGCGTTTGAAGCAGAACAGGTTCAGTACGAATATCATGATATTACCGGCGATTTACGCGCACTTAAAGCGTTTCTTGCCATGCGCGACAGGGAGACGCTGTTTCAAGACGTAAAGGAACAGGGATTTATCGGCATTCCTGTCGTGCAGACCGAAGACGGAACGCTTACCTTCTCGTGGCAGGATTTCGTAGAGAAAGCAGGCAAAGGTAGCTCCTGTTCAAACGGAGTGTGCGGCATTCCTTCCTCGAAACAATAATGCAGAATCGCATACAATTACCCATTGCAAAAATAGGTTATGCATTATATACTGCTCCACTATGGATTATACACAATTATCGCTTCCCGAAGCTGGCAGCACCGTTGTTGTCGGCATGTCGGGCGGCGTTGACTCTACGTTAACAGCATTACTTCTAAAAGAACGCGGATGCACCGTCATTGGCGTCACCATGTCACTTTGGGACGGGCATATTCCCGCCGTTCAGGCAGAAAAAGCCTTTCATGAAGCCTGCTATGGACCTGATGAGCAAGAAAATATCAACGAATGTACACAATTTTGCACAGAGCATGGAATTGAATATCACGTTATTGATGTCAGCGCTGACTATAACCGCGAGGTTCTAGACTATTTTACCTCAGAATACCGGTCAGGAAAGACCCCAAATCCTTGTATCCGCTGCAACCGCTTCATAAAATTCGGCGCACTTTTAGCTGGCGTGCAGAAGCTTAATATTCAGTATGACTATTTCTGCACCGGACACTATGCACGTATCGTGCGGCCGACCGAAGGCATATGGGGATCCGACAAGCGCCCGTGCATGATTTCCTGCGCAAGCGATAAGGCGAAAGACCAGACCTATTTTTTATGCAGAATCCCCTCTGACGTGTTAGAAAAGGTGCGTTTTCCGCTTTCTAACGTTAACAAAAGCGAAGTATTTGCGCTTGCAAAGAAAGCAAACCTTGCCGCCGCCGAGCGGAAAGAAAGTCAGGATTTTATCGACATCAAGTACATTGACGCACTCTTTAGCGACAAGCCTGCCGTTCCCGGCGATTTTGTGAATACCGAAGGCAAGGTGATTGGGCGCCATACCGGCATAGAACACTACACCATCGGGCAGCGGCGGGGACTTGGCGTTTCAGGCCCCGTGCCGTACTATGTAAAAAAAATTGACGCAGAGAAAAAACAAATTGTTCTTGCAGAAAAATCTGAGCTCAATGCAACAAGCCTTATTGCAGACGATTTTATTTGGCCAGCAGGCGTTGAACCACCAGAGAGCTTTGAAGCATCCTGCAAAATCAGATTACGAAGTAAGACCGCAATCGGCACGGTTGAGCGCTACACCCCTGACGAGCGCGATAACACGGCATATAAAGGGCAGCCCTGGAAGGTAACGTTTACTACTGAACAGTATGCCGTAACGCCAGGTCAATCGCTAGTTTTATACAAGGATGAAGTAATCATCGGTTGTGGCATTATCGTACGCTAGCGTAGCATTAAAAAAAAGGAGAATGACATGATAGTTTCAACAAGAGGACGGTATGCACTGCGCGTTTTAACGGACATTGCAGAACATGCAAGCGATGCACGGATTCCGCTTAAAGAAGTTGCTGAACGACAGGAAATCTCGCAAAAGTACATAGAGGCGATTATGACACTGCTTTCAAAAAATGGCTTTGTCGATGCCGTACAAGGAAAAGGCGGTGGCTACAAGCTCAATCGAAAGCCAGAAGAATACAAGGTTGGCGACATTTTGCGCCTCACCGAAGGCACGCTTGCGCCTGTTGCATGCCTTGAAAAAGACGCAAAAAGTTGCCCCCGAAAAGAACACTGTCGCACGGTAGAAATGTGGACAAAGCTCGATGCGCTTATCGAAGGCTATTTAGACAACGTAACCCTTGCAGATTTAATGAAAAAATAGGCGCTGTACCGCACGGAAAACAAAGCGATGCGCACTAAGAAAACATTAGCGCTGCACTACCAGCCCCTTAGCTTCTAGGTGCTCTAAAATGAGTTGCACAATTTCATTCGGCGTTCTCGTTGCCGTATCAATTTTAAGATCGGCAAACTCATATTCGTTGTTGTCAATATTATACAGCTTTAGATAGCGAGCGCTGTCCTCACGATCGCGCATCGCTGTAAAATCCTTTATCGCCTGCAAGTCGCCCCCCTCACGATTTAAAATGCGTTTTGCACGCGTATCATCGCTTGCTATCAAGTATACCTTTAAGTCAGCTTCCTTCAGCATCCAGATTGCAAGACGACTTCCGAGCACACAACTTTCAGCACGAGCAAGCTCAACCTGCTTAGTATCAACCGCCACATCATAGCTGTCATCAGTCTTTGCGTTTTCTATTACTTCTGCAAGCGTCATGCCCTTTTCTTGAGCCAGTTGCCGAAACGTAAAGTTTATCAGCTGTATCCCTAATTTTTCGGCTAAAAGAGAGCTTACCGTTGTGTTTCCACAGCCAGATTTTCCACTAATTGCAACGCGTATCTCATGCCCTTCTTTTACTACATAGTTTGCCATTTTTTTGTACCTCTTATTCATATATCTGCGCTTCAAGCGCATCTTCAATGTCATCAGGAAGATTTGCAAAGAAATCATACCCCGTCATTGTTTCAATCGCATTTATAGTGGTGATGTAGTCCTTCCATGTTAGTTTAGTTCCCGTTGAATCATACAGACACTCATAGGTATTAGGGACACAAATTGCCAGAGCCGTTGTATTCTCTGCAGTCATTCTTGAAATGTCTTCCGCCTCCTCATCAATCATAAGAACAACACGCCACGTATATGCAGGAACCACAATACCGGAATCATTCTCATTATACGGGTTATCTATTTCTATGTACTCGATAGTAGTTGTATTTCCCCAGACAGAAGCACTGTATGTCACTCCAGAAGAATTATAGGTTCCGCCTTTTCCGTATGGACCGCAGACAATATACAGTTCTTTTCCCGCCTTTGCCCACGCAACCTCCTGCGTTTCTAAGCCGGCCCATACCGTATTATTGTTGTTTGCAGCCTGAGGAACCATATTCGTCATAAGGAATACTTCTTCCTGTGCGTCTGCGTCAGCATTTCTGTCCATATTTGGACACATGTGTCCCCGTGTCATGCCGTACCCGCTGTGCGTTGCGCTTGAATAATCTGACTGCGTAACGGCGTACCAGCCCTCAGGAAGCGTGGTGTCCGTTCCAAAAGAAGAAGGCCGGCTCAGGCTCCCCGTGTCAGCCGCACACAAATGCCAGCTGACCCAATTAGGATTATGCGTCACATTGTTATAGCTGAGCGCATAAGTCGTTTTTTCCATAAGGTAGTTTTCTTCTTCGGTAGTGTCAGCAACGGCATTGCTGGGGTTGCCTAAATACAATGCCGTGTTTTCGCTGTAATCAGTCGAAGTTTTCGAAGAATCGTCTTCACCAGCATCATCAGATGAAGAGCATGAAACGCTCATAAAAAAAGCTGCAAGCGCAAGAAATACATACGGAGAAATTTTCATGGTGCTATTTTGCGACATTCACCTTACTTTGTCAAACCGTGATATTTGTCTGAGGCATTTGTCACCCAATGCATTTCAAGGGAACTGATTTTTACCGCAGGGCAAAAAAAAAGCCATTAAATTATGAACGTCAACTGTTCATAATCTTAATGACTCCAACAGATTAAAGCATCACCTCTCGGTTGCTTCAATCTATATTTAAGTATAACCCATTTTTTCAAAAAAGCAAGTTTTTTTTTATTTTTTTTCACTTTTTTTCTTCCAGCTGATTGAGCAGCGGCGTCCCCGCCCCTGCCCGTACCCGTTTCAAAGCAGAAGCTATATTTCCATGTTCATGACATGACGCACTTCTTCCAGTGTCTTTTGGGCAATTTCACGTGCCTTAGCAACGCCTTCATGAAGCACCGAGCGAATGAACTCAGGCTGCGTTTCTAATTCAGCACGGCGCTGACGCAAGGGACGAAGCTCTTCGTTTAATGCCTCGGTCAGCTCGCTTTTTAGCTTACCGCCACCGCCTTCGCCAATGCGCTCAGCAATCGCCGCTGGCTCTTCCCCGGTGCAGAGTGAAATAAGGCGCAGAAGATTTGCCACCTCGGGGCGCGCTTTAGGATCATAGGTAATAAGGCGTTCCTGATCTGTTTTTGCTTTTTTTATCAATTTTGCCGTTTCATCCTCTGTTGCGCAGAGCATAATCGTGTTACCAAGCGATTTACTCATCTTTGCACTGCCGTCAAGCCCCATAATCATAGGCGTCTTAGAAAGGAGCGCATGAGGCTCAGGGAACACGGGCTCAGCATTTTTGCAGAACTTGTTATTAAAGCGTCGAGCAATTACGCGTGCCATTTCCAGATGTGGCAGTTGGTCTTTTCCTACAGGAACAACATTTCCCTTGCAGAACAAAATGTCTACCGCCTGATGCACAGGATACGTGTACATTCCTGCATTTACCACGCTCATAGTTGATTTTGCAATTTCATCTTTTACAGTGGGATTCCGACTTAGTTCGCTGTTTGACACAAGCGTTAAAAACGGCACCATAAGTTGATTAGCCTCAGGCACATGGCTGTGTGGATAAATAAACACATCGTTTCCCGGCTCTATGCCCGCCGCAAGGTAGTCTATTACCAGCTGCTTTGTATTCTCACTGATTTTATCAAATGCATCATGGTCGGTCAGCACCTGATAATCGGCAATCAAAATCATGGTAGGGACGCCGAGCTTTGAAAGCCGCACGCGATTTTTTAGAGAGCCGAAATAGTGCCCGATGTGT
>CALAEZ010000036.1 GCA_937891125.1 uncultured Treponema sp. | reverse complement strand
CGCGAAGCAACGCGCTCTGCTATCGAAAGCAAGCGCACCTGTGTGCGGCACTGCTTGCACCGCAAAAGATGCAGCGTAACACTAAACGGAAGACGCTCGCCCTTATCAAGCTCCAAAAAGCGATTCATCACCTGCTCACACAAAGCGTTTTCAGGCATTTGTTTCTCCTGGCCGGTGGTGACAGCGGCACTATTAGTTTTGCTCATCATGGTAAAATCCTTTTAGCTTATCACGCAAAATCTTTTTAGCTCGAAAAATGTGTGATTTTAGTGTATTCAGCGGAAGACTGGTAATAACAGCGATTTCTTCATAAGACAGGTCGTAAAAAAAGTACAGCTCCAGACAGATTGCGTACTTTTCTGGCAGCTCCCGAACCGCCTCCCGCACGGCAGCTATTGTCAAAGCACGAATCTGCTGCTCTTCTGGAGTCAAATCGGGGTCAAGCAGCTCTACCTCATCAGCAAGCGGCAAAAAGGTACGTCTGCGTTTGATAATCGAAAACGCGGTGTTGTAGGCAATGCGCGTCAGCCACGTTGCAAATGCAGCCTCTCCCTTAAAATGTGCCAGGCTCGTGTAGACCTTGACAAACACTTCCTGGACAAAATCGTCTGTATCTGTTTCATTTTTAAAAAAGCTTAGGCCCATGCGCTGTATGCGTTTTTTATAATGCTTCACCAGCTTGGCAAAGGCAGAAGAATCTCCTGCAAGCGTCTGTTTGATAAGACTTAGGTCGCGCTTTTGCACCAGAAAAAAAGTGCCGCCAGACGCAGTTGAATCAGGCTTCATGCGTTGTCTTAAAATCTGGATTCAATGCGTAAAATACAACGAGTGAAATGCCAACAGAAAATGGCACCAGCCCGCCAAGGAGCGCAGGCGAGCAACCTTTTAGCACCAGAAAGAATATCGACAGCACTGCGCCTAACACGGTCAGCAAAATGCCGATTAAAAGCGAGTACATTTTAAAATTAAATGACTCCCGCTTATAGGTACCAAGCTTTATCTGCTGCTTTACTTCATGGTGATGCCACAAGAGCGAAAAAAAAACGATAATGCCGCCGATAAAAATGCCAACAATAGGAATAATTGCCACAATGACCTGCGCCGCAGGACTCATAACTGCTGTATTCATACTAAAAACTCCGTTGTTTGTTTGACACGAACGGCACAAAAAGGTTGCACGCGCGTTGCCCCGATGCTTTTCCGTTAGTCAAAAAACTGGTATTCGTTAAAATAAATTGCCTGCACCTTGCCAAGCACGAGCATACTGTTAACGAGCGCAAGCAAATCCGCTTTGACGAGCGTTTCTCCGCGCCGCTTCAAATCTGCCTCGGTAAAGCGCGTAAAGTACGCAGCAATCGCTGAACGCAGGCTGCGCTGCTTTGTGTCCAGCTCCTCATACAAGGAATCATCACCTGCAGCGTATTCAAGCCACGGCGTTACAATGATAACCGTGCGCTGCTCATCGCCATCAAGCTTAGTGCTTGTGCGAAGCTGACCAATGCGTGTAAAGGCAGCGGTTCCCTCGCGCGTGCGCTCTACTGCCGCTGGAGTCGGATCAATCTTCCGTAAGCCACTTCCTGGCACGGCATTTTTTGTGCACAGCGCAATCGCACTGACCGCAATAATAAACAGAAGAATTGCCACCGCGATGACAGCAAGCACACCATGTAACGTAATACGCATGGCTTATCTTACCAAATTGCAGGCGTAGGGAGCAAGCAGCGCCGAAAGCCGGCTGTGCACGCCAGCGCGCGCTTTTACATGAATACCGTCTTCAAGCCATCGTTCTTCACTAATGGCGCCAGAAGCATGTATCTGAGAGAGCAGCGCCGCCTGTTCATACGGGAGCAGGTACTCTGTTTCCTTGCCAAGCAGCGCCTCGGTAATGCGCGCGGTAAGCTCCTCAAAGCCAGTATGCGTTTTTGCGCTTATGTGCACGCTGTCAGGAAAATAAGTAGCAAGCGCCTGTAAAGCAAGACGCGCTTCGGGCAGCGCATCAGGCAAAAGCGCGCAGTCAATTTTGTTGAGCGCAATAATGCGTGGCACGCGGTCAGCGCCGATTTCTTCAAGCACGCTCACGACCGTCTGATACTGCGCTTTTACCGCTGGGTCACTTGCGTCAAGCACTAGCACCAGCACATCGGCGCGCGCCGCCTCTTCAAGCGTTGCGCGGAATGCATTCACCAGCGAATGTGGCAGGTGCGAGATAAAGCCGACCGTGTCAGTCAAAAGCAGGCTGCCGCCGTTTTTAAGCGACAGCCGGCGCGTTGTCGGGTCGAGCGTTGCAAACAGCTTATCTTCCACGAACACGTCGCTTCCGGTCAGTGCATTCAAAAGGCTGCTTTTGCCGGCGTTTGTGTAGCCGACTAATGCGCACGATGGCAGCGGCACACGGTCGCGCTTTGAGCGCTGCACGGCGCGGTCACTCACAACCGCCTTTAGCTCGCGCTTAAGCTGGTAGATTTTTTCGCGTACCGCGCGCCTATCCATTTCCAGCTGCGTTTCGCCGCTGCCTTTTGAGCCGTAGTTTCCGCCACGCTGCCGCGCCATATCGCCGTACATGTGCGCAAGCCGCGGAAGTGAATATTCAAGCTGGGCAAGCCGCACCTGCAACACTGCCTCGCGCGTGCGGGCACGCTGGGCAAATATCCGCAGAATCACTTCCTGCCGATCAAACACGGGGCGCTTACAAAGCTTTTCCCAGTTACGCTGTTTTCGGGGATCTATTTCAAAATCAAAAATGATAACATCGGCAGAAAGTGCTTCTGCAAGTGCTGCAATTTCTTCTGCCTTGCCGCTTCCCATGCCATACGCAGGAGCGACTTCGATACGAGAAAGCGAAAAAGAACGCGCAATTTCCATGCCAAGCGTTTTTACCAGTCCCTCCAGCTCGGAAAGCGGTACGTCCGGTAACCCCACAAGCAAGGCTCGTGCTGCGCGTTCTTCCTCTGCAAGCTCTATCATGCGTTTTGTTTTTCTTTAAAAGCGGTCAGCGGCAAGGTAAAGGTAAACTCTGCCCACTCACCGTATTTACTGTCAACAGACAAGGTGCCGTCATGTGCGTCAGAAATAGATTTTGCAATAGCAAGACCTAAGCCGTACCCACCAGTCTTACGTGCCCGCGAAATATCTGAGCGATAAAAGCGCAAGAAGATTTTTTGCAGGTCATCTTCTTTTATGCCCATACCCGTATTGTACACACGAATAACGGCTTTTTGTGCCTCCTGCTTCATTGTTACGCGAATAAGCGCGCCTTCATCTGAGTTTTTAATCGCATTATCCGTCAAAATGATGACAACCTGCTTTATCTGCTGTTCGTCACCGGTAAAGGAAATATCTGGCTGAATCTCATATTCAAGCGTTTTTCCCTGCTCAAAGATAATGCTTTCAAACGGCAACACTGCATTTTCAATCGCATTTGACAGACTGAATGAGCCAATCTGCATAACACGCTTTCCCGCATCATCACGCGCTAAGAACAGCAAATCCTTTACCAAGCGATTCATACGGTCGGTTTCAGATTTAATGTATTGCAGCCAACGGTTATTGGGATATTCTGGCAACAGAACATCAACATTTGCAGCAATAACGGCAATTGGCGTCTTAAGCTCGTGGCCAGCGTCAGAAATAAATGTTTTTTGCCGAATAAACGTTTCTTCGACAGGCCGCACAACACGGTCAGAAAGAAACCACGCCGCTATCAACGCAACCAGTAGGCTCAAAAGCCAGATGAAAAAGCAGCTGTAGTACATGCGGTGAAGCATTGCCAGCTCAGACTGACAGTTTAGAATAGCCAGCAACCGACTGCCGTCATCACAGGGCGCTATACGATAGTACAGGTAATCGTAAAAGCCTCGCTCTTTCTGCTCTGCCATAATTTGGCTTACCACCGCATACATTTCTGCCTGCGAGTGAAAGAAATTAAACTGCCGAGAGATTTCGCACAGCATGTTGTTCGTTGTAATGCGCAATGTGATAAAGTTGTGAAATTCTCCCGCACCAAACAGACGCGGCGCAAACAGCTGTGACAGCGACTTACTTGCCACATCAACCATCGGTTCGGTAAGAAAAAGCTGCGTTGGCTCATCAGGAGGCTGGAGCTGCATGTCTTGTGGCGCCACATTCTGTGCCTTCACCGCATCTCTTTCGCCCCTTTTTACATCTTTACGCATAGGAGGCGCTGGCGGCATGCCACCATTATCGATGAGAATCTCCGTAAAATGTTCGATGTCAGCATGTTCTGTGCGAACAAGAATAATATTTAGCGTTATAAGAATAACTGCGAGTACCGCCATCAAAACAGACACAATACTGATTATCAGGTGAACTCGCAGTCGGCGTATTACGTTCATGCGGATACAGTCCTAGCGTTCCACTTCTTCAAGGGAATAACCAATACCGCGTGCTGTACGAATACGTGCATTAACGTGAAGATTTTCAATCTTCTTGCGAATAAAGGAGATATAGACTTCGACATTATTATATTCTGCGTTTCCGTCGCCACCCCAGATTTTTTCGATAATCTGCTCTTTGGTAATAATCTGGTGCGGGAAGTCGAACAGCATTTCAAGAATCTGCAGTTCCTTTAACGACAGCTTGATTGCCTTGCCTTCGCCAGACTGCAGTTCGCAGTTCTTCTTGTTCAGCGTAAGGTCAATAAAGGTAATAGCGTCTTCCTTCATCTCACCCTTGCGGCGAGTAAGTGCGCGGACGCGAGCAAGCAACTCTTCAGTAGAAAACGGCTTTGTCAGGTAGTCGTCAGCGCCAGCATCCAGACCATGGATTTTGTCCGAAATGTCATCCTTTGCGGTAAGCAGAAGAACTGGTACGTTATTGTGCTCTTCACGGAGTTTTTTCAATACCGTAATGCCGTCCATGCCTGGAAGCATGATGTCCAGAATAACAGCATCATAGGTGCCACTCTGTGCATACTCAAGACCGTCGATACCGTTCAACACAGCATCGATGCCAATGCGATTTTTTTTGAAAATCTCAACCAATGCCTGTGACAGGCGCTCTTCATCTTCGACTAAAAGTATTCTCATGTCTTAAAGTATATCACAAGATTCTTATAAATTCTTAAAAACAAAAAAAAATCGTCTTAAATAACAGATTTTTTATAGCTCAGCGACAGAAAATTTTTATTCCGGCTCCCGATTTTTTTCTTGCGCGACAGGCTTTTACCGCTTGTGCTTCCATAGAAAAAGCACTGACTTTTTTGTGCTACTAAATGAAGTTTATTGTACCGTGACCATAAAAAAATCAACTTACACTGTTGCTAAGTTATTTTATCACAAGAGGTTCTTATGAAATTATTAGCTAATTCAAAAAAGCTACGAAAGGTAGGCGCGGTTGCAGGTGCACTGTTGCTGTCTTCTGCCTTGAGTCCGCTGTTCGCTGCGGAAACAGGAACAACGTTTGATGGCGAAAAAGGCGATAAGCCGTGGGGATTTTCTTCAGCAAACGCACGCATTTTTGTTGTAACAAACGACATCGAAGGCAATAAAGGTGCTAAGATGATGTTTACCATGGACGACCAGAAAGGTGGTCGCTTTGCTACAAAAGAATTTTCACCTGCCATCACCGGTCAGAGTATTCACTTTATGGTTGACTGGTTCCCTGGCTCAATCAACGACAAGCATGGTAACAAGGACGAAAACGGCGGTCGCATCAGCTTGATAGACTCTAACAAAGCAAATCTTTTTAACGTTGATTACCGCCGCAACGAATGCTTGCGCTGGCAGGTCGGTAAGCTGCCATTGGTAGACACATCTTTCAAGGAAGCAATGACCTGGTACACTGTCGATGTTACTATCGATGTAAAAGGCAACGCAATAAGCGGCGTCATCACGGACAAGAAAACAGGCAAATCTGAAAAGATTAGCGCCTCACTCGAAAAAGTTGATTTCAGTGGCGTGCTTGCAAAGCTGGAAGTTACCGGTATTCGAACTGCCGGAAACAACATCACCTGGACGACCTATGTTGACAACATCAAGTTTGAATACGAACCACTTTCTCCAAAAACAGTTACTGCTGTAGACAACGTGCCGTACAAGCGTGTGTATGTAAACACCGTAAAAGACATTGCAGAGCTTAACTTCCCGAAAGAAGTTCCGGTAAAGCTTGCTGACGGCACCGTTACAAAATCTGCTGTTGCAGAATGGGTTCCGGTAGAATCTCCCGCCTCGGATTCAACCATTGTTGCAAAGGACACCTGGAATCCAGCTGTTGCCGGCGTCTACACCTTTAAGGCTGACCTTGCACCAACAGGCGGTGTGACTAACGACCTTGCCCGCGTTGCTTACCAGTATGTGTACAATCGCTTAGCTCCAGTTGAGTCAAAACGCCAGACCGAATGGTTTGACCGCGGCGTTGTTGCCGTAAAATCTGACTCAGGCAAAGGAAACTTCATCAGCTGGCGTCTGCTTGCCGATGAATACGCACAGGACATTGCTTTCAACGTTTACCGCGACGGCAAAAAGCAGAACAAAAAACCGCTTACCGTAACCAATTTTGAAGACAAAAAAGGCAAGGCTGGCGCTACTTACCGCGTTGAAACATTGATTGCAGGAAAAGCACTGCCCGAAGCAAAGGGCGATACTGCTGTTGCTGCCGGAAAAGAATATCTTGCATTCAAGGTACAGAAGCCTGCTAAAGCTGCAACTTTAAAGGATGTAAACGGCAAGTCTGAAACAGTTGGCTATTCTTTGAACGATGCTACTGTTGGCGATCTTGACGGCGACGGCGAGTTGGAAATCATCGTGAAGTGGTATCCTGCTAACGCAATGGACAGTTCACAGTCACATTTAACGTCACCGACACTGTTTGACGCATACAAGCTCGACGGCACTCCGCTGTGGCGCATTAACTTAGGCTTAGGCATGACCAGTGGCGCGCACTACAACCAGATTGTAGTAGCAGACTTTGACGGCGATGGAAAGAGCGAAATCTTCCTGAAGACCGCACACGGAACACGTGTATACGGTGTAAAGGACGGCAAATTTGACGAATCAAATCCGATTGCTGTTGTCGGCGATTTGGCAAAAGAAGGTCAGGGCATTATTATTGAAGAACGCGGCGGCATGGGACACATCGGGGATGGCACTGACGAGTTTGTTTCATTCTTCCGTGGCGATGGAACCCTTATCGATACAACAGAATATGCTTACCCTGTAGCTCCAGTAACTTCATGGGGTGACAACTTCTACAACCGCAGCGACCGCTGGAACGCATGTATGGCATACCTTGACGGCGTACACCCGAGTGCAGTGCTTGGTCGCGGCTACTACGCACGCACCGCTTACGCTGCCTACGATTTAGTTGATGGAAAAATCAAGCTTCGCTGGACATTCGATTCTGACGAGCACAAGGGCTATGGCGCTGGCATGGGTAACCACAACCTCGTAATCGGCGATGTTGACAACGATGGTTGCGATGAAATCATTGCTGGTGGCTTGGTTATCAACAATGACGGTTCAATTCTCTATGTCATGGACGGTGTGATGAACCGCGAAGAAGGCTCACACGGCGACGCATTGCATATTGCTCAGTTTGACCCAGACGTAGAAGGTTACTACATTTGGGATCCGCACGAGGTTGACAAGGTTGCCTCACTGGAATGTCATGATGCAGCTACCGGTGAAGTTAAGATGAAGTTCTGGGCATGGAAAGACGCTGGTCGCGCTGTTGCTGCAAACATCACCAAAAAGCCTGGCTATGAAATGTGGGGAACTGGTGGCGGAAAGCCGGATAATGGTGGCGCTATTTACAATATAAAAGACGGCGCAGACAAGCCTGTTGTTGAAAGCAATAAGGGCTTTGCCGTAAACTTCAAGATTTACTGGGATGGCGACTTGCTCCATGAATTGCTGGATGCTGGCGATACCGCTCCATGTATCATCACAAAGTATAACGGCAGCACCGTTGATCAGGTAAAAGTTTTTGCTGGCACTCACAGCAACAACGGAACAAAAGCTACACCGACTTTACAGGCAGATATTTTAGGTGACTGGCGCGAAGAAGTGATTGTACCGACCGATGACAACACTGAATTGCGCATTTACACAACAACGGCACCAACAGCATATCGCATTTACACGCTTATGCATGATCCGATGTACCGAGCATCTATTGCATGGCAGAATAACGGCTACAACCAGCCGCCATGCTTAGGAATCTACCTTGGCGAAGACATTAAAAACACGGTGCTTGAAAACAAGCTCCCTGTGCCAAAGATGAACTACACTAAGAAATAACAGCTTCTGATTCTGGCGGTAAAAAAACGCCAGACACAAAAAAGGGGATGACCAATACGTTTGCTGAATAGTGTCATTCCCTTTTTTTGTCTTTTATCCTGTTTCACGCAGCTGCAGCTGTTACCACAGATACAGCTTCATGCGGTAAGTTCCCGGGTACACACGGTCCTGCGGAAGCGTGTCGTCACCGCAGGACGCCGTGCCGATTCCACGCATGGCACTATCCAGATTAAGCGTATAAAAGCCGCCTGTAGCATCAGACGCGAGCGCAGTAGCAGACGCTGTCGCAGAAGCGGTATCGCAGCCGCACTTCCCGGCAGTACCAGCTATGCCCGCCATCGCGCCGAGCGTTGTGTCGGTAAGCTCACACGTATGCCGCGCCTGCCACAAATCTTCGGTGGTAAAGCGCAAAATGCTGAAATTAAACGGCGCATCGCCTGCAATATGCAGCGTACGGCCGTCACGAGCGCGCAGGGTCAGATGACGCACGCCACAGCGGTTGCCGTTTTCCTGCGGCACAATGTAGTCAGTGCCCATGTGTGCAGTCGGGAGCGAATACGAGCCGAGCGCGGCACCGTCTAGGCGGTCGCTGTAACATTCCTGTGGGCCGTAGCCGTACCAGCTTGTCTGGCTAAAGGCGGCGCTCACCGGAAGTGTTATGCCCACACGCGGATATTCGCTTACCGCGTCAGTAAGCTCAAACTGCACCTCAAGGCAAACACCCGGCGTACCGTCAGGAGCAGCAAACGGCGTAACGTGCTTACAGAATGAGCCAAGCTTTTTCTGTGCAAATTCGCTGGTTACGCCGCTTCCAGTAAACAGCGCGCCGTCTTTTTCCTGTAGGTGCAGCAAATCTGCATGGAGCCAGTCAAGCGTTGCGCCGCAATGGAAATAGTGCGACTCAGACGGCGTACCAATCGTGTTCAGACGCGCCTTTATACATTCATTTTCGGTAAGCGCGCGGAACAGCTGCGGTCGCGCCGCTGCCACCAGCTGTGTAAGCGGGCTTACCGCTTCCTGCTGCAGCTCGCACGCGTTGCCGTGCAGAGCAGGCGTGGCGGCACGAGGACGCACCAGCACACTTTTTCGGGAACAAAGCGTTCCAGCACATGCAAACGGCATATCCGCTGCATATTCAAAGGTAACTGCAAGCACAAGCTCCCCAGCCTGTTCCCGTGCGCTCAGTTTTGCGAGCGCTTCTGCAAGCGGAATAGTTACCGGCGCTTTTTCATCAGGCAAAATGGCTGGTAGCAAGCTGCTACCGCTTGCACATTCACTGCCGTCGCACAAAAGCGTCCAACGCATGGTAAGCACATCAAGGCGGGTAAAATCAAATCTGTTTTCAACCACAAAGCGTCCTTGCGCGGCGCTTACCTCATGCAGGCGCACCGGAGCAAACAGCACGCGACATTCCTCCATTGCCGGCTTTGGAGTCTGATCGGGCAGCAACAGTCCATTCAAGCAGAAGTCGTAATCAGTCGGCTCATCGCCAAAGTCGCCACCGTATTTCCAGTATTTAGCACCATTTTTGTCAACCGCCGCCAGTCCTTGGTCAATCCAGTCCCAGATAAAGCCGCCCTGTAGGCCGTGATTAGTTTCAATGGCGCGCCAGTAATCGCCAAGACTGCCGTTAGAGTTTCCCATCGCATGAGAGTACTCGCACATAATGAGCGGGCGGTCGTCATCGGCTTTCTGCGCAAATTCGGTTATCAGTGAAATCTGCGGGTACATCGGGCTTATGATGTCAACAACGCCCTTGCCGCGACCAAGCGACTCGACCGTGTATGCCGACTGCCGGAATTCCGGGCGGCTGTAGCCTTCGTAGTGCACGATACGCGTGCTGTCAATCTTATGGAGCCAGGCTGCCATCGCATCGTGATTTTCAGCAGCTCCGCTTTCGTTTCCAAGCGACCAGCCGAAAATGCAGGCGTGGTTTTTGTCACGCCGGTACATGCGCTGCACACGCTGCATGTAGGCGCCCGTCCACTCGTCACTGCGGCACATCAGGTCGTAGTATGCGTGGTTTTCGATATTTGCCTCGTCAAGAATATAGATGCCGTAGCGATCGCACAGCTCGTACCAGCGCTCGTCATCAGGATAGTGACAGGTGCGGACTGCATTAAAATTGTGCTGCTTTAAAAGCAGAATATCGCGCTTCATTTCCGCTGTTGTAAGCGTTTTTCCGGTGCTGTCGTTGTGCTCGTGGCGATTGACACCGTGAATGTACACCTTTTTGCCGTTTATGCGTAGCTCGCGGTTTGCAACCGTCACGCTCTTAAAGCCAATCGTACATGCAGTGCTTTCGATTAAGCTGCCTCCATCAGATTCATACAGCGAGACGGCAACAAGATACAGCGCGGGTGTTTCTGAAGACCACAGCTTTGGCGCAGGCGTTTCAAGCACCAGACGCGCCTTCGCTTCATTCATGCGGTAGTCATAGCAAAGCGTCTGTTTTGCCTCTGCAAGCTTTTTTCCGACAGCAGGCTGCGCCACATCGCCAGTCATTTCATACAGCGACGCAACGACCGTGCGCTCAAGGCAGTCAAGCTCCGGCTTAAGCGGAATCGTTCCCTTTTCGGCGCGGTAGCCAAGCGGCACCGTAACAGCAACAGCTCCTGTTTTTGCGCCGTCCGCCGCGATGGCAACCGAGGTAAGCGCCTGCACGTCCTGCACATACGTCTGTGCGGTGCTGTACAGGTAGATGCTGCGGTGAAGACCGCCGAACCACCACTGATCCTGGTCTTCGACAAAGCTTGCGTCTGAATAGCGCACCACCTTTAAAAGCAGCTCGGCGCTGCCACCGACGCTGCCCTGTGTGCTGCCTGCTCCCGTACAAGCCGCGCCGCAGCCCGTGCCGCTGTCCGCGCTCCAAGAAATGCTGTCAGTAATATCAAACTCTGCAGGCAGGCGCGTATCCTTTGACACGCCGCACAGCTCGCCATTTACATACACAAGCAGGCAGCTTTCGGCACTGCCCACATGCAGCACAACGCGCCGTCCCTTCCAGGCGGCAGGCACTGAAAGCGTTTTTTTGTACAGCCCAGTCGGATTTTGCTCCGGCACATACGGCGGCACAGGGCTCCAGGGCATCTGCACGTTGGTGTAATGCGGCTTATCGTAGCCCTGTAGCGTCCAAGTGCCCGGAACCTGTATCGGCTTCCATGCGTCTGGCGCCGGAAGTGGCTCCTCAGGCGTGCCAAGCAGATAAAAATCCCAGCTGCCATCAAGACTCTGGTACCAGTCGGTCTGTGGCTTTTCGCGCAGCTCTGGCCCTTGAGCAGCGTCAGAAAGAGCTGCCTGCTCATCTGAAAAAGGATACAGCGGACTGCGCGACGGCAGACGGTTTAATTGCTGAATTTCCGGATTTTGCCAATACGGCTTCATACTGACCTCGTTTGCTTTTCGTTAAAGAAGATAAAACCCCGACAGACTTGCCGGGGTACTGCTGGTAAAAACGGTTTTTACAGCGCAAGGCTGCGGCTTGAAACCTTTTCTGCGATATACGCCTTGAAAGCTTCGAGCGTCATGGTTTCCTGCTGCTTTCCGCTGTCAGCACGGAAGCGCACGCAGACGGCTTTTTCTTCCTGCTCTTTAGCTCCAACAACAAGAATGTACGGCGTTTTGTGCTCGCTCGTAATTGTCTTAATCTTGCTCTTCATGTTGCTGTCGTCAGTGTAGGCATTTGCGCGGATGCCCTGAGCGCGCAGCTGGTCTGCAACCGTTTCTGCGTAAGAAGCAAAGTCCGAGCCGACCGGAACAACGGCAACCTGCTCAAAGTGAAGCCATGCCGGAAGCATGCCCGCAAAGTTTTCAATCAGAATGCCCATAAAGCGTTCAAGCGAGCCTAAAACGGCGCGGTGCAACATGACCGGATGGTGCTTCTGGTTGTCAGCTCCAACATACGTAGCGTCTAAGCGTTCTGCGCTCGGAAGCTGGTAGTCAAGCTGAATCGTACCGCACTGCCATTCGCGGCCGAGCGTGTCATACAGCTTAAACTCAAGCTTTGGTCCGTAGAATGCGCCTTCTTTCGGCTGAATCTCGTAGTCAAGTCCCGCGCTCTTACAGGCGGCTCCTAAAGCTGCCTCTGCGTGCTGCCAAGTTGCCTCGTCTCCTACGTGGTCGTCGGGCATGGTGCTTAAGCGCACGGCAAGATTTTTGTCAAAACCAAAGTCTTTGTAGACATCTACAAGCAGGCGGCAGAATTTTGCAACTTCTGCTTCAATCTGATCTTCGGTACAGATGATGTGAGCGTCGTCCTGCACAAAGCCACGAACGCGCATAATGCCGTGCAGCGTTCCGCTCGGCTCGTTACGCACGCAGTGACCGAACTCTGCAAGGCGAAGCGGCAGGTCTTTGTACGAGCGGATGCGGCTCTTGAAAATCTCAAGTGCGCCCGGGCAGTTCATCGGCTTAATGGCAAAAATGCGCTTTTCGCTTTCGGTTACGAACATGTTCTGCTGGTAGTGCCCCCAGTGACCGCTGCGCTCCCACAGTGTGCGCGGCATAACTGCCGGCGTGTTAACTTCTTTGTAGCCGTCAGCAGTTACTTTCTGACGCATGTAATCCTGCAATGTCACATACACCTGCCAGCCGTTTGGATGCCAGAAAATCTGCCCCGGATCTTCCGGGTCTAAGTGGAATAAGTCCATCTGAAGGCCGAGCTTACGGTGGTCGCGTTTTTCTGCCTCTTCAAGCATGTGCAGGTAGTCTTTTAAGTCATTCGGCTTTGCAAACGCAACGGCATACACGCGCGTAAGCATCGGGCGGTCACTATCGCCCCTCCAGTATGCGCCTGCCATTTTGGTAAGCTTAAAGCTTTGGGCGTTAATTTCCTTTGTTGTTGCAACGTGCGGACCGCGGCAAAGGTCGGTAAAGCCGTCCTGCGTGTAAGTGGTGATGACTGCGTCTTCCGGCAGGTCGTTTATAAGTTCAATCTTGTACGGCTGGTCTGCAAAAATGGCGCGGGCTTCTTCCTTGCTCACTTCCTTGCGCACGAACTCAGCACCGCTTGCCAGAATTTTGCGCATTTCTTTTTCTACTGCGCCAAAATCGTCTTCGGTTAATTTGTGGTCGGTCGGAAAATCAAAATCGTAGTAAAATCCATTGTCGATTGCAGGTCCAATTGCAATTTTGGTGCCTGGAAAAAGGTGCAGAATCGCTTCTGCCATAACGTGTGCCAGAGAATGGCGCATGGTCTGTAATTGTTCGTCAACTGCCATTTTTATGTCCTGTGTTTTCTATAAGAATAGAGTTTCATAAGTATAAAAAATCACGCTTGTACGGTCAAGCAAGCACTGACAATCTGCACGCAAAGACAAGCCGTGAACGACGACAAAGGCGCAGTATCCTATGAATTCTCCATACACCAGTCAAGAATTTGCACAAATTTGCCGATATTATATGTATGGCAGATATAAAGACATTTTCCGACACCCTCATTCATGCTCTCGATGAAAAAACGCAGTGGTATGACAGCGAAGAACTGCCTGTACTCTTGGACAACTACCGCATGCTGCACACGTGCGTGCGCAATCTGTATGATTTTCTGCTAAAAAAATCACTCATTAAGAAAGACCCCTACAAGCTCGATAAAAAGATTTCAGACATCGTGACACCAGAAAACACCAATTTTTCGGAAAATGACCGCAGCTTAGCCGTCGGTATGCGTTTTTCAGATTACGACAGCACACTCGACTTTCTCTGTAATTACTATAAATTTTCAGTTGAGCGACTGACCCTTGGCACCATAAAGAAACTGGTCGACTTTAACGGCTCTTTTTTATGGAATGCCTTCACTCCAAACAGTCCCAAGCCAAACACGCGCGGTCTTGCCGGTCTTTTAGTGGACGGTAAGCAGGGCGGCGACCAGTTTACCATCAGTCTGATTACCGACAGCGTTTCTAAAGCGGGAAAAGCGCTTACAAGCATCACTGAGCAGCTCAAGCAGCTCGCCGATTTTCAAAAAGAGCTTTATAAGGGTAACGTGCGCCGCACGGTATTCACGGCAAACGGCTTTGATATGGCTGCCGCTGAACAAAGCGACACCGAAGAAATGGCGCAGATAAAAAAACATTTTGCTAGCGCCATGGGAAAAACGCCATTCTACGGCGAGCTTGTCAGCGAGCTTGTTCAGGAAGACCATGCGCCGAATAAGGAAGAGCTACAGCAGGCAGTGCTTGCAAAGCTCAACGTAAAAAGCAAAAAAGAAGAGAATAAAAAACCGCAGATTGACACGAAAGAGCTGCTGATGGATGCAATCCGTATGCTCGGCGCAATGCCAGCGCAAATTAATGCGGCGGTGCAAAAAATTACAGAAAACCACGATTTGCTCGAAAGTGAACACAACACGCTTGGTAAGCGCATTAAACGGCTGTTTATGAAAGCATTTAAGATTGCTGAAAAGCCGCTGTTCTATCAGATTGTTATAACTGATGAAGCAACCGACACGAAACGCCGCGAAAAAATCGACTATCAGGAATTCATGTCGTCAATGCAGCTGCGCGCACGACGCTTTGCTGCCGCCGCCTCTAAGGACGCTCCTGGCTACACCCGTATTTATGCACAGCCCGAAGAAAAAATCCTCGAATTTGTCAACAGTCAGATTGTTGAATCCAGCCGCATGATAAAAACGCTGAACGGGCTTGACGACTACTTTAAGCAGGCGGTACTGCCGCAAAATAAGTCAAAAATCAAAGGGTTAAAGATGGAAGTGACGTCGCTCAAAAACTGTTTGGTAAAAGCAAACCAGTGCCGCGCCGACTACACCGCCTACGTCGAAGAGGAAGCTCAATTTAAGAAGCTTGGAATTGACACAAATGAAGCGTAATCTTTTTTTTTCTATCTTGTGCCTTGCCGGCGCATTATCACTTTTTGCACAGACAGCGGAAGGCACTGGCAGCCCTGATGAGCTTTCAGCAGACGAAATTGAGCTTTTAGAAGCAGAACAAGACGCTGAGCTTACGACTGCCGATGAAAGCTTGCAGCGCCGTTTTGTCATTATTGCGCCTAATCACGAATACGACTTTAACCCGCATACCGCAAACTATTCTACCGAAGCACAGTTTTTAAGCGCACTGTACGAGGGCTTGTATTCGTATGATCCCAAAACGCTCGATCCAGTGCCCGCACTTGCCGAAAGCTACAAGCTTTCCCGCACCAAAAAGCGCTGGACATTCACCATTCGCGAAAACGCCACCTTCAGCAACGGTTCGCCCATAACGGCAGCGGCAGTGCGCGCCTCCTGGCTTCGCCTGCTGTCAACGCCTGAAGCGCCGTACGCTTCCCTTTTAGACTGCATTGTTGGTGCCGAAGCCTACCGAACTGGCTCTGGAGCGGAAGCAAGTGTTGGCATAACGGCGCGCAACGAACGCACGCTTGTCGTTGACCTGCTTGTGCCAACCGCGCACTTGCCGCGCATACTCTGCCATCATGCGTTTTCGGTCATACCAGAACAGGGAGTGTACAGCGGCGCCTTTGTGCTTGCTTCAAGCGGCGAAAGTGGCTTTGTCTTTGCCAAAAACGAGCACTATTGGGATGCTGCGCACGTAGCGCTGCCGGAAATTGCGGTGCAGCTAAGCAACGAGCTTACCGAAAACGCCTTCCGCTTTAATGCGGGCGAGGCAGACTGGATTTTAAACATGGTAGACACCAAAGTGCTCTTAAATCCCTACGCCATCCGCATTGCGGCGGAATTCGGCACTGAATACCTGTTTTTTACCGCCCGCAACGCGCCATGGAACAATGCTGACTTTAGAAACGCGCTGCTGACCGCCGTTCCGTGGGAGCAGCTCCGCGCAGGCTCGCTTGTGCAGGCAGATTCACTTGTCTATCCGCTTTCCGGCTACCCTGCCGTTGAAGGTTTACATGAAACATCCCCCGAAGATGCACTGGATATGATGCAAGAAGCGCGGAAAAACGCAGGCATTGCCTCCGATACGCAGCTCCAGCTGGTCTACGGCATTTCCATGTCAAGCGAGCGGCAGCGTATGCAGGCAGAGCTTCTGAAAGCCGCATGGGAGCCGCTGGGTGTGGAGCTTGTTGTGCAGACAACGCCCGATGACCGCTATTTAGGCAGCATTCCGTACTGGAACTGCGACCTGTTCAGCTACAGCTGGATTGGCGACTTTGCTGACCCGACGGCGTTTCTGGAGCTGTTCCGCGCGGGCAGTACGTTGAATCAGACAAAATGGCATAACGAGCACTTTGAAAGCCTTTTAAAAGAAGCTGCCGCCACCACCGACAGTGCAGAGCATTACAAACTGCTAAGCCGCGCCGAGCAGGTGCTTTTAGACGATGGCGTCTTACTCCCGATTGCACATCAGGTGAGCTTGCATGCCGTCAACCCGAATCTGGTCGGCGGTTGGTACACGAATGCGCTTGACATCCACCCGTTTAAGTACATCTACCTCAAGGAAGATCTTACTGACACGGCGCCTAATGTAGTTCTTGCAAAATAGGCGCACGCGGCGCTATAATATCATATTATGGTTATTCTTACTTTGAACTGCGGTTCTTCATCCGCAAAATACCAGGTGTATGACTGGGATAATAAAGATGTTTTGGCAACCGGCGTTGTTGAGCGCGTTACTCAGCCAGGTTCTGTAATCACCCACAAGCCAAAAGGAAAAGACAAGTTTGTGCTTGAAAGCGCATGTCCTACTCACAAAGAAGCTATCGAGCTGATTTTAAGCGCAATTACCGACAAAGAGCATGGTGTTATTGCTGACATGAGCGTTATCGGTGCTGTCGGTCACCGCGTACTTCATGGTGGCGACAAGTTTACTAAGAGCGTAAAGGTAACTCCAGAGGTTCTTGAAACATTCCGCTCAGTACAGGATTTAGGTCCGCTCCACAACCCGGCAAACATTATGGGCATTGAAGCTGCTCAGAAAGTGCTTCCGAACGTGCCGCACGTTGCAGTGCTCGACACCGCATGGCACCAGACGATGCCTGCTTCCAGCTACCGCTATGCAATTCCGAAAGAGTGGTACGAAAAATACGGTGCTCGCCGCTACGGCTTCCACGGAACAAGCTTCCTGTACACCGCAAAGCGCGCTTCTGTACTCCTGCACAAGGCTCCGAAAGACACCAACGTGATTATCGCACATGTCGGTAACGGTGCTTCTATGTGCGCCGTTAAAAACGGTCAGTGCTTTGACACTTCAATGGGTATTACTCCGCTTGAAGGCTTGGTGATGGGCACTCGTTCTGGCGATATGGATCCGGCTCTTCCGTTCTACATCATGCGCAAAACTGGCATGAGCGCAGCAGAAATGGATACCGCTATGAACAAAAAGAGCGGCTTGCTCGGTCTTACCGGCAAATCTGCTGACCGCCGCGACGTTGCCGACCTTGCAGAAAAGGGCGACGCTGACTGCCAGCTTGCTGTAGACATGGAAGTATACCGCTTAAAGAAATACTTTGGCGCATACATGGCTGCAATCGGTCCGGTTGACGCAATCGTCTACACTGCAGGCGTTGGCGAACATTCTGCTCTTATCCGCGGCAAGGCTCTGGAAGGCCTTGAATGGATGGGCGTAAAAATTGACCCGAAAAAGAATGAGCTTGCAAACACCGGCAACGCAGAAACCTGCATCAGTGCTGACGACAGCAAGGTAAAAGTATTCGTCATTCCGACAGACGAAGAGCTTGTTATGACAGAAGACGCTTTTGCAATCATGCAGGGCACGTATGACGTTCATACAAACTTTACCTACAGCTTCCAGGATCCCGCATACCGCAACAAGGCTCGCGAAGAGGGCTTAAAGAAAGAGCTTGAAAAGAATCCGGAGCTTGCTTCGATTGTGGTTCGTCCGTAACGAAGTAACGCAAACACAAAAAAAAACCGCATGGCCGTTTTGAAGTGCATGTCAGCATTTCATTTCCCGCCTGCGGGCTTTTTTCTATGCCGCAGCCGCATTATCTGAGCCAGTGGAGTCTTATCGAAGATTTCCGACAATTTGTCCCTCGCTACGGAAAAGAACAGGCATGGCTTTCTGGCGGAGATTTGTACCGGCTCTTGCGTCCGCGCGCTTGGCGCACACGTTCTCCGCATAGAAATGTTTGCAGAGCCATTATTTGCCGCCAGTATCGTTGCAAGTGGCGCTCTGCGCGGCGCCGGTGACACGTTCATTCCAGGCATACTGAATCTGGTCAGCATGTGGGGCTGCCGCATCGTACTGATTATGCTCTTAGTGCCGCACTTCGGCTTATCCGGCGCCTGGATTGCTATGTGCGCTGAGCTATGTTGCCGCGGCGTACTTTTTCTGATACGCGTAAAGCGGGAGCACTGGCTCCGAAAATGCGATGTGCAGTAAGTGGACTTTCTGTTATTGACTTTAATAGTATTTTTCGCTCACAATAAGATTATCAAAAGAAATTGGAGGCTCCAATGAAAAAAAGACATTTTTGTACGATGATGAAGGGGGGGGGTATAATCTTCTCTTAATTTGTCTGCTTGAACTCTTTGTTTCCTGTGCGGATGTAGGACATGAATCCGAAACGCAATCACAGGAAAAACACGTTGAAATCTATACATCCAGTTCTGGTTTCCACTATGCAAAAAGTGAACGTTCTATTTCTGTCTATGGACTGGATGATGAAAAAGACAGGGTGCATCTTGTCATTCCCGCCGAAATTGAGGGGCTGCCGGTAACCGAGATTGCCTCGAGCGCATTTCGGTTAGAAAAAGCAATTGTTTCCGTTTCAATTCCTGCATCTGTTACCACCATTTCTGAATATGCGTTCTCTGGATGTACATCATTGCAGAATGTCTCGTTTGCAGATGGCTCCCAGCTTGAATCCATTGGTGAAAGCTCATTTTATGGAACAGCACTGCAATCAATTACGTTCCCAGAAACGCTTGTGTCTATTGGTGAGGGGGCATTTGCCTATACGCACTTGCAATCAGTCATACTTCCAGAACGTATTGAAAGCATTGGCGCAATTGCTTTTTTAGAAACCGCATTGCAGGAAATCATATTGCCGGCTCATCTTACTGAACTTGGAAATCGTGCATTTTCCGGCACGGACATTACCGAGATTACCATTCCAGAAAGTCTTACCACGCTCAGCAAAGGCTGCTTTGCAGGTATGAAGATACAGTCGCTGTACATTCCGCAGACCGTAAAAAAAATCGGACAAGGCATCATCGATGACTGCGACTACCTTGCAACGCTTACCGTTGCCTGTGATTTATCAGAATCCATATATGACGGAATTATGAATAGCACCTCTTCGGGGGAGTGTTTTAGTACAAAAGGTGCGGCTCTTGAAAAGGTCTATGTCGATGAAGATTCGAGGGAACACTGGATGGACAGGGAATGGAATGAAGAAACAAATGAAGTATACTATTTTTATACCAAACGAGCTGGCTACGCGCTTATTCTTGAAGACACCTGTACCGAAATTTCTGGAAAAGTCATCAGCGGCTACTTTAGTTCAATTGACTTTGGCAGCGTAAAAAGTATAAAAGATTTTTATGTGACAGACGCTCGTTTTTATCCAGACTACTTTTTGTTAGAGGAAATTGTTATTCCTGAAAGCGTCACACAAATAAAAAACAGCTATTTCTATTCTAACCGCCTTGTTATAAATGGAGCGGTCGCAGACTGCGATCTTCCAGACGCTGGCGGATTTTATGCCAATGAAGTTCAAATCAACGCCAACTGCACAGCGTTCCCCACTATCAGGAGCTTTGCTTCAAGTACGTGGAATGAAGAAACACAGGAAAACGACACTGCCTATGAGCCGATAAAAATCAGTTTTTCGCCAGACGTAACCGAGTTTTCAAACGGCTTTGAATACTGTGCGCTTTCAGAGCCGCCTGTTCTTTATGGGGCAAAAACAAAATTCCAGTCGTGCAATTTTGACTGTGCTGTTGAAATTACCGATGTGTACAATGACGTTTCATTTTTGGAATGCACGTTTTCCAATGATTGCACCGTAAAAAGCGAAACAATGGCGTTTAGGTCCGGGTACAATACATGTACCCGCCTTGTTGTGGAAAAAAATCCTGTATATCTGCAATTCTGCAGAAATACAATTAACAGCGTGGTTTTTGCCGATACGGTAAATCGTATCGGGGAAGACGCCTTTTTGGAAGCAAAAATCGCAGGAACCATAGATTTATCAGGGATAACGTATATAGACCAGGCGGCGTTTAGGGACGCTGTTACAGAAAACTTTGTCTTTTCAAAGCTGCCTACGTTTGTGGAAAGTTGCGCATTTTTGCGATGTGCCGATGCTACATTTACGTTTAACGGCACAATTGTTATGGACGAAAAATGCACGAGTGCTTTTTATGGCTGCACTGCGCTTACGGACATGCCCAATATTTCAGGCTGCATTCCTGACGGTGTTTTTGAAGGCACGGGCATAAAAAAATGTGTAATCGGCTCGCGTATTACAAGTATAAGTTCGAAAGCATTTAGAGGCCTTGATGTTGAAAGCATAGAGGTTGCATCCGATGCCACGGCGTTTACGTTGAAAAATAATGCGTTTTTGTATCAAGATACAACGGAGTCTGGTGGTATAAAAACGCTGATTCTTATCTGTGCCGCGCAATGTCCAGAAAACGTTGTGCTCGATGCAGACTGTTCCGTTATTTCTGAAAAATGTTTCGCCCATTGTACCTCGCTTAAAAGCATTGACCTGCAAAATGTTACGACCATAGAAGCCGATGCCTTCAGCGGACTGGAAAGCCTTGAAACGATAACAAATCTTACGTCCGTACAGAGTATTGGAAACCGCGCATTCTATGGCTGTACAGGCATTACGGGAAGCCTCTGTGTATTTGCCTCTATTGGCTCGAAGTCATTCTATGGGTGCGAACATATTACAGCTCTCAAGATTCTTCCATACGACTATAGCTCGGCATTTATAGGCGACAGCGCTTTTGAAAATTGCACCGCATTAAAAAGTTTGCAATTTGCGTTTCCTGATGATGTGGAAAAAACATTTTACAATCCTATATGGTGTAAGTTTGATTCAGCTGTATTTAAAAATTGCTCCGCACTTGAAAGCATAGAAATATGGCCGTGGGCAATGCCGCGTTCTGGGGCTGATGAGGCAGAGAGCGATATCTTCTCTGGCTGCGATGCAGTGCAAAAGGTCACCATGTATTATGTGGATACTCAGACATGGAATAAATGGTCATCACGCTACATGTGCTACAACGATGTGGGTAGAAAAATTGCAAAAACATATCCTGATTTGGTTGAGTATGTAGAGCTTACAGAAGAATAAGGAGTTGAATACTATGTATATAACACAATGTTTTTTGCAGCGGAGAGCACAATCTGTACTCAAAATTGCTGTTTTTGTACTGCTTTTTTGTTTAGTTGGCTGCTCGTTGTCATCATCTTCCCGTATTGAAGAGAATGAGCCGAGTACAACCGTTGTCGGAATGGCTATTACCCAGCTGCCTGCGCAGGTGGTTTACGATATACGCCTTTCTGAAACATTCTCGACAGACGGGTTTGTGGTGTGCTTTGTACACAGCGACGGAACGACAACGGTCTGTACACAGTATACGCTTTCGCTTTCAGACGGAAGCGTACTCACTTCTGGCACTGCATTTTCGGAAAGTCAACTGGGGAGTTGGACTGTTTCTGTTACCGCTTCGTATGAAGGCCAGTCGTTTGCTACGTCTTTTAGAATTACCGTTATGCAATCCGCAGCCGATGATCCCACTCCTTCGGATGACAATCCGTCCGAAACAGGTGTTGAACCCATTGAGCAGGCAGCGTCGCTCGTTGTTACAACGTTACCAGAAAAAACAATCTACGCAGCAAACGAAAGTCTTGACCTTTCTGGGCTTTCTCTCTCTTGGGTAGACGAAAATGGCACCGTGTCTGATTTTACTGGTTCATATGACGTACAACTTTTCACGGTGGATGGCACGGAAGTTTCCGCAGAAAGTCTTTCGGGCGGGCGCATAGTTGTTTCCATTGTGTATAATGACGGCGCTGAGACATTTACGGCGACATTTGAGATTTGTGTTGTCACCGATATTGCAACATTTGCCTACTCGGAAAATAACGGTGCGGTTGCCATCCAAGGCTTTGGAAGCGGAAAAACGGCAAACGCTGATACAAACGCCGAAAGCAGTGAAGATGACGATGACGAATATGAAGTTGTTGCGTCTACAGCGGAGGATTTTATATACGAATTTGTAGACGGATCGGAAACCGAGGTTATCATCACCCAGATTAAAGAAGACCGGCTCCCCGTTCTTACCGATGTAACCGTTCCTGCAACACTAGACGGATACCCCGTAACGGCAATTTCTTGGAATGCTTTTTTTGTAACGCAGGGGAGCTACCGGATGCCAAACAATGGTATAAAACAGCTGGTGATTGAAGAAGGTGTTTCAAAGTTTACAATGGACGATGCGCTTTCACGATTTAGCAGTGACGACATCATGTTCTATGCCTTGCCAGAGCTCCGCGATTTGGAGTTCCCAAAAGGGTTTTCGCTTGATAGAGAGGGAACCGATTACAATGCAGGCGGAATTCCATACCAATACAACCTGTGGTGCAAAACGGTTGTGCTTCCTGGCGACCTTGTGTATATCAACTTTAAAATCAACGGTCCAAAAGAACTTGTTGTTCCCGCAACGGTTCAGAAAGTGACAAAACCGTATGCGCTTTCCGGGCTGACGAGTATAACATTTTTAGGAACCACCGACATTTGCGCTTACTCCGTCTTTTGTGTATGTCATTTTGACGAACTTACCATTACGGGAGATGTACGTGCAAGTAGAATTTTTGATTCTACCACGGTAAAGAACCTTACGGTGCAGGGCGTGATGGCGTACAGTAATGCATTTGCGTATGCTGACATTGAGGAAGTGACTGTCTACGGCGATGCAATTCCTGCCAACTGCTTTGGTGGCTGTACGTCCTTACAAAAGCTGACAATAATTCCAGGAGACAGCACCGATTGCGTTATTGGCGAAAAGGCATTCAAGGACTGTACGGCTCTTACTGAAATTGCAATTCCCCAAGAAACCATAGTCCGCGCAAAAACAGACGCATTTGCAGGCGTTCCTGCCGACTTGTCAGATTTTGCAACCATCATTTTTAAGAATGGAACCACATACACATTGGAAGATGGTGATTATGCAGGAATCCCGACCGCCCGTGTTATTTTTGAAGAGGGGTGCACGGTAAACTGCGAATATGGAAATCAATCGTCGTATGCAGCTCCATTCAGTCCTGAAAGTACATTCACCGCCCTGGATTTTTCCGCTGGTGGCTGTAAGGTAAATCTTGATTTTTCAGGGCTTACCTCGCTTGAATCGGTGATTGTTTCTGATGCAACCTGTTATGGCACTTTTAAAGGTTGCACAAATCTTCGTACCATTTCTGTTGGAGAGAACGGCACGTTTGCGCCAGACTCCTTGCGTGGCACCGCCATAGAAGAAGTGACCATCAAAGGAATATATTATAGCGAAACGGGACTTTTGGCAGATTGCCCGAACCTAACCGCCGTAACGTTTGACAATGCCTATATACCGTCGTACTGTTTTGGCGAAAATGGAAGCGATAAGGCAATCGCTGTATCCTTTGTAGGCCGTTCCTCTCTTTGCGATTATGCGTTTTACAAAACACGGCTTTCCGAAACGCTTGAAATTAGTGCTCTCGGATTTTCCGATGGAAATTATGCGTTTTTTGGCTGTACGGGGCTAAAAGAACTGACGTTGGATTTTTGCCTCGGCTATGTAAGCGCTGCGTATTTGTTTGCGTGTTGCGAAGATCTTGAAACGGTTAATTACAACTTTGAGGGCTACAGCTTTTCGGGACTAGAACTAGACGAAACGGGCGAAAACACTGTTGATACCGTAAACTTTTCTTACAACATGGTAGGAACAACAGGTCTTTTTTACGGGTGCACGAATCTAAAAAAGGTTAATGCCACCGTACCGATTTACGCTGTTTCTGGGAGTAAAAACTTTTACGGTTGCAAAAACCTTTCCGCTATACCTATTTCCGATGATGTGGGAAAACTTTTTATAAACGACTTTGGCAACGTGGTGTCATTTTCGATTGGCGGCGCTGATAATTTTTCTTATTGTGAAAACCTTGTTTCATCGTTTTCAGAAAAAGGTTTGTTTTCCATTTTCCCAGATTTGGTTATTGCATTTCAGCATACTTTGTATACGCAAGATTCGTATGTACTGAAAACAGCGTTAGAAAGCGTTTCTGGGCTTGGCGTAAAAAATTTAACTGTTCTCCGCACGTATGAAGATGTTTATTGGGGATCGGCAGTGATTGGGTACAAGCGTGTGAATGACAGTATTCCTACAGGCTATGCTCAAGGAAATACGGTGCTAGAAACGGTTACCGTAGACGGTGACATACAAAGCAACGCTTTTAAAGGGTGCTCATCACTCACAACCGTCATTCTCGGCGATACGCTTGTTTATACCGTCAGTGCCGACAGTTTTGCAGACTGCCCAAATCTGAGTGAGATTCAAGTTCCTGCTGAATACTACGAACAGTATTGTGCTGCAGCTTGCTGGAGCTCCTATAAAGATTTGTTACGTTCAAAATAAATGCGAAAGCAGGTTGGGGGGACGCTCCATCCTGCCGGAAAAGCCAGCCGCTAGGCGTAATAAAAAAAGCGGCTGACTCTGCCGCACCTGTATGTGCACAAAATCAGCCGCCTATCTGCTGCCAGGCTTTTTATCCCAGAATTGAGAATCCGAGCGACTTAATGTCCTTTGCAAAAGTCAGCACGGTGTCCTGGCTTCCCTGCATCGGAGTCTTACCCATGCCGCCGAGCTTTTCGATTACGCTGTTCGGCGTGGTGATGATGTCGCAGCCCAGCTCGTCGGCCTGCATTACGTTGTAGACCTCGCGGGTAGAAGCCCACAGGCTCATCGTGCCCGGCTTACTCTTACAAATGCGCACGGTCTCTTTGATGACCGGAATCGGGTCGTTACCGGTGTCGGAAAGGCGGCCGGCGAACACAGAAATGATGTTCTTGGTGTTCGGCGCGAATGCGTCAACCGCTTCCTGTACCTGCTCAGCGGTAAAAATCGCCGTCACGTTCAGCTGGATGCCCTGTGCCGACAGCTTTTTAATCAGCGGGGCTGTGCTTGTCATGTCGGTGAGCATAATCGGAATCTTTACGAACACATTTTTTCCGAGCGCGGCGATGACTTTTGCTTCTTTTTCCATCGTGTCGAAGTCGTCTCCGAACACCTCAAACGAAAGCGGCAGGTCGGGGATCGCCTTCACGACATCTTTTGCGAACGAAACATAATCCTTTACGCCCGCTTTTTTCATCAAACTGGGGTTCGTCGTAAATCCCTTCACGAAGCCCGATGCATACATCGCCTTCATGCCCTCAATGTCCGCGCCGTCAGCGTAGACTGCAACCTTCAAATCCTTGAATGTCATCGTTTTCTCCTAACAATATATCCCGGTCTTAGTCGGAACAAAATAGCAGCCCATACAGACCGCTTTTCAGATAGCTTTTCTCTGTGATTCCCGCGCGGGGGCGCTGGAAAGACCTCGCGCGAGCCGCTGCGCCACTCGCGGCTCATCAGCCTGCGGCTGACCGCTCCCTATCACGTGCCAGTTGTTCTGCGACAAACTGCCCCGTGTAGCTTTCTTTTACGAGAGCGACTTCTTCCGGCGTTCCGACAGCCACAACCGTGCCGCCCTTGTTTCCTCCCTCTGGGCCTAAGTCGATGATGTGATCTGCCTGACAAATCACGTCAAGATTATGCTCAATCATCACCACCGTGTTTCCCTTGTCAACAAGCCGCTGGATTACATCCATCAGCACCTTTACGTCCGCAAAATGTAAGCCCGTTGTCGGCTCGTCTAAAATGTAGAGCGTCTTACCGGTAGACGGACGGGCAAGCTCGGTTGCAAGCTTTACGCGCTGCGCTTCTCCGCCACTTAACGTAAGCGCATTCTGCCCGAGCTGAATGTAGCCTAAGCCGACGCTTTTTAGCGTTTCAAGCTTACGCGCGATATGCGGAATGTGGCTGAAAAAGTCAGCGGCTTCTTCTATCGTCATATCAAGCACGTCGCTGATATTTTTTCCCTTGTAGCGCACGTCAAGCGTTTCTGCATTAAAGCGGTGACCGTGGCACACGTCACATTGAATGAACACGTCGGGTAAAAAGTTCATCTCAATCGTAATCGTGCCCGCGCCCTGACAGTGCTCGCACCGTCCGCCCTTCACGTTAAAGCTGAATCTTCCAGCCTTGTAGCCGCGCGCCTTGCTGTCGGGAAGCTCTGCAAACAGGTCGCGTATGCTATTAAAAACACCCACGTATGTCACCGGGTTACTGCGCGGCGTGCGTCCAATCGGGCTTTGGTCTATATTTATGACTTTATCAATATGCTCTAAGCCTTCAATGCTTTCAAACGCACCTACGGCATAGTCGGTTCGCATAAGGCGGTTTGAGACGGCAGGATAAAACACGTCGCTTAAAAGCGTGCTTTTTCCACTTCCGGAAACGCCGGTAATGCAGGTAAATGTGCCGAGCGGAATATCAACGCTCACGTTCTGCAGATTATGCTCGCGCACGCCCTTCAGGCCGATTACGTGACCGTTTCCGCTCCTGCGCGCCTTTGGAATGGGCATGCGGAGCGTTCCTGCTAGATACTGCCCAGTTACGCTTTCCTGTACGCACATAATCTGCTCAGGAGTTCCGCTTGCCACGACCTGACCGCCGTGCACGCCAGCGCCGGGGCCGATGTCGACAATCCAGTCGGCAGTGCGGAGCGTCTGCTCGTCATGCTCCACGACGATGACCGTGTTTTTAAGGTCACGGAGATAAGTGAGGGTTTCGATAAGCCTCTCATTGTCCCGCTGGTGAAGTCCGATTGAAGGCTCGTCAAGGATGTACATTACGCCCGTCAGTCCGCTTCCAATCTGGGTGGCAAGCCTGATTCGCTGAGCCTCGCCGCCAGATAAAGTGCCGGCAGACCGCTCCAGGGTAAGATAATCCAGCCCTACATTTTTCAGGAAAGTGAGGCGGGCCTTTATCTCTTTTAGAATCTGGGAAGCGATGAGTTTTTCGGTTTCGGTAAGCTGCAAATTTTCGATAAAATCAAGGCTCTCGATGACGCTGAGCGCGCACAAGTCGATGATGTTCTTGCCATTTTTTCCGCCGAGAGTGACGCCCAGTGCCTCTTTTCGCAGGCGCTTTCCGTGGCAACAGGTACACTCAGACACCGACATAAAACGCTCTTCCATGCGGACCCGCTGGGCTTCACCCCAAGCCTCGTTGTGGCGCCGCTTCATGTCAGCCCAAACGCCGATCCAGGGCCGCTTGTACTCGGAGAATCCCTCGCCGCTCTGCTTCTGGTAAATCCAGTGCATGATTTTTGAGTCGTCGCCCTGCCAGAGGAAATTTTTCTGCTCTTCGCTCAAATCCTTAATTGGAGTGTCAAGGGAAAATCCGCCGGTCTCGGCAACAGCTCCGAAAAGAGAGCGGTTCCATTCGCTGTCGGGATTGTAGAAAGGAAAGGCACCCTCGTTAAAGGAAAGAGACTCGTCAGGAAGGATTTTTTTTGCGTCCCATTCCATTTTTTCGCCTATGCCGGTACATTCCGGGCAGGCTCCGAAAGGATTGTTGAATGAGAAAAGCCGGGGCTGCAATTCAGGGATAGAAATTCCGCAGTCAGGACAGGCATTTTTCTGGCTGAAAAAGACTTCTTCTTCGTGCCAGCCCTTCTCGCTCTCGTCTTCCACCCGCCGCAAAACCACTATTACTCCGTTGGAGCTTTGCAAGGCCGCCTCGACGCTTTCTGCAAGACGCTTGCGGGAGTCTTCTTTGAGGGCGATTCGGTCGACTACGATTTCGATTGTGTGCTTTTTCTGCTTGTCAAGCTTGATGGAGTCGTCCAGCTCCACCATAAGGCCGTCAATTCTGGCGCGGACAAAACCCGACTTCTGGGCGTCCTCGATGATTTTCTGATGCTCGCCCTTTTTCCCGCGGATGACAGGAGCCAAAAGCGTGATTTTTGTTCCTTCCCCCCAGGACATAATGGTGTCGATAATCTGGTCTTCGCTCTGTTCTTTGATTTCTCGTCCGCAATTGGGACAGTGGGCGTGGCCAATCCTGGCGAAAAGAAGGCGGTAATAATCGTAGATTTCAGTGACCGTGCCGACGGTTGACCGGGGATTATTGTGAGTGGTTTTCTGCTCGATGGAAATTGCAGGAGAAAGACCTTCGATTAAATCAACATCAGGCTTATCCATGCTGCCCAAAAACTGCCGGGCGTAGGAAGAAAGGCTTTCCATGTAACGGCGCTGACCCTCGGCAAAAAGGGTGTCAAAAGCAAGGGAAGACTTGCCGCTTCCTGAAAGACCTGAAATAACGACCAGCTTGTTGCGGGGAATCTCCACGGAGATGTTTTTGAGATTGTGCTCCCGCGCCCCTTGTATAACGATTTTTTCACCATCAACATGATGAATGTTTTTGTCATCAATAGTATTCACGAAGCCCATTATAACAAATTCAGCGTCTGTTTTCCATAAGCTAAGAGGAGAATCCGCTCCACTGCCGCAATTGGGCGACCTTGGAAATCAGCAGGTCAACTTCGGCCTCTGTATTGTAGAAATAGAGACTTGCCCGGGCAGTGGCATTTTGGCCCAGATAGGCTCCCAAAGGCTGGGCACAATGATGTCCGGCACGAATGGCAATATTTTCTTCTGCCAAAAGAGTGGCAATGTCATGGGGATGAACGCCGTCCACCGTAAAAGTGACGATTCCGCAACGTTTTCTGCCGTCTTTGTTTCCTATGATATGGACATGGGGTATTTGCTTAAGGCCTTCAAGCAACCTTACCGCAAGCAGGGAATCGTGATTCTCGATATTTTCAAAGCCCACTGACTGAATATAACGGATTGCGGCCGCCATTCCCACAGCGTCACCTGCGCTTACAGTGCCGGCCTCGAATTTATGGGGAATCTCTGCCCAAGTAGCGTCAGTCTCTGTCACATACTCAATCATTTCGCCCCCACGGAGGAAGGGCGGCATTTTTTCAAGCAAGTCGGCTTTGCCCCAGACGGCTCCAATTCCCATGGGACCACAGAACTTATGAGCGCTCATGGCAAAGAAATCAGCTTCCAGCTCCTGCACGTCAATTTTCATGTGGGGGCAGGACTGTGCGCCATCAACGACTATAACCGCGCCTTTCTCATGAGCCAGCCGGGCGATTTTTTTGACAGGGTTCACGGTTCCCAAAACGTTTGAGACATGAGTAAGGGCAACAATTTTTGTCTTCTCGGTGATTTTTTCAAATTCACTTTCAGGGATTTCACCAGTTTCTTTGTCAACATACATATATTTCAGGCTGGCACCTTTACTGCGGCAAACAAACTGCCAGGGCAGGATGTTAGAATGATGCTCCATGATTGAAACAAGAACTTCATCTCCCGGCCCAACATTCTGTAGCCCATAGGTATTGGCAATCAGATTCAGGCTTTCCGACGTATTTCTTGTGAAAATAACCTCACGGCTTGACGGCGCATTTATAAAACGGGCCACAGTTTCTCTGGAATCTTCATAAGCCTTGGTAGCCCGCTCGCTCAACGGATATAAACCTCTCAAGGGATTTGCATTATGCTCAGAATAAAAATTATTCATAGCCTCCAAGACAGAAAAAGGTCGCTGGGCCGTAGCCGCATTATCGAGATATGCAAGATTTTTGTTTTTCTCAGAGGAGTTTTCATCAATTGCCTTAAAAAGGGGAAAGTCGTTTCGGTATTTGTTCATGAGCATGATTATAAAGTTTTTGCAGAGGATTGAGAAGTAGTTTTACCTACTATTTTGCTAGGAATTGCAAAAAAAAACAGGGCTAGCAAAAAAATCAACTGATGTTTCAGAGAACTAAGACTAAGCCTGACATTATTTTTACCGAAAATAATGATGATGAAAGGCTCACGATTAAGCATATTTTTTTCCCTACTTTTGATATTTTCGCTTTTTTCCGCTGCAGGGGAGCTTGCCCCGATAAAACACAATCCTTGGGAATTAATAATTTACAGGCCTGAAAATAAAACGGACTTCAATTACGTCCGATGTTACCTGCGTATTGAAGACGAGAATGGAAATGACGTGAGCAAGAGCAAGGTTTCCGCAAGCTATGAATGGGCGACAATTCCGAATGTGGCAAATAAATACAAAAATATCCTTTATCTAGACGGGGGAATGGCCATGCACCTGCACCTGCAAGCCGGGAAATACAGGTTCTCAGTTTTTACCCCAACAGACAAACAGAATTTTCCCTGCAAGAATAAAGACCAATGGGAATCAAATGTTTTTGAATACGACACGGAAAATCCGGCAAAAGTGATTTTTGTACCCCCGGTGATGAACGACAACGGCTTTTTCAGGGGCGAATGGTGGATTGATTACAGAGCACCGAAATTTTTCAAGTGGTCCCAGATGAAAATCCGGGAATCCTATGATTTTGTCAAGAGTGTAACTCAAAAAAAGTTACTCCAGTCCTTGAT
>CALAEZ010000035.1 GCA_937891125.1 uncultured Treponema sp. | reverse complement strand
CCATCCTTGCAAACCTGTATCTGCGCTCCAATCCCTGCCGCTCCGTGCCCCAGCGCAGATACAGGTTTGCAAGGATGGCGCCGGAAATATTGTGCCAGACAGAAAAAACAGCGCCTGGTACCGTTGCCATGGCAAGAGAGGGAAAGGCCGTGGCGGCAAGGCTTGATGCCAGGCCTGAGTTTTGCATACCGATTTCAATCGAAAGCGCCTTTGTTTTGGGCACAGAGAGCCGGAGCAGCGTTCCAAGCCCAAAGCCGCAGCCGTAGCCCAGAAGATTGTGCAGGCTAACCACAACAAAGACCAGTGCGCCGGCTCCAGTCCAAAAATCCGGCTCAACAGGAACGCAAGCGCCGGCATGATGATAAACTGCGCCGCACAGCCGAGCAAAATATCCTTTGGGCGCGTAAAAATCAGCCTGAAGTATTCCAGCCGGAGCGTTAAGCCCATGCCGAACATAACCACCATGAGCAGATAGTTGACCCAAGAAAGCGAAATCCACAGTCCCGACGCAGGCAAAAAAAGCGAAAGCGCCGCAAGGCCAAGAACAATGACGGCCATCATCTTCCCCACAAAGTTACTGATTTTTTCGATGATATGCATAGAAACGCTCCTTGCTGCAGTCTTTTCCAGCAATGCTTTATCTGCTTTCTAGGGTGAGTCCTTTTATGAGTGAAAAATGCTTATCCGCAGTAACAATTGTCAGTCCGTAAGCCATGGCACAAGCGCTAATCCAGATGTCATTTTCGGGAATTGGGTGACCATCGGCTTTTAGCTGCGCTTTGATTTTTGCATAAAAAGGGGCAACAACAGCATCCGGTTTTATTTCTTCAAGCTCGGCACAGAATTCGGAATACACTTTTTTGTTTTCTTCTTTCCGCTGAGAACATTCAGCTCCAAAAAGCAACTCGCCGAGTGTTACAGATGAGTAAAACAGTTCTTGTTCCTGAAATATGTCGTCAAGACCGCCTTCATCTTTAATGTAGCGTATGATTACATTCGTATCGAGTAGTTTACCATTCATCGCAGTCTACCTTACGTCCATCCGCTACCGTCTGCGAAATAATGTCAGAATCTTCTTTGCTTATTGTGCCGACATATTTTTTCAAGTTGCGTTTTACAGGCTCAAATTCGTCAAGAAAGGTAATGATCACCCGTTGGTTAGGTTTTACAGCGACATTTCCCTGAGTTATATAATTTTTCCCATCAAAATACGCTTTTACAGCTGTCATCATAATGCACCTCCATCAGAATCAACATCTGTATTTTAGCATAGTTTTGTAAAAATTGTATCTTCTTGACGGGAAAATCTAAAGACTTTCTGTCTTTATTCTGCCTTTGCAATCGCCTGCGTAAAATCTGCAATCAAATCTTCCGCATCCTCTATGCCGACGCTGACGCGAATCGTGTCGTCAAACACGCCGGCGGCGATGCGCTCGGCTTCGGTGTTGTGCAGGAAAAGCGTCTGCGCGGGGCAGATGACGAGCGTGCGCACGTCCCCGATGTTGGAGGCGACGGTTGCGATTTTGAGCGCGTTTACGATTTTGTATGCTTTTTCTTTTGACCCGACGCGCAGCGTAAGGATGCCGCCGCCGTAGCCGGAAAGTTGTTTTTCACAGAGCTCGCGCTGGCTGTCCGTAGCAAGAAGCGGATAATGCACGCTCACGCCGTCGACAGCGGAGAGCGCCGTTGCAAGCGCGTGCGCGTTTTTGCAGATGCGCTCCATGCGAAGGCCGAGCGTTTCAAGCCCGATGATGTTCATGTATGCGTTGAACGGCGAGAGGCAGCCGCCAAGGCTTGCCCACGCGTCTTTCCGCAGGCGCACCAGGTATGCGAGCTTTTTGAACGAGGCAAAGCCTTTGAGTGCCGGGTAGCGCTCAAAATCCCAGTTGAATCTGCCGGAATCGATAATGACGCCGCTTATGCTGTTGCTCGTCCCGTTGATGTATTTTGACGATGAGTGAATCACAATGTCAGCGCCTGCGTCTATCGGATGAAACAGAAACGGCGTTGCGGTCGTGTTGTCGATAATCAGCGGAAGGCCTTTTTTGTGCGCAGCTTTGGAAAGCGCGGCTATGTCGAGCACTTCAAGGCCGGGGTTCGAGATGACTTCGGCGAATACGGCTTTTACCTGAGGCGTGTAAAGTGATTCGATGCTCTCCGGCGACAGGTGCTCTGCATAGCGCACGGTTATGCCAATCTGGCGGAGCAGCGTAAAAAGCTGAATCGTGCCGCCGTACAGGCCGCCTGAGGCGATGATTTCGTCGCCGGCGCTTAAGAAATTGAGCAGGCCCTGGCTGATTGCCGCCATGCCAGAGGCAGTCGCAACCGCGCCAAAGCCGTGCTCAAGCGCACAGATCCGCTGCTCAAAAGCGGCGACCGTGGGATTTCCGATGCGCGTGTAGGCAAAGCCTGCTGCCTTTCCGGTAAAGACTGCCTCCAGCCCTTCCATGCTTTCTGCGGCAAATGCGCTCACCTGATAGACCGGCGGCAACGTCGCGCCGTGTCCTTTTTCCCTCGTCACACTCTTATGCAGTGAATCTGTTACAAAGCCCATAGATTTTCCCTTTTGTTATTTCAAGTAGTTTGCTGCACCAGATTTTTCAAAATAGCTGGTGTTAATGTACTCTTTTATCTGATATTCCTTTGAAAGCACGTCGATGCCTACGAGGAACTGTATCGTGTCCTGCAAAGCGGCTGCGTCCACGCTGTCTACGGTTACGGCAAAGTTGTACTTCGGCAGAATCTTCTTTACCTGGCTTGCATCCAGACCGAGTTTTGATGCGACGCTAGAAAGCGTTGCCTCGTCGAGTGTCGGGAGTGCCTGCACTGCGCGTGCAAACTGCTCCAGAATGACGCTGACGGTTTCCGGCTGTGCCTGTGTGAATGCTTTGCGTGCGACAAAGGTGTTTGTGCCGCGCAGGCTTGTGTCAGAGCCTTGTGCAACGATTTTTGCAGTGCCGTTATCGACCAGGCGTGTTACGTTCGGCTCCCAGATGACAACTGCGTCAACGCTGCCGGTTGCAAGCACGCTGCCTGCGTCTCCTGCGCTGATGTTAATCAGCTCGATGTCTGAAAGCGTAAAGCCGTTTTTCTCAACGACTTTCTTAATCAGATTGTGGCCGGTAGAACCGATGACGGTCGCCACTTTTTTGCCCTTCAAATCTGCGCCCGAGTTGATTGCGGCATTGTCTGCCTTTGCAAGCACGGCGTATGCGTCAGGACCGTTTGCAGGCACGCCGACAACCTCGTTTTTCTGGCCGGCAGCTATTGCGCTTACCGTCGGAACGTCTCCGATAACGCCGATGTCGCTCTTGCCTGCTGCAAGCGATTCATTCATCGGCGGACCGGACTCAAAATCGTTCCAGACAACCGATACCTGGCTCTTTGCGAGCGCTTCTTCAATCCAGCCTTTTTCGCGGGCGACATACAGCGGAATGAACGCTGCCGACGGCTGAATGGCGATGCGGACGACATCTGTGCCTTTCTTAGCCTTTTTCGCTTTCTTCTCCTTTGCCGCAAAGGTCGGCAAAGATACAAACACAGCCAGTGCGGCTGCAATCACAACAGTTGTTTTTTTCATACACTCCTCCAGCGTATTAAATATTGTATTCCTCTTCTATCTGCTCTTCCGTAAAGAACTGATCGTAAATCTTCTTGCGGATGCGCAGAAAGTCGATGCTGTTTCGGTTGCGCGGTTCTGGCAGTTCCACCTGTACCGTGCTTTTTATGCTTCCCGGGCGCGAGGAAAGGACGACTACCTTGTCTGCAAGGAACACCGCTTCTTCGATGTCATGGGTGACAAGCACCATCGTCGTGCCTTCTTCGCGCTGAATGCGTTTAAGCTCTTTTTGCATACTGATTTTGGTAAACGTGTCGAGCGCGCCGAAGGGTTCATCCAGAAGCAGCACCGGCGGCTTGTTTACCAGCGCGCGCGCAATGCCGGCCCGCTGCGCCATGCCGCCTGAAAGCTGCTTTGGGTACGACTTTTCAAAGCCCTGCAGGTTTACGAGCGCAATGCTTTTTTGGACTGCGCGCTTTTTTTCGTCTTTCGGCACGCCAGTTAAGGCATAGCCGACGTTCTGCTCAACCGTGAGCCACGGAAACAGCCGGTGCTCCTGAAAGACCATGCCGCGCGAGCTGTCTACGCCAGTTACCGGCTCTCCGTTTACGGTGATGCTGCCGCTGAATGCAGTGTCCAGGCCTGCAATCGCGCGGAGCAGGGTGCTTTTGCCACAGCCGGAGCTGCCGACAATGCAGAGAATCTCGCCTTTGTTTACCGTAAAGCTTATGTCGTCGAGCACTTTGAGCGTTTTTTCGTCCTGTATAAAGCTTTTTTCTACATGCGAAACCGTTATGCACGGCTCTGTTTTTTCTAACATAGTTTTCCCGTCCTTGCGATTTTTCCATTACGCCCAGCGAATCACTTTTGCTTCGACTACATGCAAAAGCGAATCCATGATTTTTCCAATCAGGCCGATGAAAAGCATTCCCACGATGACGACGTCGGTCTTGCCGTACTGCCGCGCATTCATAATCATGTAGCCCAAGCCGGTAGTGCTCGACACAAGCTCTGCTGCGACCACGCACATCCAGCAGGATGTAAGTCCTGTGCGCAGTCCGGTAAAGATGTTTGCTGCCGCACCCGGAATCTCCATCAGGAATACGCGCTTCAAAAACGGTGTTTCAAGGATGTGCGACACTTCGATGAGCTTTGCGTCGGTCTGATGAATGCCGTCAATCACGTTAATCAGAATCGTAAAAAAGCCGCCGAGGAAAATCAGGTAGATTTTGCCTGCCTCGCCAATGCCGAACCACAGAATGACAAGCGGAATCCATGCAATCGGCGGAATCGGTTTTATAATCTGAATGACAAGGCGCGTGATGCGCTCTAAATGCTTTGAAAGTCCAATGAGGATTCCGAGTACAATGCCGAGCACGGCTGCAAGCAGATAGCCCTGCAGAACACGCGCAAGGCTTATCCAGCAGTGTTTTAAGAGGCCGCCTGCGGTCAAAAGATGCCAGAATGTTTCGACAATGCGCGGAACGGTCGGCATAATCACCGGATTGAGTTTTCCCTGTGCGCCTGCGATGAGCCACACTATGATGACTGCGCACAACAGCGAGATGTATTCGGCGGCGTAGCCTGCTCCTTTTTGTAATCTATCCTTCATGTACAATCCTCTCCGCAAACTGTTTTAATTCGGTAAAGCGCTCGTTTGAAAGCTCCGCGCCGGAAAGCTCGTAGTTGCGCCCCAGCGATGCATATTTTGGTTCTCCCAGCTTGTGATACTGCAAAAGTTCGTAGCCGGTGTTGCCCCTGAGCGAGCGCACAAAACGCGCAATTTCGCCAATCTCGCCTTCGCTGTCGTTTACGCCCGGCACGACCGGCGTGCGCACCAGAATCGGAAGCGCAGGGTAGTTGCGGCGGACATCGGCAAGGTTTTGCAAAATCACTTCGTTTGTCACGCCTGTCCACTGTTCGTGCAGCTCAGGCGACCAGGTTTTTACGTCCATCAGCAGGTAGTCAAGCTCTCCTGCTATGCGCAAAAATGTTTCGCTTTTGCAAAGCCCTGTTGTTTCCATTGCGCGGTGCAAGCGGCGTTTTCCGGCTTCGCGCAACAGCGCAAGCACAAAGTCCGCCTGCAAAAGCGGCTCGCCGCCGCTTAGTGTCATGCCGCCGGAGCTTTCTGCGTAAAACGCGCTGTCTTTCTCCACTTCGGAAAGCACGTCAGCTACGCTCACGTCCCGGCCGATTGCGTGCAAAGCTCCGCTCGGACAGACGCGGTCGATTTCCGCGGCATCCGGCAAAGCGTCCTTGTTCCAGACAAGGCGAACCGGTGTGCGGTCTGCTGTGTTTCCGCTGGCAGGCTCTGCAACCGGCTCAAAGCGGCAGCCCAGGTGTGCAAGGCGTTTTTCACAGCTTTTGCAGCCGATGCAACTGCCTCTCGTCCAGCCAAGCTGTATGCTACGCACCTGCGATTCCGGGTTTGCGCACCAGGCACAGCGGAGCGGACAGCCCTTAAAGAACACGACCGTGCGGATTCCCGGACCGTCGTGCACCGAAAAGTGCTGGATGTTGAAAATGCGTCCGACTGCGCCTGCGTCTTGTGCGTTTGCGCCTGCCGTATCTGCCATCGTGAAACGCTCCTTTTTCTGCTACAAGCTTGCGTGCTCGGTGCGCAGAATGATGTCGTTCTGTAGCTCCGGGCTCAGCTCCACAAAGTAGGCGCTGTAGCCTGCGACGCGCACCAGAAGGCTGCGGTACTGTTCCGGGTGCTGTTGCGCCTTCAGAAGTGTTTCCTGATTGATGATGTTGAACTGCAAGTGCCAGAGCTTTAAGTCTCTCCATGTTTTGATGAACGAGACAATGCGATCGGTCCCCTGCTCGCCGCTTACGGTTGACGGGCTGAACTTGATGTTTAAAAGGCGCGAGGCGCGGTTATTCAGCGCGGTGTTTTTGGTGCGGAAGTTCGACATGAGCACTGCGGTCGGCCCGTGAATGTCCGCGCCCTGGCTTGCCGATGAGCCGTCAGACAGCGCAGTGCCTGCCTTGCGTCCGTTGGGAAGAGCGCCGACAACCTTGCCGAAGGGCACATTTGCGCTTTGGCTTACATAGCGCAAATCCAGCTGCATGCCGAGGTATTTTGAGTTTTCGTGTGCAAACTCGACGGCAATGCGGTCGATGTCCTTTGCGATGCTGTCGGCATAGGGGGCGTCGTTTCCATACGCCGGACTTCGCTGCAAGCGCGCGCGCACTGCCTCGTAGCCTGCAAAGTCTGCGTCAAGCGCTGCCAAAAGCTCATCCCAGCTGATTGTCTTTTCTTCGTATACGTTCTTTTTGATTGCTGCAAGCGAATCCGCGACGGTGCCCAGCCCGATAAAGTCGAAGAAGCCGAGGTCAAGGCCGCCGGGAACATGCTGGCTGTGTAAGTCACAGCCGGCTTTCATGCAGAGCGCGTGCAAGGCGCTTCCGAGCGGAGAGGCAAAATGCTTGGGGCGCACGCGGTTTGCCACATACTGCTGCTTGAAAAAGAGACGCAGAATCTGTTTTTCTTGGGCTACGAATGCCGCGTAGAAATCTTCCCAGGTCGCAAAATCGCGGACATTGCCGGTTTCAATCGTCAGAAGCTCGTCGCCGTATTTTTTCATGCGGCCGTTGTACAGCGTAAGCTCTACCAGAGAGCCGATGTTGATGAATGCGCACGGCGTTGTGAACGTGTCGAGGTTGGGCATGCGCACTTCGGTACAGCCAGAGACCGCGTAGTCGTTGGCGTTCGCAAAATCCGCGCCTTTTGAGACCAAAAGCGGGATAATCTCCTCGTCGTTTAAAAGCTTTGGAAAGCCAGCGCCGTCTTTAATCGTCTCCGCAACTTCGTGCAGATACCGCGCCGGGCTTGAAGCATGGATGCGCGCCGCAAGATCCGGGTAGTTCAGCGGGAACTCGCGCTTGTTTTCAAGCAGTATGTAGGTAAGCTCGTTTGTCGCGTCGTAGCCGTCTCTGTCAACGCCGCCGACCGTGACCGCTTCCCAGTGCGCGTAGCCTTCGTTGAATTTGACACCTGCGGGGCTTACATACAAATCCTGATACTGCGCCATGCCCAGCCACATGCACTGGAAGAGCTCTTTTGCCTGCTCGCGCGTGATGCGTCCTTCGCGTGCGTCTTTTTCGTAGTACGGCCACAGATATTGGTCCATGCGCCCGTTTGAGATCGTCGCTCCGGTCTTCTGCTCTAAGCGGCTGAACATCTGGATGAACCACTGCGACTGCACCGCCTCGTAGAAGGTTGTAGCGCCGTAGCGGGGAACGCGCTCGCAGATTTTTGCAAGCGTTTCAAGCTCTGCTTTGCGCGCTGCGTCCTGCTCTGTTGCGGCAAGTTCCGCCGCTTTGAGTGCATGGCGGTGCGCCCACAGGATAATCGCGTCGCTTACGATGATGATGCTCTGCAAGAACTGCGCTTTGTCGATGCTTTCTGCTGGATCGAGCGGATTGAGCGCTTCAAGCTTTGCCTGAGCTTCTGCCTTAATCGCTTCAAAGCCTTCGTCGATGCCTTTTTTGTAGTCGTGCACCCACTGCAGGGCAGAGCGCATGGATGAGGTTTCGTTTACGATGTAGCGGCTGGTGAACAAGTCTTTCGGCTCGTAGGTGACGCGGAGCACGTCCTCGGGAAACGAGCGGCTGAGCTCGTCGTAGTATGTCTTTCCTTCCCAGTACGGAGCGATTTCTTCTTCGATAACGCGAACATCGTCCGGCGCAATGTCAAACGGAGATTCAACGCGGTTCTGCGCCTGTTTGACGAACTGGCGTAAAAAGCAGCCGTCGAGCTCGGGGTACAAAAGGCCGTATTTGCCTGCTTTTCCGACGCGGCCTGCCAGCAGCTGGTGGGGGTCAATCGTCACCTCGATGTGTTCTGCAATGTGGTAGAGCGCCTTTGCCCAGCGCAGGCTCAATGCTTCGCCTTCGGTCTCTTTAAAGCTTTCGGTAAAATAGCGGGCCCGCTGCACGTCAACGGTCGATTTTGAGTCCTTAAAGCTGTCGAAAATCTTCTGGATGCGGCTCTTTTGGGAGCTAGCGCTACCTTTTACCGTAAAAGTAATCTGCCCTTGATTTTCCTGAATCCGCTCTTCCTGCGGAGAGAGCACGAGCGTTTTTGTCGTCGGTTTTGTAGCTGTGGCTGTTTGCATGTGTACCTCTTGGTGCAATCCTGTAAAAACCTAGTAATTTAGTGTGAATTACAACCAAGTAAAATACTACTGATTTGGTAGGTTTTAGTCAATGAAAAATGGGCATAAAAAACCGTGTGCTCACAAATGGTGAGCGACACGGTTTAACGATTGCTGTTCTGCAACGCTTTTTCTACAGGCTCAAAAAATACTGGTACAGGCGGCTGTCTGCATCCATCTCGGGGTGAAAGGCGATGCCAATCTGCTTTTTATACTGTACGCCGGTGATGCGTCCGTCGACTATGCTTTTTACGGTGACAGGCGAGGACGCTTCCTCGACAGCAGGCGCACGGATGAACGTCATCGGGATTGTGCCGATGCCGGAAAAGTCTGCGACAGTAGCAAAGCTTCCGGTCTGTCTGCCGTAGGCGTTTCGCTTCACCGTGACGGGAAGCGTGCGGAAATAGTCTGCAAGCAGAATGAGTCCGGCGCAGGTTGCAAGCACAGGAATACCGCCACGGCCGGCTGTGCCTGTTGCGTCGTCTGTGCCTGCGATGCGCTCGCGCAGTATGTCGTACAGTCCCAGCTCTGTTACGAGCTTTCGCTGCACGGTGCTTTCTCCGCCGGGAAGCACGAGCCGGTCAAAATGCTTTTCTGCGTCGGCGCGACACCGAATTTCAAAATATGGCTCGCCGAGAGAAGCTAATGCGCGCTCGTGTTCAAAAAAATCGCCCTGAACTGCAAGCACTGCCGTCATACGCCGCGCTCCGCCATCAATAGCTCAATCTCGCATGTATTTATGCCGACCATTGCCTCGCCTAAATCTTCTGAAAGCCGTGCAATCAGGTCAAAATCTTCGTAATTGGTAACAGCCTGCACGATTGCCTGGGCCCGCTTTTCCGGGTTTCCTGACTTAAAGATACCGCTGCCCACAAAAACCCCTTCAGCACCCAGCAACATCATCAGGGAAGCGTCTGCAGGAGTCGCCACGCCGCCCGCCGCAAAGTTAACCACCGGCAGCCGGCCTTCTGTATGCACAAAACGCAGCAAATCCAGGGGAACTGCCAGTGACTTGGCTTCGTTATAAAGCTCGTCTGCCCGCAGGGCGGCGATGCGGCGGATTTCGCTTGTCATTGCCCGCATGTGGCTGACTGCTTGCACAACGTCGCCTGTGCCCGGCTCACCCTTGGTGCGAATCATCGCGGCTCCCTCGCCAATGCGGCGGAGTGCTTCGCCCAAATTGCGTGCGCCACAGACGAATGGCACCTTAAAAGCCGATTTTTCGATGTGATACACATCGTCAGCCGGCGTGAGCACTTCGCTTTCGTCGATGTAGTCGATGTCGAGTGCTTCAAGGATGCGTGCTTCGGCAATGTGCCCGATGCGGCATTTTGCCATGACCGGAATCGTCACCGCGTCCTGAATCTCGCGGATAAGGCGCGGGTCGCTCATGCGGGCGACTCCTCCTGCCGCGCGGATGTCAGCCGGAATGCGTTCGAGTGCCATGACAGCGCAGGCTCCTGCGGCTTCTGCAATCTTTGCCTGTTCTGCTGTCGTCACGTCCATAATCACGCCGCCTTTCAGCATCTGCGCGAGTCCTTTGTTCAAATTGTACTGTGTCTGTTTTTCCATGCCTTGGAGCGTAGTGATTTTTTGACCTTGTTACTATCTTCACTTTGTGTTATTTTTACAAGGTCAGATTACAGACCAGATTGGTGGGAATCTCTTGGGGAATAAGGTCAGATGCTTACTTATACGCTTGATGAAAAAAACGACCGTGCAGGCGGTGGATTTTCCGCGGGCAGTACTTTTGCCGCAATCCGCACTAAGACGCTGTACGAGCAACTGTATGAAAAAATCCGTGACGACATTCTGAGCGGCACGCTTGCCGCTTCTACGCGCCTGCCGTCTAAGCGCGAGCTTGCCCGGAACGAGGCTGTCAGTGTGATTACGGTGGAAAACGCCTACGCAAAGCTTGTCGATGAGGGCTATGTGACCGCGCTTCCTAAAAAAGGCTTTTTTGTCGCGGACATCAGCGTGGACGAACGGCTCAAAAAGCCGGCGTTTGCGCGCGTGCATGAGCAGACATCCCTAGCCGGTAGGGCTGCAGCGACAGATTCTGGCGCAGCCTCTGATTGCATTTCGCTCTGTGGTACAGGCTTTAACGAGGCGCTCTTTCCGTTTGCAACCTGGTCGCGTCTTGCCCGCCGTGTCTTGAGCGAGCAGCGCACTGACTGTATGCAGAGCTCGCCTGCAAACGGCATTCACGCGCTGCGAGAGGCGATTGCGCGGCATCTGTACGGCTTCCGCGGGCTTTCGGTGCGCCCGGAGCAGATAGTCGTCGGCGCGGGCACCGAGTACCTGTATTCGCTGATTCTGCAGCTATTGGGCTTTGAAAACGTCTTTGCGATTGAAGATCCCGGCTATGCAAAAATCGCGCGCATTTACGAAGCCTGCTCTGTCCGCGCTGTTCCCGTGCCGGTGGAAGAGCAGGGAATCAGCATCGACGCGCTCAAAGCTAGCGGAGCGAACATCGCGCATATCTCGCCGTCGCACCATTTTCCGACCGGCCGCACCACGACAATCAGCCGCCGCTACGAGCTTTTAAGCTGGGCTTCCGCAGGCGACAGCCGCTACATCATCGAGGACGACTACGACGCAGAGTTCCGCCTGACCGGCCGTGTGATTCCAACGCTTGCAAGCATCGACACGATTGACCGCGTGATTTACCTGAACACGTTTACAAAGACGCTCTCGCCCGCACTTCGCATCAGCTACATGGTGCTCCCGCTTTCGCTTCTGGAACAGTTTAAACAGCGGCTCGGTTTTTACGCAAGCACGGTGCCGACGATGCACCAGCTTACACTCGCGCTTTTTATGCAGGACGGACATTTTGAAAGTCACATAAACAGCCTTCGCCGCTATTACCGTGACAGGCGGGACGCTGCCGTTGCTGCTCTCCGCCGTTTTCCGGCTCTGGCAGACGCGGAGGTGCTTGAAGCGGATGCAGGCGTGTACTTTTTGCTTCGCGTGCCGACAGAAAAAAGCGATGCAGAGCTTAAAGCGGCTTGCGCGCGCGAAGGTGTGGAGATTTCATGTCTGTCTGATTTTTATGTAGGGCAGGGAGCGGTTGCCAGAAATAAAGAGACCGCGCACACGCTCCTTGTGTACTATGCTTCGCTTGGCGAAGACAAGCTGGAAGAAGCGTTTACACGGCTTTCGCGGGCGGTGGAAGAGTAGCGGCCGGTTACCAGCGCAAGAGCTGCTTTTGCAGTCGGCGTATGCCGACATCGAGCAACAGCCCCACAATGCCGACAGTCAGTATGCCGACGAACATCTTTGCAGGCTGCGCAAGTTCCCGCGCATACTCAATCATGTGACCGATACCTTTTGTCGCGGCAAGCATTTCTGCCGCCACCACGCTTTTCCAGGCGTTACCGAGCCCGAGACGCACGCCGGTAAACAGGGAAGGCAGTGCTGCTGGCAGAATTACTTTGCAAAGCACGGTTGCGCGGTCTTTTTCAAGAATGCGGGCAACTTCAATCAGCTTTGGGTCGGCGGCTTCTATACCGGACTGCGTGTTCAAGAGTACGCTCCAGAACGTGCCGATTGCAATCACAATGACTTTTGAAGTCTCTCCGATGCCGAACCACAAAATCATAAGCGGCACTAAGCCGATGGTAGGAATCGGGCGGAGCACACCGAAGAGCACCGAAAGCGCTTTGTTTACTTTTGCAAACAGACCGGTAATTACGCCGAGCACGATTCCTGCAAGCGTTCCATAGCAGAAACCGAGCAGCACCCGGAAAACGCTTGCAGAAAAGTCTTTTGCAAATTTTCCAGTCTGCAAAAGATTTACAAATGCTTTTACGACCTTTACAGGTGTCGGAACGATAACGGCATTGAGCACACCGGTGTCGCCTAAAAGCTGCCACGCGAGCAGAAACAGCACCGGCGGAGCCGCAAACATAATGCGGTCAACAGCTTTTTTCATTTACTGTGTTACCTTCGCGATAAAGCGTTTTTCTGAAAACGAGCGCGCATCTAGCCGCTCGGTGATTGTCTCCTGCTTGAGCAGATAGTCAATCGTGTCCTGCAAGCCGTCAAGCTTGTCATCAGTCAGACCGAAGTCAAACGTGCGCGTTTTGTAGTAAATGTCTTCATATTCGATTTTATTGCCCTCTGCTTCTGCGGCAAGCTGCATTGTCTCGTCATAATGAGCAGAAATCCATGCGTTTGCCTTGATAATTGCGCGAAGAAATTTCTCCACATATTCAGGATTCTGTTCCAGAAATGCGCCTCGTGCCGCAATGTAGGTATGAATCGTATCGTAGCCGCTGGCATCGAGCACTTCATACGCGCCGGTTTTTTCGATGATGTTCTGCGTGTACGGCACCGCTGTCACCGCTGCGTCCAGATTGTTTCCGACAAAGGCCGCAAGCTGATCCCTGCTTTTCATGTACAGAATGTCGAGCGCATCGAGCGGAATCTGCTCCTTTTCAAGATACTTCAGCAAAAGCTTGTTCTGGACGCTTGCGCCCATGACAGCGACCTTTTTCCCGCGCAAATCCTGAATTGAGTGGATGTTGGAGTTTTTTGCTGCCACAAGACCGTAGCCGGCGGTTGACGAAAACAGACTTGAGATAACGCGTACGTCAAGCCCGTTTGCCCGGGCCTGCACGATGGGCATGTCGCCCAAAGCGGCAAAATCAACCTCACCGGCGGCCATTGCTTCCATAGCTGCAGCGCCGCCGTTCATGCGGTGGTTGAACTCAAAGGTCACTGCATCTCCAAATTCCTCCCGGAAAAAGCCTTTTACGTCAGCGATAAAAATCGGGTAGTAATTAACATAACCGATATAGCGGATGACTTTTGCCGAATTGAGGGGCGCCGCCTCTTTTTTTGAGCAGGCTGGCAACAGCAGCAGGCTGCTCATTGCCAGCACCAGGGCGCCGAGCGGCCGCCTCAAAGCCAGCGCCTGGGACTTCTTTTTCATCGTTTTTATTCCTCTCATTTTTTTCTCCTATAAATTTCCGCGTTAGGGGGCCTTGCCTCCTATACAAATCTGCTTTGGACTTCCTTATGCCCGGTATTCCTCTTTTGCAATGTGATCCAGATGGTAAAGGTAGGGGTGGGCTTCCCGCTCACGGGCCTGCTCTTCTCGGTAGCTTGAGGAGACTACCGATTCCAGATCAAAAAGCCAGACAGTGGAAAGGTCTGCTTCAGGGCCAAAGTCCACCAGCACCTGCTGGTATTCCCGGGTAAAATCCCGGCCTGCCACCAGGGCCTGATAGGGCTTTAGATACAAGTGGTAGCTGCTTCCGTCTTTTGCCGCCAACAGCAAAGAGACCCGCTTATCAAACCAGAGGCTGTAGACCAGATTTTTCTGCAGCAGGGACTTTTCCAAAAGCTGGTGCACCGAAATGCGGCCGTCTTCCCATAGTCCGATTTTATGGGGCACCTGGCTGTAGGGGGTGCCGTCCTTACCCACCGCGCTGATAACAGCCACCGTTGCCGGGTCGCCCAGCAGTGCTTTTATTTCTTCAGATACTTTTTCTGCCATACTGTACTCTCCTAAATCCTGTCCAGGTTGATATTCGCGTGCATGGAGCACTTGCGGTAGTCGTCCATCTCCGTGTTTATGCCGTACTTCAGGTTCAGCTCGTAAAAGCCTTTGGTAATCTGCACGTAGTAGTCCAGTGACGGCGTAGACTGGTTCCTGAAAATGGAGTTGGGCACCACGTTCCACACGTCATGCTTTAAGCCAACGCCGTGAGAAGTAAGCTCCTCCGCTGTCTCCAGATTGCGGGCAATGGCTTCCGCCTCGCTCTTAAAACCATGCGGCTCGGCAAGCTCTACGCCGCTTACAATGCCGGTGTTCACCTGTCCTTTTCCAAAAATGGGTACGGCTTCAAACAAACGCTTTTTCCACTCTTTGAACGGAACAAGACGCGCTTTTCCGGGGCAGACCCATTTGTGCACTTCCTCGTCGAATACTTCCAGGTCGGTCGTGTAGCTGGTAAGACCTGTTTCATTGTAGAGCCGTTCAAGCTGACG
>CALAEZ010000034.1 GCA_937891125.1 uncultured Treponema sp. | reverse complement strand
AGACGCAGCGCGTAGGGGAATTCCGCCTCGGAGGGGATCACAGGCACCAGGGCCCGTTCAGCCAGCGCGCCGTGGCCGATTTCCCGGCGGTTGGGGCTGCGCAGGCGGCCCGCTTCGCCGGTGGCGTAGGAGGGCATATTGTACTGGTGCATGTAGCGCTTGCTTTCCTCGTTGGACAATCCGTCCAGCTGCTGGGCTTCGCTGACCATGCCCAGGGTGGTGATGGTGAGCGCCTGGGTTTCGCCGCGGGTGAACACGGCGCTGCCGTGGGTGCGGGGCAGCACGCCCACTTCGCACCAGATGGGGCGCACCTCGTCCACCTTGCGGCCGTCGGGGCGGATGCCCTGGTCCAGAATCTTGCGGCGCATCACTTCTGCTGCTTACCTTTTTTGCTGCTGCCATCCCTGCCGCTTCCCAAACCTTTTCTGAAACGCTTGCGCAGGCACAGGTCTTTCAGCTCGACATACAAAAAGACGCTATTATCTGCGGTGCAGAGCTTGCCGGTGAAATCTACCACACGCTCTACGACCACTTTGTCACTGACGATGACTGGGACGGCACCGCTTACGACAAAAATGACGTCAATGCCTTTGACCGCGCCCTTATGCACAGCTACTCAAGCACGCTTGATACGGCAGGCGACATTATGGTAGCCACCACTGTTGCCGTGCCGTTTCTGGCAAGCGTAGCGCTTTTGTGGCGTGACGAGCGGTATGCGGGCATAGATGTACTTACCGATACCGTCATGTTTGCAGAAACAATGGCAATTTCACATACGGTAGCGCATATTACTAAAGGGCTAGTACTTCGGACGCGCCCGTACATGTACTATGATGTTGACGAAGCTATTGAAGATGACTGGAACCGCTCTTTTTACAGCGGTCACACGACCATGGCATTTGCGGCGGCAACATTTACGAGCTACACATTCTGCAATTATTTTCCTGAAAGCCACTGGAAGATTCCCGTTATTGCCGGAAGCTACGCGCTGGCAGCCGCCACAGGCGTAATCCGTGTACAGGCGGGCTGCCACTTTGCGACCGACGTTATTGTAGGCGCACTGACTGGCGCTACAATCGGCTTTTTAGTGCCCTGGTGCCACAAAATAAGCACCGAAAAGCTGCAGCTGTCGCTTTTGCCGCTAGGCGCGAGCGTGCGCTACAAAATCTAAGTGCGTGCGCCGCAAAAGCTACGGCTTTTGTCCGCCGCCATACGCCGTTTGTTGCCTGCCGTTCGGCGCACACAACTTTTTTGGCGCACGCCCTCCGTTCGGCGCACGCCATCAGCCGCAGTGTGTTCTCAGACGGCCGCTCTCTCTTACAGCTTCCGGTCGTCTAAATATATGTGGTGCGGAAGTCCGCTTACGTAAATCGGCGTAAGCTCAGCCTGAATAAGTGGCAGCGCGTATTCGATAAATGCCGGCAACATCTGCGTGTGGTCGGCGTTTACCCACTCAAGCGGCACTTTCTTTTCAAGGTTTGCAACCTCGCTGATTGGGTGTAGCTCCGTAGTACACTGGTACGGCGCGTTAGAAAGACGCTTAATCGCAACCATTTCGCCTGTGTGACCTTCAAACGCCGCTTTTACCGCCGCGCCGCCCACCTGATATGCTTCGGTAATGTCAGTGCGGCTTGTTAAGTGTCCTGCACAGCGCTGCAAGGTTGAAAGCTCGATGGAGCGCGTTTTTGTGTTTAATGCGCGGGCGACCGTGTTTGCTAAAAAGCGCGCCGTACCAGTCAGTGCCTTGTGACCGAATGCGTCAACGGCGTGCACGTCGTCTGCAAGCTCACACACGTAGCGGCCGTCTTCAAGCTTTACGCCTTCACTTACCGCAATGACAACGCTTGCCTTCTGCGCCTGCATACGCTTTACCTTTTCGACAAAGCGGTCAACGTTAAACGGCACTTCCGGAAGGCAAATCATGTCGACGCCCTCGCAGTCTTCGCTCTTTGCAAGCGCGGCGGCAGCAGTCAGCCAGCCGGCATTGCGACCCATTATTTCTACAATCGTTACGTAGTTCGTGCCGTACACCGTTGCATCGCGGATAATCTCCTTCATTACAGTGCCGATGTATTTTGCCGCGCTTCCATAGCCGGGCGTGTGGTCAGTCACGCAAAGGTCGTTGTCAATCGTCTTTGGAACGCCGATAAAGCGGATGTCGCTTCCGACCTGCTTACCATACATAGCCAGCTTATTTATGGTGTCCATTGAATCGTTTCCGCCAATGTAGAAGAAGTAGCCGATGTTAAGCTTTTTAAGCAGCGCCATAATCTTTTCGTAAACAGGTTTTGCGTCAGGCGCGTCTACCTCTGGCAGCTTGTAGCGACAGCTTCCAAGGTAGCTTGACGGTGTGCGCTTTAAAAGCTCAATATCGAGTGCACCGTGCAATTTTTCGGACATGTCTATGTAGCGCTCTTCCAGCAATCCCTTGATGCCGTGTACCATGCCATACACATGTTCTGCGCCTCGTTCGTGCGCTGCTTCAAAAACACCTGCAAGACTCGCATTGATAACCGATGTCGGGCCGCCGGACTGACCAACAATAGCATTTTTCATAATTTCTCCTAAATTTCTTGTAAATACAGCCTTTTGTCGTTAAAATTAACATAAGTAGTGTAGCTTACAACCAATTGAAAAGCTAGTGAGAAAGGTGACCATTATGACCGAAGCTGATGCTCAAAAAAATCAACGACAGATTCCAGACCTCGTTCCCGGTGGATTCTTTGTTTACAATGCACAGGGCGCAGAAGAAATCCTGTATGCAGATGATAATGTCATCAGGCTGTTTGGCTGCAAGGACATGCAGGAGTTTCGCGAGCTGACGCATAACAGCTTTATGGGTATGGTTTACCATGAAGATTTATACAAAATCGAAAATGCAATAAAGAGTCAGACACTTCATTCTGGTAAAAGTCATGATTATGTGCGCTACCGTATTCAGACAAAGGACCGCGAAATCCGCTATGTGGAAGATTTCGGACACCTTGTACACAGCCCGAACGGCAGAAGCTATTTTTACGTGTTCATTGTTGATATGGACAAGGATGAATACTTTAACCATTCAAGTCCGAGCTTTGCAGAAGAGCACGTGTTTGCAATGAACCGGAACAGCGATTTGCTGACCGGTCTGTTTAACATGCGCTATTTTCAGGAAGAAGTGCAGAAAAAAATGTTTACGCGCGAAGAGCGCATAAAAGGCATGGCATTCGTGCATTTTGACATTGCAAGCTTTAAGCTGTTTAATGAGCGCTACGGCTTCCAAAAGGGCGACGAGCTGTTGTGTGATGTTTCTGCAATTATTCATCAGGCATTTCCTGAGCATTTTGCCGCACGTCTTTCCAACGACCATTTCATCGTCTGTACGCACGCAGCCAATGTGGAGCAGATTGTCGAGGGTGTATACCAGAAGGTGCGCAAGGTTATTCCCGGCGTGCGCATTGAACTAAAAGCCGGCATTTACTATCTGGAAGATACCTGCGATGAAGCGGGCTTTGCCTGTGACCACGCGCGCATGGCATGCAATAACATCAAGCAGCGCTATGACGTGCATTATGCCGTGTACGATACGGAAATCAGCAAGCGGCTGCGCACACAGCAGTACATTGTCGACCACATCGATGAGGCGATTGAAAACGATTACATCAAGGTGTTTTACCAGCCGGTTATCCGCGTAGCAACCGGCGAAATATGCGGCTACGAAGCACTTGCGCGCTGGAAGGATCCTGTGTACGGCATGCTTTCGCCGCTTGACTTTATCGAAACGCTTGAAAACTTCCATCTGATTCACAAGCTTGACGGGTATATTGTTCGCAAGGTCTGTTCTGACTACAGCATGCTCGCCAGAGCCGGAGAGCCGATTGTTCCTGTGTCTGTCAATTTATCGCGGCTGGATTTTCAGCTCTGCAATATTTTCGATATTGTTGACGGTTACCGCGAAAAATATAATATGCCGAAAAATCTGCTCGACATAGAGATTACCGAAGGTGCGCTGAACGATACAACTGGTGCGCTAAAAACAGAGATAGACCGCTTCCGGCTGAACGGTTATCAAGTCTGGATTGATGACTTTGGCTCAGGCTATTCATCGCTGAATGTTTTAAGCGAATACACTTTTGACGTCTTAAAGCTGGACATGAAGTTCCTCCGCAGCATGGATAAGAATCCTAATGCAGGCACGCTGCTGTATTACATTGTTTATGCCGCACAGGAAATGGGCTTGCAGGCGCTGACTGAGGGTGTGGAATCTCAGGAGCACTACGATTTTTTAAAGAAGGTCGGCTGCAACAAGGCGCAGGGCTACCTGTTTTCAAAGCCGCTTCCTATGGATGAGTGCAGGGCGCTTACTCGCGAGAAGGGCATGACGTGGGAGCAGGTGCACGTGCGGCAATAAGGCTAGGGAAAGCTATATTCACGCATACGTCACCGGCAGGACAAGGCTGCGCTTAGAAGAACGTGTATTTGACCGAAAGACTTACATCTGCATAGTGGGCGCTTGCGCCACCGTCAGCATCATCTGACTTTGTGTAGCTGCTAGAGCCAATCGTCTTGAAGTAGTCGTTGCCCCGCAACGGCTGAAAGTAAAAAAGATAGCTCCCAAACAGCGACAGGGAAATCTGCTGTGTAAACGCATAGTCTACAGTGGCATATAATTTGAGCGCAGAAAAATACCCAGAGCACACGTCGGCATATTCCGTTCCCTTCATGTAATGGTCGTCAATGGAAACCGTGTAGATATAGGGCGAAAGCTGAAAGCCAAGCCTACCTGAAAGGCCGTGTGGGAAAAGAGCAAGGGCTTCTCCCCCAAGCCAAAGGCAGCTGCTTTCCCGCTTATAGCCGATTACATCGCCCGATAAGGTTCCCGTCGTGCAGTTTTCGCTGTCCCGGTAATCATTATAGGGACCATACCGCTGGGGGGAATCAAACCCAATCGTATTTCCATACCAGTATTTTCCGCCAGTTCCGGTAAAATCGATATACTCATAGTCAAAGGCAAAAAAACTTTTTAGAGAAAAATGCGGTGTCAGCCAGAAACGGTAGCCGGCCACAAGCGCCCAGGTGTAATTACTGTTAAGATAATTGTCGCTTTCAGAATAATTAGTCTGGTAAGAGGCAAGAGCCGCATCAGTATACTGAATATTCAGCCAATCACTGTCGTACATGCTCCCCGTTTTTCCCGGAAGCGCCACCGTCCCCTTGAGCGAAAGCTCCCAGGCGCGATAACTACCGCTTACCTGCGCTCCCGTATACAAAAGTGGCTTAATCTCCCAATTAAGCTCGCTTAGCTTGTCGCTTGCGTAGCTACATTCTTTCAAGAACACGTATTCGTCAAGCTCGCCGTACTTCATGCCAAACAGTGGCTCTACCGAAAGATGAAAATCTGAAAGAGAGACTGAAAACACAGAAAGCGGCGCACAGGCAAGTGCAAGTAAAAGAAAAAGCTTTTTCATGTGCTCATTATAGTCTGCCACGCAAGCTACGGCAAGGAGAGCATCGTTATGATAACGATGGCTCCCTGTGCGCCAACGGGCAAACGTCAAAATAACGATTGCTACCTTTTCTGTCAAATGAGCCGATAAAAGCGCAAAAATGAGCCGATAAAATGACGGCACGGCAGGAGCGAGCCGATAAAAGCATTTCCCAGCCCAATCCAGGTGGACGCAATGCCAAAGTTCCAGCCGAACTGACCTGCATAGCCGACGAAAATGACGGCAGAAAAATACGACGTACCGTAGGCAAAAGCGGTAAGCCAGGGACCTGCCGCCCTTCCGCCTAAGACGTACCCGTTTACGTTGCTGCTCATTGCATGGCATCTAAAGCCGACATACACAAAAACAGCGAAGAAAATAACAAGAATGGATAATTTTACAACCATGATAGCAAGAAGCGTAGCACCAAAAAACCTAATTGTAAAGAAAAAATTCAGAAATGTGCGGCAACGGACGAGGAAGTATCCGGCGGGCTATGCCAGTGGGTTTACCCCGAAGATGCCTGCAAGCTGCTTTCTAGTCGCTTCCATGTCTTTTGAGTAGGGCGCGGTAAAGGTAACGCGCTCACCAGTTACCGGATGCGTTACGGTAAGACAGTAGGCGTGCAGAGCAAGACGTGAAAGCAGCGGGCGCTCGTTTTCCACATCTCCGTTCCACTTGCGCTTTATTTCGCTTAAGCGAACGGGCTTTTGGTTTGCGCTGTAGAGCGGGTCACAGACAATGGAAAGCCCCAGCTCTTTTAGGTGCGCACGAATCTGATGGGTGCGTCCCGTGCGCGGGCGTGCTTCAATCCAGCTGTAGGGACCGCATGCGCCAAAAAGCGTAAAATCGGTAACAGCGTCTTTTCCGTAACGGTGATTCGGCACGGTGCGGTGGCGCGCGTCTCCGTCTACCAGCAGACGCTGGTCAACATGCTGTGTTTGCCAGAGCGGGCGGCCGTACACCAGGCAGTGGTAGATTTTTTCTACTTCACGATTTTCAAACTGCATGGAAAGCGCACGATGCGCTTCGGCGGTACGCGCGTAGATAACAAGTCCCGACGTATCTTTGTCTATGCGGTGCACGGCGTACAGCTTTCCAAACTCTTTTTCTGCCTCGAGGTCAAGGCGCGGGGCTGTCTCGTCATAGCGGTCGGCGGCAATTAAAAGCCCGCTTCGCTTATTGAGCACTACAATACTGTCATCGGAATAAATGGTGGTGTAATCAGGTGTTATCTTCATAGGCAAAAAAACAAGCGGTTGACGGGAGTCGAACCCGCCTCACAGGCTTGGGAAGCCCGGGTACTACCGATGTACTACAACCGCAAAAGTGTGCTTAGCATAGCGGAATCGTGCGTTTTACGCAAGCATTGTGTAACATGCATTATGCGACATGCACGATTCCGCCACAGCAAAACCTCGCTAAAAGCCGATTTTGACTGCCGCAAAGGCGCCTGCGCCGCTTAAATTAAAGCTGCGAGTAAAATCGGCACCACGGAGTGAGGCGCCGATGTCAAGCTCAACAACGCGCGCATTCAGCATAAGGCACAGCGACTGCACGAACACACGGTTTTGATAGCCCGTTGCGGCTGTTAGCCCTAAAATGTTGAATAAGCTCAATTCTGCTCCCAGATTATATTCTGGATAGACAACCATATCTGACGAGTACGGATTACGCACGGCAAGCGCTAACTCCGGCCTGAATGTCATCCATTTGCCGAAGGGGCGCCAGGCGGCTTCTGCTCCGAGCCGGAACGGGCGGTGTACCTTGTACGAAGCCGTGCTGTACACAATATCCTCTATGCCGTTGTCGCTGTCATGCTCTTCGGTTTCGCTTAAATAGTTTAAGAGGCCGTTTTCCACGTAATACGCATACATGTACGCGGTCATCTTGTAGCCTAGGCGCCCCGGCACAATCGGAATACGCGTAAATACGCCAACATCAAGCGTGCGTAACACACGTCGTTCTACTTCGAGCGACAGGTCAAAGCCGCCGTTTTTGGCTGCTTCACTTATTTGGTCAGCAGTAACGCCACCGTCAATCGTGTCCATGTCGATAACCGTGTAGATGTCTACCGGCGCTTCTGCACGCACTTCTATGGAGCCGTCGCTGTTGTTTTCGGCTTTTACGGTTGCAGTCGCATCAGCAACATAGGCGACCGGCACAAAGTAGGTTGGTTGCACTTTTATGCCCCAACCACGCCAGGTTGTGTAAAAGGAAACGCCTGCTGTTGCAAATACGTCGCCGTAGCCACTAATCGAAAAATTCTGAGTGTCTCCAATGGTAATGCCCTTGCCAAGCACATTGAACAGGTCATCAGCAACATTCAGATAGCCACTTGCTTCGACACCAGCAAAAAAGCCGAGCCGAAACTTTTTTCCCAGATTGATGTTAAAAAAGGTGGTTGCTTCTCCGAGTACGTCAAAACAAAGCCCTTTTCCCGACAGGTCATTTGCAATTTCTTGCAAATCAAACACAATTTCTTTCTGTAGATAGTCGGGCACACAAAAATAGCTGTTGGAAACTCCTGCTGTTGTTTCGACGCCCCATTCGACAAACCGATGCGGCGTGTATAATTCTGCATATACAACAGAAGTGGCGAAAAGTGCGCAAAGCGCCGTTAAAAGCTTTTTCATGTTCCGCCTCCTTAGTCCTCATCCTTGTCATATACGGTAACCGTACCGTCAAACACAACCGTTGCCGCTGCCGAAACTGAAAAATAGCCCGTACGGGGAACGGAAATTGTTCCATCGTCTATAACCATACTGAGCCGCGGCTGGATGGGATATGCTTCAGCACTCAACACCCGTACGACCTCAGCATTGGTAAGCGTTATTGAATGTTCTTCACCGTCAGCAATTATGGTCTTTGAAAGCTCAGTAACGTTATTTTCTTCATCTGCTTCAATCAGCACCATGGTGCCAGTCATTGTAAGCCCCGTGTTGTTGTCAATCGTGTAGATAAGTGTAATCGTCTTTACAATCTCGCCGTATTTATCAAACTGCTCTGCAATATCGCTGTCGGCACTGTCGCGTTTAAACAAGTCCACGTCTTCGTCATAGGTTACGTCTGCTAATGCAAGTAAATCGTCAACCTTAATGCCGTAGCCAAGCCCATTTCCGACACTGTCGGTAGATTCCAAAATGATAAGCTCAAGCGGGAACACAATGCTTAAATCAACGCTGATTTCGGCGCTGCTGCCATCAGCCGTTAGTGCTTCGATTTGATCTTTTGTCAGCGTGATGTCTTCGCTTGCGCCAGTACCGATTTCGTAGACGAACGCAATGTCTGCTGGCAACGTGTGTTCGCCGTCCGTTTCGTGGTCGTTAAAGATGCTTGCAAGGTTTGAGATTTTAGCGGAGTAGCTCGACTCATCGGCAAATAGATTCTTGGTTATCAGCAGGTCGTCGTTAGCATAGCTTGCAAAATCAGTGCTTGTTTCTACGAGCGAAATGCTTTCATTGCTGTCTTCACTGCCTATCAGGTAGATTACCGTGTCGTCTTCTACCGCCTGGCCGTCTACCGAGCTGTAGGTTTTCACTGCGACATTCGCACTAAACAAGTCAGAAAAGGATGCAAGCGGGTCGCTTGTCACCTCTTCGGTCGAAGTAAACACCGGGCGCGTCACCGTTAGATACCCGACCATGTTTTCGCCAAAGCGTACCTGGTCAAGCAAATCTCCCTGCTCATTTTCAAGGTAGTCGCCCAGTATGCTCTGCAGGTCAAGCCCGGTCTGCTGCTCGCCACTGAACGAAACGGCGCTAGCGGTATTGAGTGTAATGCTTTCCCAGTCGTATACCAGCTCCAGTGAAACGCTAAAGGTATATTCCTTGCCAAACGCAAGATTGGTAACGGTTATCTCAGAGGTGCTGTTGCCGTTGCTGTCTACGCCTGCAACCGTCATCTGTATGGTAAAATCTGCTTCGGTGTCGTCCTCTGGCGTTATCGTGCAGCTCCAGTCGTCATCGGTGAGCAAATCTAAGGTGCCGCTTGCAGTGTCGCCGTCTTCATCGGTTGTCAGCGTGGTGGTGTCGCTTAACGTTGTTCCGGTAATGCCAAACAAATCAGACGTAATCGTCGCGCCGATTTGGAGCGAATCTGACGGCAGGTCTGTCGTAATGCTAGCTACCGCACCAATCTGGTTAAACACGACGCTTTTAACGTAGCTTGTCACGCTGTCACCGAGCGACTGTGATTTTGTTACGGGCGAAAGCTTGTCTTCTAACAGCACGTCAAGGTCTACCGTCGCTGAGCTGACTTCGGTTACCGAAACAGCGCCCGCGAGGTCTACGGTTTGTACATCGGTGCTTGTAAGCACGATTGTAGCGTCTTCAAGCGCAAGCGATACCGAACCCGTTAGCGTAACTGTCTGCGATGGCGTGATTGTTTTGCCCGCTAAATCAACGTACTTATTCAGCAGATAGCTGGTGCTGTCAGATGCGGTGACGTCGGTAAAGTCGTCGTTTGGAATATACAAGCCTGACGAGCCGCTTGTTGACGCGCCATCTTCGTCTTCTACCAGCAAATCGGGGGTGCAGATTATGCCGCTCCAGCTATCAGGCAGTGCGCCAGAAAGCGTAAGGCTGCCTTCGCTTATAGTAGCACTCTTTAAGTAGGTGCCTAAGCTACTCAGCGCAATTTCCTGGGTGCCGATGTCGATAACGCCATACGAGCCAAGCTCAGCGGTTGTCATGGTTAAGCCCGTGATTTTTGAAAGCTCAATATCGACCAGGCTTGACGACAGCGCATACGTGTGCACGGTGCCCAGCGAGCCGCCGCCATAGGTGCCGACAAAGCGCAGCATCATGTCCGGCACAATCGAGCAGCCGGAAATGTCAAGGTCAAGCGAGCCGCCTGCTTTTAGCTCGGCTTCGTCAGACTGCGCCACTTGCACGCCTGCCTGTGTCAGCAGCTGCACGCTTGCGGTAAGTGTAAAGTCGGTAGACGGCGTTGTCGAAGGCGCGCCGAGCGTAATGCGGAGCGTGCCCGCAGTAAATTCCATTGTGTCAAAATCAGGCGCGTTAATCGAAATGTTTATCGTGTTAAAGCCGTCAAAGTCGCTGGAATCAAGGCTTGCCGTTGACGACAGCTCGGGAACACTGAGTTTTGTTTCGCTCAGGCTAAAATTGCTTGCAACAATTTCGTTTATGTCGGGAAGTGTAATTTCTTTGGTAAAATCAACATCTGTAAGTTCCGGCACGGTAACCGTTTCGGAAAGTGCGGAGCTTAAGCTACTGAGCAAATCCAGATTATCCAAATATTCGCCAAAATCAAGCGGAATGGAAGCGACCGGATAGTTAAACAAAAATTGCTGCGTCTTATCGCCAGAGCTGTCGCCGCCCGGCCAGTAGTCGTATATCGACAAATCTGCCAGTGCAGAATCTTCATCGTCACTCGTGATATTTTCGAGCAAGGTTGTCGCATTCAAGTGGTCAGACAAGGTGATTGTTCCCGTGCCAGCCGAAAAAGAGTACGACTGATTTGTCGCTTTTACGCTAACTTTTTCTGGTATAGCAAGATTCGAAAAATCGCAACAAGAAAAGACAAGGAGCGAAGCAGAGAGTAGAGCCGCGTATGTACAATGAGAAATCTTCATAGTGGCCTCCTGTAAGTTTAAGTGAGTATTAAGGAGTGTAACACAGCATAAGACTGTTTTCAATAAGAAAGCGAGAAATTAGAGAAGAATAGACTCAGTGCACGGTTCTGGGTGACAACAACCGCGCTGTCATACTGCCGAAGGTCGGAATCTCCTCTCCAGAGATGCCGAAACCTGACTGCCGCCTGCCTGGCGTGGCCAGGCAATTTTTAGAAATAAATTAATCTACTGTGTAAGCAATTGTTGTTGCAGTACAGCTTCCTAGCGCGTAGTTTTCGTACATATTGATGTAATACGTACCGGCTTCAAGGTAGCCTGCACTAATCGTTGCGGTAGATGCATCAAGATTTTCGTAATACACAATGCTTGAGCTTGTGCTGTAGCCGGAAGTCTTAGCGATGGCAAAATCAAGTTTTCCCTGACCGCTTGCATCTGTAACGGTGAGCGTAAGCTTTGATGTGCGCGCGAGCGTTACCGTGTAATAGGTGCTTGTTCCGCTTACAGAAACACTACTATACGTTGTCGTTGTGCTGTACGCACACGTTACGTCTTCGCTTACGGTGCCGCTGTCGTTTTTGGCAATGACGTAGCCGTAATATTTACCGCTTATGCTCATGCTGGTGCCTGCCGTGCCGACAGAACAAGTGCTTGCAATCGTGCCCGTGTAGCTGGTGCTGCTCACCGTTGCCGTACCATTGTAGCCGACAAGGCCGCCGACGTAGGCCTTAGAGCCGGAAAGCGTGTTCGTGCCGTCTACCACCGTTGCGCTTACCGTGCCTGCGTTGTAGCCTGCCGCACCGCCAACATACGTTGCATACGTGCTGCCCGTCAGCGTTGCGCTCGATACATTTGCCGTGCTGCCGTTTCCGTACAGCGTGCCGATGTTGTAGCCAGCAATGCCGCCAAGGTATGCACCGCTCGTTTCTGTCGTAACAACCGCCGCCGTAATGACCGGGTTGCTGATGTAGGCGGCATTATAGCCGGCAACCGCACCTGCGTAGTAGCCGGTAATCGGGTAGGTGCTGTTTGAGGTGACGGTTGCAGCAGAAATCGGGTAGGTAGAAGAGCCGTAGCTTGTTGCATCTGCATAGCCTGCAATGCCGCCTGCATAGCGGGCAGTTATGGTGTTGTAAACGGCAGTCGGGCTTACAATCATGGTGTTTTTGCAGTAGCCGGCAACGCCGCCTGCCATTGTTGCATAGCTTGTACTTGTGCCGCCGGTAATTGTGACAAACTGCACGGCGTTGGTGCTTGTTGTGGTGCCGTAGCTTGCATAGCCTACAATGCCGCCGATATAAGCTGCCTTAGAGCCGGTAAGCGTAATGCCCGCGCTTGCCATTCCCTTAATGGTGCAGCCGCTGACCGTAGTACCGGAGCTTGCTTCTGCAAGTAAGCCTGCAAGGTATGCGCCGCTTGCTGTTGCCGTAAGCGAGCTGTTTGCAAGCGTTACGCCAGTGACCGTTGCGCTTGAACCGACGGCGGCTAAGCCTGCTACGTGGTCTTTTGCTGATGAAAGCTCTAGTCCGGTAAGCGTTACGTTTTTTACCGTGCCGCCGAGCGTTGCAAAAAGCGCGGTGACGCTTGCAGATGAAGAAACCGTATAGGTAAGCGATTTTGCGTTTCCGTCAAACGTGCCGTAATAGCTTACCGGAATCCAGCTGGTAAGGTCGGTAACGTCGGCAGTCAGCTGTACCGGATAGCTTGAAGAGCCCCAGGTGCTTGCCTTGTCCTCGCTGTAGCTGAAGAACGCCCAGAAGTCGTCTGCGCTTGAAAGCGTGTATACGCTGTTTGTGCTGTCGTAGGTTGCCCACTGTGCGTACAGCGTTGTGTTTGCCTTCAGCGTCGGGTTGTCGCCTGGGCTGTAGCGAGTACCTGTGCCGTCAGCTTTCGTGTTCCAGCCGCGGAACTTTTTGCCGTCAGGTGCGGTAAGGCTTGCGGTGCTTACCGTTGCAAGCGTTGACTGCGGGTAGTAGCTCTGTGCATAGCTTGTGCCCGTGCCGCCGTTTGCGTCGTAGGTAACCGTGTACACCGTCATACTAACATAGTCAGAAAGCAGCACGCTCGGGCTGAGCGCCTTGTAGCTTAAGGCTCCTGCCTTTACGACAACCGCAGTCTGCCACGGCTGCAGCAAAAGATCTCCGTCTTCATCGTAGAACCAGAGCGTCAGATAGTAATTTCCTGCCGTTACGTCTGTTTTTTCAAGGCAGGCGGTTGTCTCGCCGTCGCTTGCGGTCGTAAGCGTGAGTGCTGTCGCAGAATCTACATAACTAGAAGCGGCGACAAGAGAAGAAGACCAGTAATATTTGATGCCTGCAACACTCAGGTATTCAAGGTCGGTAAAATCTACCTGTACCTTACCAACCGATGTGCTTGCGGTAAGGTCAAAGGCAACCGTCGTGGCTGCACTTGCAGAAATCGTGACGCTGGAGGCTGTTGCCGTCATGGTAGCGCCGTTAGAGCTTGCCGTCAGCATGAAATTCCAGGTGCCGCTGATTGCAACATCGTATTCGTTTAGGATAACGCCCTCGTCTTTCATAAGCGCGGCGTAGTTGTCCCAGCTTGCAAGCAGATAGTCGTCGCTTGCGCTTAACGTGCTTGGGCTTGTCGAAATAAGCCCGTAGAGCTTAATGTCTGTTAAGTCTGATTTTGCGTAGCTTGGCAAAATAGTGCGGCTGTCGTCGCTTTCTGTTTCGCCGAGCGAGATTACAAGGCGTGTTGAGCCGTCGCTTGTTGCGGCGCTTACCGCAGTCGTTTCGTCGCCTGTTGCACCCGCTTCGGATATGTCCGCACAGGAAGCGAACAGCAGCGCTGCCGCCGCCCCGAGTACTGCTAGTGTTTTATGTAGCATTTTTTTCATTGCTTAGTCCTCCTCTGCTTCTGATAACACGACGACCGCTGTCTGCGTGTAAGGCACGCCGCTGTCGGTGATTTGTACCATGACCGTGTGTGCGCCCAGGCTTGATGTCGATTTTCCAAGGTAGGTCTTGCAGTCAAAGATAGACTTATCTCCTGCGGTCGTTACATTCTGGGTGTATGTTGCTGACGATGAGCCGTCAACATACCAGTAGAATGTGCCGCTAAAGCCGTCTTTGCAGGCGCTTAATGTCGTGCCGCTTGCGCTAAGCACAAGGTCGTCATCATCAGCTGTCGGAACAGACACGGTGTAGATGAGCGCGTCCTTTTCTTCCCACTGCGCATACAGATACAGATAGCTGTAGCTCGAAGGAGAGCTTTCAGTAATCTGCGCAACAGAGCTGTCAACGGTAGAATCTGCCGCTGCGTTCCAAAGCAGAATCTGCTCGTCGCTGTAGCTCGTTCCCGTTCCGTCAGCTTTGGTGTTCCAGCCGGTAAATCTCCAGCCTTCTGCATACCAGTTTTCTGCGGTGAACGCTGTCTGCTCGTCAAACGAAATTTTCTGGCTGTAAGAGTAGTAGTTTGTGCTTACGCTTTCATCAATGCTGTTTATGTCTGAATAGCTGAGTCCTGAATACGTGCTGTAGTTGGAATAGAAATAAATCGTCTTTGTGTATGGAGTCCATTTTGCATACAGCGTTACGTCTCCCGTGCTGCCAGAAGCAATCGAGGTCACTTTTGTTGTAAGGTCGCTGTCGCTGTACCAGCCGCTAAAGCTGTAGCCCGTTTTGCTTGCGCTGTAAAGCGTAATTGCGCTGCTGGTAACCGTGTAGTTGGTCTTGTTGTAACTGGAGTTGGTGGCTCCGTCCAGGTTTTCATACGAAATGGTGTAGGTAATAATCGTCCATTTTGCATACAGAGCTACGTCGCCCGTAGAGCCTGAGGCAATTTCAGTTACGCTGTCGCCTGAAAAATCGCTTTCGGTGTACCAGCCGTCAAAGGTGTAGCCGGTTTTTGTAATGTCGCTTGCTGTTGGAAGGGTGATGGTGTCGCTTTCGATGGTGTAGGATTCTGTGGCTGTGTAGCCGTCGGCATAGGTGCCGTCATTTACGGTATAGGTGATGGTGTAGGGGTTAAGATTCCACTGTGCGTAGAGCGTTAATACCCCCCCCGTCTGTATAGTAGACGAAGTTAAAGTGGTTACCGCATCGCCTGAAAAATCGCTTGTGGTGTACCAGCCGCCGAAGGTGTAGCCAGTCTTTGTCATGTCGTCAGCAGTTGGAAGCGTAATCTCCGTGTCTTCGCTGGTAAAGCCTGTGTAGAGCTGCACGCCGCTTGCGAGCGTTACATCGTCGGTGTTTGCATAGGTAATTGCATAGAGCGTTGGTGCCCATTTTGCATACAGCGCTACGTCGCCTGTCGAGCCGGAGGCGATTTCGGTCACGGCGTCGCCAGAACATGCAGAATCGGTAAACCAGCCCTTAAAGGTTGAGCTGTCTTTTGTAATGTCTGTTCCGGTGGGAAGCGTTACCGTCTCGCTTTCAATCGTGTAGCTAGAAGGAGCGGTGTAGCCGTCTGCCCAGCTTCCGTCATTTAGCGTATAGCTGATGCTGTACGTTACGACGCTCCAGCTTGCCGTAAGCGTTACGTTTCCGCTAACCGTGTAGCTTCCTGCCGTTACTGCCGTTAAGCCCGCATACCAGCCGCCAAACGTGTAGCCGTCTGCATAGAGGGTGGGAAGCTGGCTTGAGCCTAACACCGTGCCGTCTGTTACGGTTACGCTTGATGGCGCCGTTCCCTGTGCAGAAGTGTACGTAATGGTGTACGTTTCAGCTTCAGAGTTGCTACTGCCGCCACCAGAGCTGCACCCGATTGCAAAGAATACTGCTGCTGCCAGTGTGAGTGACAGTGCAGACACAGAAAACCGTTTTTTCATAAAACTGTTCCTCCATAATTTTTATATTAAAATTATAATGCAGAACCCTTTAGCGAAATTGAAAACTGTTTAAAATGATTAAATATTTGTTATATTTTGCAAACTTTTGTGCGCTGGAGATACAAAACAGGCGCAATGCAGGTCATACGCGCACTATCAGCGTGGCGGCGACCGCAATCGGCACGAGGGCTGGCAGTATGCCCGCGCTGCCGAGCGAGCGCAAAAGCAAGCAGGAAAGCGCGACACCCGCGTGAAAGGCAAGCAGCGTGCAGCCGAAAAAGCGTGCTTTGAGCGAAAAGCCTTTGTCGCCGTTCATGCAGACTTCGGTAAGCGCGCTGAACAACTGGCGGAAATTGTTGGAAGAAAAAATCGTGGAGCTGGTAAAGCCGTATGCGCCCTTGAACGCGCACCACTGAAACGGCATCGCAAAAAAAGTCGGGTACAGATAGAGTATGAGCGGGAAATGCGCCATTTTTTGCGCTGCCGCCGGTAAGCGCCACATGACGAAAGCCGCCGCCGCGTCCACGGCAAGAGCTACTTTGCGCACGTCAAGCCTTGTTCTCCGCTGCAGCACGGTGGCAAGAATGACGGCAAGCGCATACAGAGCGGCGCCGCCTACGTGCCAGAGCATGGTCTGCCAGTCGCAGCCGATAGCGAGCACTATGCTGTCTATAAGATTCATCGTCTGTGCGGAGCCGAATGCCTGTGCGGCGCTTACAACAGGAAATACGCCTAAAAAGCCGCCGATGAACGCCACCGTGTAGTGTATGAGCGCTTCCCGGCGGGCGGAAGCAGGCGCGGTATGCGCGGTGTGCGTGGTATCGCCAGCGCTTGCACCAACAGACGCCGCGCTGGCTATTGCAGCAGCTGCGCCGGATGCCGCAGCAGGCGTCGCCGCCAGCTCTGCGTGTGCCGCCGGCGCTAGCCTGTCGCTGTCAG
>CALAEZ010000033.1 GCA_937891125.1 uncultured Treponema sp. | reverse complement strand
GGCTCAGGGCTTGGTGTAAACCCTGGTATAATGGCACAGGTAGGGAGCCGGTCGCGAAGCGAAAAAACTCGTGAGACGAGTTTTTAGGCGAGTCTCGGCGAAGGCTGTGCCTGAGCCGTTAGTATAATAAATATAACGAGTTTGCGAGGTTTGCGTAGCGAATCCTCCAAACTCGCAGGACTTCGCTGCGTAAGCAGCGAATGTCCCTAACACGCACTGGGCGCGAGCGCAGTGTAAAAAGCAAGGGCGTGCTTGAGAGGTTCATGTAGCGAATCTTCCGAGCGCGCCCTTATTCGTGTAGAGAGGCAATACCCTGCTTCTTGCAGCAAAGCTTCTTACTCGGTAGTGCGCGCAAGGAACAAAGCGCTGCAGAAAAACAGCAAAATCAAACATACGCAGATTGCAATAATGAGCGTCCATTGTCCAGTAACTGCAATCAACGCATAGCAAGCAAGATTTGCCATAAAAAGTAATGTTTCAATAATGAGGTACAGCAAAAAGCTTGCAAACGGTAGCACTAAAATCCATTTAAACTTGAACAGCTGATTTGGCGCCAGTCGGTAATTCCAGGCAAACGAGGCGCTAAAAATAAAAAGTATGAGCAACAGCAGCGGGTATAACAAGCGTTTTACAAGCGCCGCAGTAAAAATTTCTGATGAAAACCCATAATTGTGTACAATCGCACTTATCTTTATGAGCGCTGGCAGATTCATTCGGTTTGGGCCGAGAGAAATGTCACATGCAAGCAAAAAGTCACTAAAGGGCATTGCAAGCACCAAATAGTTCGGAATTGCTCTATCGGCCTCGCTAACGTAATCGGCATACGTATACACTGGTTCATTTACGGTGCCACGCCAGTTACGCTCAACCGACTTGAGCTGTAAAGCTGGCACAAGCCGATATTCTGGCTTTACATCCGCATATTGAAGCGCTTCCTCGCTGAGTGCCGCAACCGGCTCTGCCGTCATTTTTGCGTAAGGCGTGGTAACTGTTCGTACAAGCCTGCCATCGCGCCCATACGTAAACAGCGTAAAGCCGCGCAGATAAGTTAACATGCCGCCAGTATTTTTAACTTGCGTTATTCCGCGTATGTAAACCACGTCGCGCATACCATTTTCATGCGGAATCGTAAAATAAATGTTTTGGGCAGATTCAAAGCGCTGTAGACTGATTGTTTCATCAATGAAAAAACATTCTTCTTCAAGGCGTGCAAGGGCAACTTGCAGGAAATTTTTTATGTCAGGATCCTGGTCGTATGCAGGTCGTTGGTGTGACAACTCCAAAAACTGGTAGTAGGCTTCAACGTTGTTGCCAGCAATTAACGCAAGATATGCGCGCCGCTTTGCAGCAAAAAAGCTCCAGGTTTCAGCATCCTTTGGTAGCAGCGGATCTGCTAAATGATTCCAGGCTTCTGCTGCGATGCGTTGTGCATCAGGCAAATTGATGTCGCGCGATGTGCCAAAAGAAACGGCAAGCTGAGCGTAGTAATGTGCATTAAACCAACGTTCTTTGCTGGCAGCATTTTCGGCCTTTTCGATAAGCGAAGCAACCGTTTCATTCTGCACCTCCAGCTTGGCGTAATCTATTTCTTTTGGCTCCTCTACCGTGTTGTATTCTGGCGAAGGAATTTGATTAAGGAATTTTTCGGTATCATCAACAAGCGTAAGTGCGGTGCTGTTTGTGGGATCAATTTTGAGTGCAGATTTTGCATACTCGTGCGCTAATGCATGATTCCCCTGCGCGTAAAAGCGTTCGCCAAAAGAAAGGTATTCACTCAACAGGCGCGGTGCAAGTTCAGCTGCCGTTTGCCGCGCTTTTACTGCTGGCACCCCCAGCTCTTTTACCATGGTCAGAACGAATGCCATGCAGAACGATGCAAGCATGACCTTGCGGTAGTGGCGAAATAACAGTGGTGAAAAGCGGACGCGTGCATTCCCCTCGGTTTGTGCAAAGCTGATAGCAGCTGCAACAAGAAATGCGCCACACAACAGTGCAGGGAGCAACGTAAAGAAAATAAGCACCGACCGGAAAAATACGTAACTTGTTTTAGCGCCTTCGAGTAGCGGCGGGACATTTCCCATAAGATTTGCAATGCCTATGCAGATGCCGAAAGAAAGTGCAAGGTAAACTAAAATGATAAGTGCAATTTTTTTCATGCTGACTCCCTGCCGGCTTTTTTTGTTGTATGCCGTATGCTACCAGTTGTAATCAGAATAAGCGCGATAAGCACATTTACACAGGCAGCAAGCGGCACATGAGTGGCAAATGAGCCAAGCGTTCTAAGCCAAACGGCAGTAAGCGGCTTTAGGAGGTCACTTGCGTACAATGCGTAATTAAGCAGCGACACGCCAACGCCTGTTATGATAACAATAAATGCATTCAGTAGTCGCCATGAGCTTAAGCCGCTTGCAGCATACACGGCAGCGAGTGCAAGCCCAATGGAAGCAAAAATGAGCCAAGACACATATCCGCGTGAAAGCGAATCGCGTGCACGGTAGATTAAGTACAGATAGGCGGTAAGCGGGACTGCAACGCACCTCGGCATGTCTATGGCGCTTAACACCAGCGGATCAGCAAACGTTGACGGCGTTTTTTGCTCAGGCTTTTCTGCATCGTGGAGCGGGTACACGGTGCCAGGCATTCCGTTGACGCCATACGAATCAATATACAAACCTTCGCCCTTGCCATCATACGAAAATGCCGACCAGTAATACACAAGGTCATCCTGTGTACGGAAATAGCCTGCACTTACCGAAGGCGCTGCCGCTGGTGGCCGAATATCCGTGCGTAGCGAAAGCAAAAGCATAAGCGGGATAAGGACAAGCCAAGTGAGCGCATTGAGCGCGCAGTAGCTTATGAGCGCAGGCCATGCATTGTCGGGGTGACGAATCTGGTACATAACCAGTAGCAACAGCGAAATAATTGCCACCAGCGGGAACGACAGATATATGCCTTTTAGAAAGAATTCAAGCGAAAAGAGCGAAAGCTTAGAGCCGATTACAAACTGTGTTAAATCCATGCAGAGCATAGAAAATACAGCACCAGCAATAGTCCCAATTAAGCAGAACGAAAAAAACAGAGCAGTCGCAGTGATAATCCTTTTCATACACTTATAGTAGAATAGCACGAAGAGCGGCTAAAAACAACTACAGTTTTTCATAACCAGGTATCCACAAACATGCGTGGTGGGAACGAGGCGCTTGCTAAAGGCAGTTACACACAGGAAAGTGCACAAGTTATCCACAGCTTGTACACCGCCCTGAACCTATACAACGCCCGATTTCTACTAGTTTTTTTGACGTGAATGTGACGGTTTTCTGCTAAAAATGAACAGCTACAGCTATTATTTCTTTGTAATATAATAAATTAAATAGGTTTTTAGAGCGAATGAGCTATTTTGTTGTATTGTCATAAGATAGGATTATATCTGAAATTCTGATTAAAATCGTCTGTTTTCAAAAGTTATCCACAGCTTTTACACATGTGGCTAGAAAAGAAAAAGGCACCTTGTCAATAGGTGCCGAAAAAATAATTGCTTTTTTTTGTTGTAGTTACCCTAGGAACACCTGTCCCTGCTCATTAATGGCGATAATCGACTTACATTCTGAGCAGCGGAAGCGACCAGCCTTCGTTGCCTTTAAGCGCTTAGAACAAACGGGGCAACTAAACAGCTTCGGGAATACCGATGTTTCAACAGGAGCATCGTGCTTAAAGTGCGCAATTGATTCTGGTGTTGTGTTTTTAATGTTAAAAAATTGTGAAAAGCCGAGCAACTGAAAGACTTCGTATACCTTTGGCTGAATCTCAAGGAGAACAATATCGCCACCCTTTGGCTTTACCATTTTCAGAAACGCAGTAAATGAACCAATGCCAGTAGAGGAAACGTAATTAAGGGCACCACAGTTAAAAATCAGATTGATGAAGCCGGTTTCAACAATCTTTTGCACCTTTTTCTGGAAAAAACTGGAGTTATATGTGTCAATATATCCATTTAAATAAACAATCAAACAATGAGGAACGTCTTCAACCTCTTCTAATGTAATTTTTAAGCTGTCATCCTTTTCGTCATTAAAGCCTGGCACAAGGTTATTACTATTGCTCATATTGTTTCACTCCTAGAATTATTCTACGTTTTGAATAATACACCGAAAAACAGACTATTGTCAAATCAAATCAGATTACTTTAAATCATTTAAAGGGCGACCAACCGCGGTCGTGACGAATAAGCGCGCCGTTTATATCAGGATTTTGCAGCAGGAAAAGCACTGTTTTTGCAACAGAATCAGGAGCGATGAGCGTGCCACCAGGCATTTTTTGTGCAAGCTCATAGCCGCTTGCCGTTCCTGCCGCTGCCGTGCCCGTGTATTCTGTTGCAGTAAAGCCCGGAAGCAGCGCGTTACACGTAATGCCGTCATGGGCATAACACGCTGCCGTTGACTGAACAAGCGTCCCGATGGCTGTTTTTGCGCCTGCATACGCGGCGTTTGTCATAAACTCGCGGCGGCTTTCCGTGCCAGTGCCGCCAAAAAGCACAATTCTGCCCCAGCGCTGCGCTTGCATAGACGGCAACGCCGTGCTTACCAAAAAGCCTGGAAGCGCATAATCAAGCAGGGCAAGCTGCTGCCAGTCGGCGGCGGTCATTGTAGCAAGGGGGCGCTGCAAAAAGGGTCCGTAACAGACGCAAAGAATGTCGCACGAGCGCGCAGCGCTGGCAATCGGCGAGGAAGCAAGCGAAGCAAAATCGGTGGCAGAAAAGTGTTGTATAAGCGGCTGTATGCGTGGCATGGGAGAGTGCGGCGCCTGGCAGTGCGACGCTTGTGTTGCAGGTGATAGCTGTGCAGCCGCCTGTGTAAGCTCTGCGATGAGTGCGTCAAAGCGGTCTGACTGGTGTCCGCCGTGTATGGTAAGCGAGGCAATGCCACTTACTGCAAGGCGTTTTGCAATGGCAGCGCCAATGCCGCCAGAGCCGCCGACGATGAGTGCGTGTTTTCCGCAGAATGAGCTTTCTGTTTCTGCTCTATGGTCTTCCATGCGGGTAAGTATAGCGCAAAAGCGGCGTGCATATACAGAGCGCGGGGAAGATTCCGCAGGGTAACCGCCGCAGGGAGCCAATAAGTTCGTAGCATAGTGTCATTTCGGCCCTGTTTGCACTAACACAGTATGCACCAGCTCAGTTTATACCAGCAAAAATGGCGCGAGCATGTGCATAGCCCAAACATGCAAAAAGCACTACACTCTCCGCATGAATCTGAACAACATTGCTATCGTGCTTGTCCGGCCTGATGAAAGCCGCAATATTGGTGCCGTCTGTCGGGCCATGGCAAATAATGATTTGAGCGATTTGCGCATTGTCGGCAGGCGCAGCGACTACGACGACGAGCGCGTGCGTATTTTGGCAATACACGCAGCCCCGCTTTGGGAGCAAGCGCGCTTTTTTGACAGCATTACGGCGGCAACGGCCGATTGCGTGTTTTCTGCCGGTACAACGCGCCGACGCGGAAAAAAGCGCAAGGGAAAGCTGTTACTACCAGAAGAGTTTGCCCGACAGGCTGCGAGCGTGACAGGCGATGCGGCTGTCGGTGGCAAGGTTGCGGCGGTATTTGGAAACGAGCGCACGGGTCTTACTGACGACGAGCTGCTGGAGTGCACGATGGGCGTAACCATTCCTTCAAGCGAGCAGTTTGCCTCGCTTAATCTGTCACATGCGGTGCAGATTATTGCCTACCATCTGTTTCGGGAGCAAGCACTCATTTCCCCTGGCAGCGTGCCTGTGCCACTTTCGCGCCTTGACCGCACCGTAACGCGTATTGCCGACAGCCTGCAGAAAATCGGTTTTTTTAGCGTAACAGGGCGACCAGACATGGAGCAGTTTTGGCGCATGATTTTGTCACGCGCTGCATTGAGCGAAGGTGAGGCGGCGTATGTGGAAAAAATTTTTGACAAGGCAGCAGGGCTTGCGCACAAAAATCAGCAGGCGTAGTTTCAAAGCTGCCTAAATCAGCACCGCTTTAGCTTGCGGCAGCGCCTTCTATCTCGTTTGTATCAATAATGTCGTTTTTTGCAAGCACGAGCGCGCTTTCAAGGCAATTCTGTAGCTGGCGGATATTTCCGTGCCAGCTTAGTGCTGCTAAAAGGCGCAAGGCGTTGCTTGTAATGCGTTTTCCGCGTTTGGCAAGAAACGCCTGACTGATTGCAGGAATATCTTCAACCCGCTCAGAAAGCGCGGGTACGTGAACTACCAGCTTTGAAATGCGGTAGTACAAGTCCTGTCGGAACAGCTGCTTTTTTACTAATGCGCGTAAATCGCGGTTGGTAGCAAACAGCAGTCTGACATCGGTTTTTACTTCCTTATCTGAACCTATATGGCGATACATGCCTGTTTCGAGCACGCGGAGCAACTTTGACTGTAAGCTTAGCTCCAGTTCGCCAATTTCGTCTAAAAAAAGGCTGCCGCCATGTGCTGCGGCAAAATAGCCGTTTCGGTCTGCTGCGTCGGTAAAGGCGCCTTTTGTGGTGCCAAAGAGCTCTGATTCAGCGAGGCACGGCGGAATGGTTGCGACATTGACGGCGAAAAACGGCATTTTTTTACGGTCTGACAGCAGGTGTATGATGTGCGCGGCGAGCGTTTTTCCGGTGCCACTCTGCCCTGAAAGCAGAACAGGCGTTGTTGTGGTGGCAGCGGCCTGCAGCTTTGTCTTAAGGGTGCAGACGGCGTGCGAGGTGCCTTGTAGAAGCTCAAGCGGATTTTCGACAGGCGTTTCGGAGCAGGCTGCTGTGAGGTGGCGTGCAAGCAGCGTCAAATCTTGCGGAATCTGCATAAGCGGCTGGAGTGGGTTGTCTGTTGGCGGTTTATCGGTAATGTAGAAAAGCGGAATAGAAGGATGTGACTGTAAAATGCTCGAAACCGAGGGGTGAAGCTTTGGCGACAGCTGTGCATCAACAAGGATACAGCTCACATCGGTCAACGAAATTTTTGATAGCTGGTGATTAGTAGAAAAAAGCTGCAAGTCACCGTTTGGCGGAATAAATCGTCTGAGTGCTTGCAGCATTTCGTAAGAGGTTGAGAGCAGGTAGACTTTTTTCATGGGCAAACTGCGTTACGCAGTTGGTGCAGCCTTCTTGAAAACCTTGTACCACAACAAAACCAGTATAAAGCCAACAAAGGGAATTGCAAGAAAAAGTTTTAAAGGATTATGTAAGATTTCGTGCCAGATTTCGTGGCCTTTATCGAACGTTTTTTCGTCAACGCGGCGAATGCGGTCAGAAAAAATGCCAAATGCGTCCTTGTAGTACAAGAAAATGCTTGAAGAAAAACGGTTGCGGCGGCGATATGACCACAGGTCACGCTCTTTTATGCCTTCGCTTACGAGAGCCAGCGAGGGAGAAGCTTTGTAGATAGATTGCACGATGTCGCCTTCAAGCTGCTTTTTGTAGTAGCCGGTAAAGCGGCCGACAATCTGAATACCGCGGAAGGTTTCGTGAACGTTTTTTTCGGTGCGGAACAGCGTTTTGTCACGCCCGCCAAGCAGGTACAGCGAGCGGTAATGCTGGTCGAGCGCGCTTAAAATGTTGATAGTTGCAGAAAACGGATTGTAGCGCACGGGCACCGGCAGCTTAAGAAAGCGGGCTGCCGACAGAATGCTTTTTGAGATGGGGAGAATCAAATCAGCGGATTGCACACATTCGCGAAAATCGCCGCGCTTTCTGCGTGCTCTTAAGAGCTTCCAAATTGAAAGAAAGATGATTTGCTTTGAGCCCGGCTTTGCAAGCAGCTCCAGAATTGCTGGCTCTAGCTCCTCCGGGCGGCAGACGTCTACCGGCACTCCTATCAGGTTTATTCTTTGCACTGCCATAGTTTCCCCTCCGAAACAGCTGTTTGTAGCGCCGCAATGCCGTATAAAGCGGCAGTTTCGCAGCGCAGAATGTTTGTTTTAAAATGTATCGGCACAAAATGAGCCGTTATAAGCTGGGTAAGCTCGGCGGGGCTTATGCCGCCTTCCGCTCCGCACACGAGCGCTGCAGTAAGCGCAGTCGGGTGCCTGTCGTCCGGCGCGTGCTGTGCTGTCAGGTGCAGCGCCTGTGCAACCGCCGCATGCAGCGGCTTTGTCTGCTCGGTGCGCTCGTACAGCACAAGCCCCAGTGCGCTGCAAGATGCGCCTGTTGTGTCCGGCGTGCACCGTTCGGCACAATGCGCATTCCAGAGCGCAATTGCCTCTGCAAGCGTGTGTGCGGCAAGTACGCGTGTGTTAACGGCAGAGCCGCTCTGCTGGCGTGCTTCTTTTATGATGCGTTCGTAGCGGTCGCCGCGAAAATTGCGCTCTTTAGCACCAGCCTGCGAAAATTCGCCGATGACTGGCACAATAACGCTTACACCACATTCGGTTGCCTGTCGGATTATCGTGTCCATCTTTGCGCTGCGTGCTACAAACTGGAACAGCCACAGCTCTAGCTGTGCCGTGTCGTCAGCTTGTGTTGGCTCGGCGGCGGTAGCTGCCCCACCCTGCGCAGAATCTGCACCTAGTTCAGCTGGAGAAGCTGCACACACCTGCAGGATAATGCGCTTGCTTGCCTCTTCGATTTTGCAGACTGTCATGCCTTGTAAGCGTCCATCGGGCAGGCGCACATTAAGCATGTCACCTGCTGAAAGCCGCAGCACCTGCTTCATGTAGCGGTAGTCTTTACCGCGCACGGTTAAAAGTCCGTGCGTGTCAGGCGTATCTTGCGTAACGTACTGGCGCATGACGACAGCTGTTATTTGCCTGCTTCGGCGTCTTGTGCGGCAGCAGCTTCTTCCTGGAGCTCCTTAAGCGTTTTGGTGTCTTTTACGAGCTTAGAGAAGCTTTCCTTTGCAAGAATGTCGAGTGCTGCATTTAGCTGAATGTCGTAGTCTAAATCGTACAGCATTGCCGGCTGTGTGCGGTTTACTTGGTTGCGGATAAGCTTGCGGAACGTGCGTTCGTCAATGTGCGTATACTTTTTGTTGAGTGTTTTTGCATAGGCAGCAATGTCTTTTTCTGTCATGCCTTCGTGCTTTTCAACATACGCGGCAATGTCATCATCTTTGAGCATTTGCGTATATTCAGCTTCGCCTTCTTCGCCAAGCGGCGGGAACAGCACTTCGCGGTCTGGCGGAATGCCGATTTTGTCGATGTTCACATCGCTCGGCGTGTAGTAGCGAGCCATCGTGATTTTGATGCCGTCAGTCGCAGAAAGTGGCAGCACCTGCTGAACAGAACCTTTGCCATACGTGCGCTGTCCGACGAGATACGCCAAGTGATTGTCTTTGAGCGCGCCACTCACGATTTCCGAGGCAGACGCGCTTCCTTTGTTAATCAAAACGACAATCGGCATATTGCGCACGGTCGTTTTTTTTGCGGTGGCAGTGAAGACCGAATTCTCGAATGAAAGGCGGCTCTTTGTTGTGACAATCGGACCGTTATCGATGAATTTGTCGGCGATGTCAGCCGCACTCGTAATCAAACCGCCCGGATTGTTGCGCAAATCGATGATAAGAGCCGTGGCATTGTTCTTTTTGAATGAATCGAGCGCTTCCTGAGTGCGTTCGACAGTCTGTGGCGTGAATTCAATGAGGCGCACATAGCCGATTTTTGTGCCCTCAATCATGCCGTATTTGACGGTGGGAACTTCGATAATCGCACGAACGAGCGTAACGGGGAATTCCATGTTCTTTCCGCGACGAATGACCAAATCGACGCTCTCGCCCACCTTTCCGCGGAGCATATCAAGCACTTGCTCCATTGTAATCGTAGACGTGTCCGTGCCGTTGATTGAGATAATCAAATCGCCGGCAACAATTCCCGCTTTAAAGCCCGGCGTGTCCTCGACCGGAGAGGCGACTTCAACATAGGCGGGCTTTTCGGGGCTTGTCTCAACGGGCTTTGAAATCTGCAAGCCGACGCCACCGAACGAGCCAGATGTTGTGTCATTGATATTTCGGAAACTTGATTTGTCGAGGTAGACCGTGTACGGGTCTTTGAGGGCTTCGAGCATGCCTTTGAGCGCGCCCTCGTACAGCACCTGCGGGTCAATTTCATCAACGTAGTTGCGCTGCACAAAATCGAACACGCCGTTCATCAGCTCCATGTACTGGCGTGACTGAGAAGATTTTTCGGTTGCGGACTTTGAAGAAGACTGTGCAAAACACTGCGAAGCAAAAAGCGCGATTACTAAAATCAGAAGAATGGAATTAACGCGTTTCATAATAGAATCAAAATTTTTCATGTTACTGCTATTTTATGTTTCTATAAGAGAAAAATCAATTGGAAATCTTTATAAAGCGAGAATCTTGTGATATAATCGCTTCCATGCAAATTATTCCAGTAGCAAGCGGAAAAGGCGGTGTCGGAAAAAGCCTTCTCTCAGCAAACTTAGCCATTGCGCTCGGGCAGGCGGGCAAAAAAGTCGTGCTCGCTGACTTGGACTTGGGCGCGTCAAATCTTCATCTTGTTATCGGGCAGAATTCCCCCAAAAAAGGAATCGGCACATTCCTTACGGGCGAGTCAAAATTCGAAGAAATCATTTCGCCGACTGATTACAAAAATGTCAGTTTTATCGCCGGCGACTCAGAAATTCCGGGCTTGAGCGCGCTCAAAGTCGCGCAAAAAAACGCACTCATCAAAAAATTCCACTCCGTCGACGCGGATTATCTCATCGTCGACTTGGGCGCGGGCACACATCTCACCATTTTGGACTTATTCCTTCTCTCTCCGCAGGGAATTATCGTCACTGCCCCCACCGTCACGGCAACGCTCAACGGCTACCTGTTTCTAAAAAATGCGGTGTTCCGCTTAATGAGTGCAACGTTTAAAAAAGGCAGCAAGGCGTTTGCGTATTTAAACAAACTGCGTGCTGACAGCGCTAGTATGCAGCGCCTGTACGTACCCAAGCTTATCGAAGCAATTGCCGCCGTTGACCCTGAAAATGCGAAAAAATTCAGCGATAAGATGCAGACTTTCCGCCCGCGCCTCATCATGAACATGATTGACGAGCCAAAGGATGCGGATAAGGCGCTGAAAATCCGCCGCTCTTGCCAGACGTATCTGGGGCTGGACGTGGAGCATTTAGGCGTCATGTATCGCGACAGCCTGCAGGACAAGGCGCTTGCATCGCGTATGCCGGTTGTCACCTATAAGAAGAACAGCGTGCTGACGCAGGCGATTTACCGCATTACCGAAAAGATTTTGCAGAGCGAAACGCTTGAATTTGACGATGTGGACATAAACGACACCTACGACATAGCGGCAGAGGAAGCCAGCGATGACTTTACGGCAAAAATCACCGTTGTCGAGGACATTTTAGGAAGCGGCACCTTTACGGTGGGCGAGCTTGCAGAGACGATTAAAACACAGCAGTACGAAATTAACCAGCTGCGGAACGAAAACACGCTTCTGAAAAGCAAGCTTGTGCAGGCATCAAAACTCGGATTTAAACTTTAAGGAACATATCATGGCTACATTGCTTTACATACAGTATCCAGGCTGGATTCATCCGGAGATTTTTCCGGGCGTGCCGGTGCTCGGGCTTATCCGCTGGTACGGACTCATGTACATTTTTGCCTTTGGCACTGCGTTTTTTATTTTAAAACGCCTGCTCAAGGAGGGTGCGCTCGACAGCCGCGCGTCCGACGGAAGCCTTGTTGCGGCGACCGAAGACGACATTTTCAGCTTTATCGCGACCGGCATTGTCTTTCTGCTCATTGGCGCGCGTATATTTTCAACGCTTGTCTACGACACCAGCGGCATCTACTGGAAAAAGCCCTGGCTGATTTTCTGGCCGTTCCAGAACGGACGCTTTACGGGTCTTGCAGGCATGAGCTACCACGGCGGCTTTATCGGCGGTCTTCTGGGCATGATTTTCTGGTGCTGGCGGCATAAAAAGCCGTTTATGAAGTGGATTGATGCCATGTGTACGGCAATTCCGCTTGGCTACACCTTTGGGCGCCTAGGCAATTTCTTAAATGGCGAGCTCTACGGGCGCATTACATCTCTGCCGTGGGGCATGGTGTTCCCCACCGTGCCGAAAACCGAGCGTTTTTTGACAAAGCTTGATTGGGTAGCGGACTTTATGCAGAAAATCGGCATGGAAAGCGCCGACACGCTTGTAAATCTGCCACGCCACCCGAGCCAGCTGTACGAGGCGCTGTTTGAAGGCGTGCTTTTATTCGCGCTCATCTGGCTCTTGCACAAAAGAAAGCCGTTTGACGGCTTTTCAAGCGCACTCTACACCATTGGCTACGGCTTTGTACGCTTTTTTATCGAATATTTCCGCGAGCCGGATGCAGACATCGGCTACCGCATTGCCGCCGACAGCAATGCGCCAATCTACATGAATACGTCACTTCTGAATATTTCTACCGGGCAGATTCTGTGCATGCTGATGATGCTCGGCGGAATCGTACTTATGGTTGTCTGTTGGCAGCGGCATAAAAAACAGAAAAGGGGTTAAAAATGGACACAACAATTGCATGTATCGGTTGTGGCGTAATGGGTGGCGCGCTTATGCGTGCTATGGCAACGGTTGTTTCACCAAAAAATATTACGGTGAGCGCAGTAACGAGTGAAGAAGCAGAAGCATTTGCCGCAAAAGTCGGCTGTAATGCTGCACCTACCAATGCCGCTGCCGTAAAAGACGCAAAGGTCGTCTTTTTGGCAGTAAAGCCTGCCTTTGTCGAGCAGGTGCTGAGCGAAATTGCCACGAGTCTGCTTCCAGACGCAACGGTCGTTTCTATGGCGGCGGGCGTGCCGATTGCAACACTGCATAAAACGCTCGATAGCGCGCTGCCAGCAGGCAACACCCATTCGCTCGTGCGTATTATGCCGAATATGCCGGCAGCAATTGGCGAGGCAATGGTAGCGCTTTCTGCTAACAGCAGCGCGCACAGCTACGATGTAGCTGTTGTAAAAGAGCTGCTTGAAAGCGCGGGCAAGGTGGAGCAGGTAGATGAAAAGCTGATGGACTGCGTTACTGCGGTCAGTGGCTCAGGGCCAGCATTCGTCTTTATGTTTATCGAAGCTCTTGCCGATGCGGCTGTTCGCTTTGGAATGCCCCGCAAGCAGGCGTATATTTATGCTGCGCAAACCGTAAAAGGCAGCGCTGCCATGATGCTCGAAACGGGGCGTCTGCCAGCAGATTTGAAAGATGGCGTCTGTTCACCAGCAGGAACAACCATTGAAGGCGTGGCGACACTTGAGCGCACCGGATTAAGAAACAGCGTTATAGAGGCAGTAAGCGCTGCCTACACAAAATCGGTTGCATTAGGAAAAAAATAGCGTATGAGTCACTCTTCCTCGTCAGCACCAGCACAAAAGACAGCGCACGACGCCACGCCTGCTACTGCGCCTACAGCGAAGCACGTGTGGCATTTTATGCAGAGTGGTGGCCTTTTGCAGCTAAAAATTACATCGATTGATGATGTGCTTAATCTAAAAGAGCTTGACCCCAAGCTGTGGGTAGCACTTGCCTGCCCGGTAAAGGGACTTGAATACAGCGAAGAAACGCTTGAGCTGTTAGATACCGACCACAACGGCAGAGTTCGGTTGCCAGAGGTACTGCAGGCAGTTACCTATATCCGCACGCATCTCAAAGAGCCGGCGGTCATTATGACTGAAGGCAGCTCAATTCCGCTTACCGCGCTTGGCGAATCTCCATTTGATTGTGGGCATTCACCGCAAGAATCTGCACGCGCTGTTTTGCACATTTTGGGGAACGACAGCGCCAGTGAGATTTCGCTCGAAGACGTGACTGCAAGCGAAAAGCTGTTTGCGCCGAACGTGATTAACGGGGACGGCGTGCTTCCGCCCGACGTGTTTGCTGATGAAGAACTGCAAGCGGTTGTTAAAGATATTATTGCTTGCACGGGCGGCAAGGACGACGTAAGCGGCGTAAAAGGCATAACGCGAGAGCAGACAACCGCCTTCTTTGCCGACCTGCGTGCAGTGCGCACCTGGCGTGACGAAGCACAAGCGGCCGCTCCCAGCATCTTTTTCCTGAAAGATGCAACCGAAAGCGCCTTTGCCGCCTACGAGCGCGTGCGTGACAAAATAAATGATTATTTCTTGCGCTGCTCGCTTGCTTCGTACAATAGCGGAATGTCGGAGGCGGCTGCTGCTGCGCTGCACGCGCGTGAAGAGGAGCTGCTTGCTCTGTCGCTGCTTTCAGAAGAGGCGCTTTCGTCCCCGCCGCTTGCAGCGCCCCATGCAGAAAAAGTGCTTATTTTTGACGAAAAGCTCAATCCAGTGTGGAAAGCGGCGCTAGACGAGTTTGCTTTGCGCGTGCTTGAACCGCTGCTCGGCGCTGGCAACACAACGCGCCTAACCGAAGCGACCTGGAAGCAGATTACCGCCGCGTTTGCGCCTTACGAGGCATGGTGTGCGGCGCGACCGGCTAACACGGTGAGCGCAGTGGGCTTTGAGCGCGTGGATGAGCTGCTTGCATCTAGCGCAGAAGAGGCACTTTTTGCGCAATTTGATAAAGAAGACGCGCATCCGCCGCTTGCGCTTGCCGCAAAAGAGCTTAAAAAGCTGTTGCTGTTGCGCCGCGATTTTGTGACGCTGTTGCGCAATTTTGTGTCGTTTGAAGATTTTTACGCGATGGACAGCAAAAAGCCGGCAGTTTTCCAGTGCGGCACGCTCTACATTGACGGCCGTGCGACAACGTTGTGCTTCCGGGTGCTCGACAGCGCAAAGCATGCTGCCCTCTCCCCGCTTTCGCAATGCTACCTGCTGTACTGCGACTGTAAGCGGCCGAGCGAAAACCGCACCATGCAGATTGCCGCGCTTATCAGTGCCGGCAGCCGCGACAATCTTATCGTCGGCAGAAACGGCCTTTTTTACGACCGCGACGGCAACGACTGGGACTGCACGGTCACAAAAATTGTGGAAAATCCCATCAGCATACGCGAAGCCTTCTGGATGCCGTACAAAAAGGTAAGCAGAATGATTCAGGAGCGTGTGGCAAAACGGGCGGCGGAATCAGAAACGGCAGTCAATGCAAAGCTTTCGCAGGCGGTAGAAAAGCCGGGTGAAGCGGCGGCAGCGACTGCGGCAGACGGCGCAAAAAAGTTTGATGTTGGCACGATTGCGGCTTTGGGTGTGGCTGTTTCCGGCTTTACGGCAGTTATCGGCACCGTGCTCGGCATACTGACCCGCCAGTGGTGGATGCCGCCCGTGTTTGTCGTTGGGCTGATTCTGCTTATTTCGCTTCCGTCAATGGTGCTTGCCTGGCTCAAACTGCGTGAGCGGAACATTGCGCCGATTCTGGATGCGTCAGGCTGGGCGGTTAACGGCAACGTGCGCATAACTATTCCGTTAGGCGCGCTGTTGACAACCATGCGCCGCCGCCCGCGCAATTCTAAGCTGAATGCGCTGGACCCGTATGCAGAAAAACGCTTTCCCTGGGTACGCACTGTTTTGTGCCTTGTGCTTTTAGCAGCAGTATGCGGCGGCATTGCCCTGCTTGCTCACTGCGGCTGGAATGTGCGGTCGGCGTGGGCAGCGTGTACGGCACTGTTTTCGTAGCGCAGCTTTTCAGTTGACTTAAATCAAAAATAATGTCACTGTTTTTTTAGATATTACTTAAAGGAGTAACATGTTATGAAGAAGAAGATTCTTGCAATCGTTCTTGGTCTTTGCATTGCAACAACATGTGCATTTGCTAAGGGTGGAAACATTGGTCCTGGTATTGGTACCATTCTTATGGACGCTGTCGGCTTAAACGGTCTTTTATGGGACGTTGTTGGTCTTTCAACCAACGATACATTCTGGCCGGTTAAGTTTGGTGCTCTGACACTCGGAACCTCTGGCGCTGGTAAGTGGTCAAAATTCGCTCTTGCACCGACAGAGCAGTTCATCGAAGAAAACCTTGACTTTGTTGCAACTGACATTGCAAAGGGTAACGGCGAATATTTAGACACGGTTGCTACCCTGCTTGAAGTAGAAGATGTAGAAGCGTTCAAAGCAAATGCTCAGGCACACTTTGACGTTCTCTTCCCGACAGCAGAAGTAACTGCTGCAGAAGTTACACAGGGTCTGGTAGCACTTCTGTAGGTAAGTCTTTCGTCGATGAAAAAAAATATCGGCAAAAACAGGCGGGCTTTCGGGTTCTGCCTGTTTTTTTTGCTTACAGCCTTTTTCTCTCACGCTGAAAGTGCTGATGCCGCTGTTGCAAGCGTTGCTGACGCATACAATGCCCGCACCGAAGCACTCATTCAAAAAGCCGCTTCCCTTAAGCTTGCAGAATCAAACCAATGGCGGCTGCTCCTCCTGTTTCCACAAAAAAGCGCTAAAAAAAGCATAATTCGGGCAGCAGAGTTCTTTTTAGCTCCCGATGGCGTTTCTAATCCGCAGGCAGAGCTTGAAGCGGATATCCGCGCATTTAGAAGCGGCGAAGCTGTTGACCGCTTCCCTGCCCGCTGGAAGTTCTTAAAAAATGCGCTTTCTGACAATGAGGATGATTTTCCTGCGCAGTTTGACAGCGGATATGCTGCCTTTAAGGCGCAGATTCAGCCGACTGCCGCTATGCTTGTCTATCCGGCGGGGTTTATGCAGAATCCTGCTTCCATGTTTGGACACACCTTTTTGGTGTTTGAAAACAGCAAAAAGAACCGCCTGTTAGCACAGAGCGTCACCTTTAGCGCGCACAACACCGACCCGCCGGGGCTTAGCTTTGCGCTGAAAGGCTTATTCGGTCTGTACAGCGGGTATTACCTGATGGATTCATACGCAAAGCAGGTGCTGAAATACAGCGACATGGACAAGCGCGATATCTGGGAATACCGGCTCACGCTTTCTGATGATGCGCTGGATCTGCTTTATCGTCATGCGCTGGAGCTGAACGGCATGTACGCGCGCTATCTGTATATTTCGCGAAACTGCACGACAGGCTCCCTGCTGCTGATTGCGGCGGCTTTTCCTGACGAGCCGCTGATGCAGGAGCTGGGAACGATGGCAGAGCCGGTGGAAGCATTTAAGATTCTGCAGGCAAAGGGCATGCTGGAGACTCCCGTTTTCCGCCCGTCAATCCATTCGCAGATTGTTGCAGAAAAAAACAGCCTGCCGCCGGCGCTTGCAAAGGCAGTAAAATCGTACTGTAAGGGAAAGACTACGCTCGAAGCGCTGATTGCCGCAAGCGACAGCTTGGAAACACAGGCGCAGCTGCTGAATCTGACGTCTGATTACTTAAAGTACCTGCTTTCGGTCGGCAAAATTACGCAACAGGAATACCAAGCGCGCTTTATGCCGGTTTTGCGTGCGATGACGCATTACACGTTTGGCGAAACGGTTGTCGAAAGCACCGACTATCCGCATGAAAGCCACGATTCGCACAAAATTACGCTGACAGGTGGCGTTGACGACGGTGAAGCGTTTGGCCGTATTTCGTTCCGTTTGTTGAACCACGACCTGATAGATGAAGAGCACGGCTTAAACAAAAATACGCAGTTAGATTTTTTTACGGGCGCCGTTTCGTTTTATCCGACGGCAGATGGAGCCGTGCGCAAAATCCGTGTTGAAAAGCTGCTGTTTGCTGACATTTTTTCTATTCCAGCGTGCGATTCCTATTTTTTCACGGCGGCGATGTCGGCGGTTGTCGGCATGGAGCGCACGGCGCTTTCTAAGGAGCAGGATGCGCTGGTGCTGCGGATAAAGTTTTACAAGGGCGTGAGCACGAAGCTGGGAAGCGCCAATCAGCTGTACCTGCTTGGCGGCTGCGATTTTTGGGCGCATCCCGATTTTGATGTGTACATTGACCCGTTGCTGGGTGCAGACGTCGGCTTACTGACGACAGCAGGCAGGTGGAAGCAACATCTGTCGGCAAGCGTTTCGCAGGCGCTTTTTAAAAATGACGGCACCACCAGCACTAGCTCGTGGCGCGATGCTGTGGTCACGAAGGAAATGCTTACCGGCGGTGACCGGCTGCGCCTGGTGCTTTCGTGTGAGGAGCGTGTTACCTTGAGCCGGAATATGGCGCTTTCGGCAAAGTACACGTTTAGCCGCGACTATAAAGAGAATGCGCACAAGGCGGAGCTGACGCTGCATGTGAATTACTAGCAGGCTTGAGGCGCAGTCGGCGCGGCTAGCAACGCCTGTGCGCGTAGTGCTTGTGTAGCATTTATTTGTGCGGCGTGCTAGAATGAGCAAAATTGCGGAGGCGCGTTTTTGGCATCTCCCGACAGGCGATAAAAAGGTGTATATATGACGACATTTCAGGGTATTTTACTGGGGCTGATTCAGGGCGTTGCTGAATTTTTGCCGATTTCTTCAAGCGGTCATCTACAGCTTGCACAGTATCTGTTCAATTTGGGCGAGGTTCCGCTGCTGTTTGACGTATTTCTGCATGTGGCAACCCTGCTTGCTGTTGTTCTGTACTTTCGCCGCATTATCTGGCGGCTTTTATGCGTGTGCTGCCGCTGGATTTTGCGCCGCTCATTGCCGCGGAACCGGACGGCGCTTGCCGAAAAGCATGACCGCAAGCTTATTCTGATGATTCTTCTGACAACGCTGGTGACTGGTGTCATCGGGCTTATTACCAGCAAAGTGATTCCAGATTTTTCGATACGCGCAATCTGCGTCTGCTTTTTAGTGACCGCAGGGCTTTTGATTGCAAGCGCTGTTACCGACAAGCTTATCTGCCTGCATTATGCTGCTTCAAGCGGCGTGCGTGGCGACCGTGCGTTTACGGGCGTGCGCTGGTGGCAGGCGCTTATTATCGGCTTTGCGCAGGGCGCTGGCACGCTGCCAGGTATTAGCCGGAGCGGCGCAACGATTGCAGGTGCCCTTTTTAGCGGCGTAGACCGCGTAACGGCAGGCGAATATTCGTTTATTGTGTCAATTCCGGCGATTGTGGGCGCCTTTTTGCTTGAGTTGAAAGATTTAGGCGCCGTTGCTGGCAGCATTGGCGCATCTCCGGTGATTGCAGGTTGCGCCGCAGCGTTTGCTTCGGGCTATGTGGCGCTCACCGTGCTCATGCGCCTGATTCGAAAAGGGCGCCTGGAGTGGTTTGCGCTGTACCTGATTCCGGTTGGTGTGCTGGGACTGGTGCTGCTGCACTAGTCCCAGCGCCAGCCAGTATGTGCTGCGTTAGGCGCTGGAGGGGGCGTAGCCGTGCGGCGTGAGCCGCACCGACCGTAGGGGAGCCCGGAAGCACCGACCGACAGGCGCACTGTCGTGGCTGCCGCTCGGCGGACAGGTCAGTGCGCCTGTCGGGAACGCCCGCTTTATTTGAGAAAATCCGTTAATCTGTATCTTCAAATGCTTTTGGCAGGCGCAGCTTAACC
>CALAEZ010000032.1 GCA_937891125.1 uncultured Treponema sp. | reverse complement strand
CAGGCAGGCGGCAGACAGGAGTTCGGAATGACACTATTCAGCAAACTTATTGGTCATCCCCTTTTTTGCGTTCGGTTTTAGCGGACGTCTAGCTGCACAAATGAACGGCATCGGCAAATGAAAGCGGTTTACCCCAAACAAAGCCTTGCACAAAGTCGCAGTTATGCTCTCGTAAGACGCCAATCTGCTTTTCGTTTTCAACGCCCTCAGAGATAACCTCGCAGTTCATAACATGCCCCATGTAGATAACAGAATCTACGAGGTCACGAATACTCTGATTTGACTCAATGTTGTCAATTAAGCTTTTGTCGATTTTGAGCAGGTTAATCGGGAGTTTCATAAGCTGTGCGATTGACGTGTAGCCCGTGCCAAAGTCGTCAAGCGCAACCTTTACGCCAATTTCGCGCAGGCTGTTGATATTTGCAATGGTAATTTCAAGCGAGTCTGCAAGCGAGTATTCTGTAATCTCAATTTCCAGACATTGTGCGGGAAATTGCGTTTCTGCAAGCAGCGTTTTTACGTGGTCTGCAAAGTCGGTTGTGCTTATTGTTTTTGCAGAAACGTTTACCGAAATAATGTACTTCGCCCCTTTTTCTTCGATCACGGGCTTAAATTCGCAGAGCGCACGTCTTAGCACATATTCATCAATCTTCAAAATTAAGTTTGATTTTTCGGCAGCAGGAATAAACTGCACGGGGCTTATAACTGTGCCATCGGGCTTTTTGCAGCGGATAAGCGTTTCAAAACCGCGCAGCTTGCGCTCTGCAAGCGTGAACTGTGGCTGGTAGACAAGGTAAAACCATTCGTTGGTGAGCGCTTCATGTACCAACGCTTCTGCCTCACGCTGCTTTGTTTCAGCAGATTCTAAATCTTCCGTGTAGAAGCGGATTTTCTTTGTTTCTGACTTTTTAGCAGCGTTGAGTGCCGTATCAGCTTTTGTCATAAGTTCAGTTGCATCAGTAGAATTTTGTGGGAACAGCGCAACGCCAACGGCAAGTGAAACAGAAATTGCAGGGATTATACCTGATGTTTTATCATTTGGTAGCTGGATTTTTTCTGGTGTGAGCAGCTGCTCCAGGCTCTCTTTTGCGGCAGCTTCATCTTCAAAGAAAATGGCGAAAACAGCGCCGGTAATTTTAAAAATATCGCCCTTTTGTCCGATGGTGCGAATCAGACGGTCGGCAGTTTTTTGTAGAATACGGTCGCCATTTTGCATACCGTAGGTGTCGTTGATGTGCTTAAAGGCTTCAATCTCGATGCAGGCAAGGCAAAACGGCTGACTAGAGGAGATGCGTGCATACACTTCTTTTACATACGTGCGACGGTTTTTTAAGCCGGTTATAAAATCGGTGCTTCCGCTGACTGCAGCCCGTTTATAAAAGCTGTAGATGACTAAAAACGTAATGAGCGAAACAAGCGAAGTTAATGTTCCTGGCAGCGGCATGAGCGTATGAACTCTGATAATGGGAATTATGGTGCTGAGTAGATTAAAGCTGATAAGGACAATGCCGACTACTAATCCGACGCGGTAGCTGACAAAAACAAGCAGAATGCAAGTGAGCGAGCGAAGGGCTGTAAGAACGCCTTGTACTGAAATTCCAGGAATGGTATATGAACCTATATGAAAAACAGTTCCCGTTTGTCGGGCAATGCCATCTATCATCATTCCTAATGCAATATTTGCTATAACGCAAAGTGCAATCAGCCATACTGTGCGCACGATTGTCTTCATTGAACACTCCTTGTAAAACTGCGGATTTGTTGCGCCCTATTGAAGACGCTTTTTTAAATGAAGATAAAGAAATTGTATCACACAAACGCACGCAAGGCAAATAAAAAATAGACTTACGCAAATGTACGTGCGACTTACGTGTGTTTGTGTTTGGGGTTGATTGTGCGTCGGTTGCGTGCTTATGCGCTACCGCTGTGCGCTTGCGCGGAAATCTTCCAGACGCGTAAAGCCACGGCTTTGCATAAACTGCACCAGCCCATCGACAATCTGCGTCATGGCAAGCGGATTTGCAAATGTTGCTGTTCCCACCTGCACGGCGGCGGCTCCAGCCATGATAAATTCAACGGCATCTTGCCAGGTGGCAATGCCGCCTAAGCCGACAACGGGAATGCGCCTGTCTTCCGGCAGCCGGTTCATTGCCTGTACGACATCGTAGCACATGCGCAAGGCAATCGGCTTGACGGCAGGACCTGAAAAGCCTGCACGTATGTTGTCAAAAATGGGCTTTCCGGTGTTCAAATCGATTGCCATTGCCTGAAACGTGTTTACCAAGCTCAGTGCGTCCGCGCCTGCTTCGGTTACGGCAAGTGCAATGCCGATAAGGTCCGGCGCATTGGGCGTAAGCTTTACCATGAGCGGTTTTTTGGTAACGGCGCGGACTGCCTGGGTAACAGTTGCCGCGCTCTTACAGTCCATGCCAAACGCCATGCCGCCTGCCTTTACGTTCGGACAGCTGATATTCAGCTCAATCATCGGAACGGCGGTTGCGTCTAAAAGCTTTGCGCCTTCGACATACGTTTCAAGCGAGGAGCCAGAAAGATTTGCAATGGTGACTGGCTTGAGCGCAAGCATAGCCGGAAGCTCGTGGTCAATAAAATGTGCGATACCGGGGTTTTCAAGCCCGATAGAGTTTATTAAGCCAGAAGCAGTTTCGACAAGGCGCGTCCCTGTGTTGCCCTGGCGCGGCTGCAGCGTAAGTCCTTTTGAGCAAATGCCGCCGAGCCGGTTGACGTCGAACACGGTCTTGTATTCGGCGCCGTAGCCAAAGGTGCCGCTTGCGGCGATAACCGGGTTATCAAAATGCACGCCTGCAATATCCACGCTTATGTCGGGAGCGACGCGAGGTGCGGGAGCTGTGCGGGGGGCGGCAGTTGCAGCGTTTTCGCCGGAAGCTACGCTGCTTCCCGCTGTTTTTGCGTCGGCAGGGGAGGCCGCAGCCTTTGCTGGCCCATACAGTGGCTTGTGCGCTGGCGGCGTAAACTGCAAAATACTGCCGTCAAACACCGGCCCGTCCTTACAGCAGCGCTTATTGCCTTCTGTCGTTGTAATCGTACAGCCTAAGCAGGCGCCGACGCCGCACGCCATGCGGTTTTCCATGCTTAAAAATGAGCGTACGCCCGCCTCACGGCAGATTTGCTGCACGTAGGCAAGCATGGGGGTCGGACCGCATGCGTAAACAACGCTGTAGCCGTTTTTATGAAGCGTGTCTGCCGTCAAGGCGGCGGGTAACATGCCGTGCACGCCGACAGAGCCGTCATCGGTGGTCACGGTAAGCGATGCTGGCTGAATATGCTCTAAGCCGTAGCTCCCGCTTTTAAAGCTTGCGTAAAAATCATAGGATTTTTCGGGAAGCGTGGAGGCAAAGCCTGCCACTGGAGCAACGCCAATGCCGCCGCCTACAATGCAGATTTTGTCATCAGCGGCAGGGCGGGGAAAGGAATTGCCGAGCGGACCGATAAGCTGAATGCCGTCGCCACTTTCAAGCGAGCAAAGCTCTTGCGTGCCGGAGCCTTTTTTGAGGATGAGAAAAGAGAGATTTATCGCGCCGTTTGCGGCTTTTTTTGCCGTGTATACGCTGATGGGGCGACCAAGCAGGACGTCGCTTTTTTTTGCCCGCAGCAGGTAGAACTGGCCTGCTGTCGGCACGGGCAGCTGCTTTTCGATGCCACCGTTAGCATCTTTTGACATTTTTACTTGTATAAAATAGACGCTACCGGCAGGAACAGCACCAGCGGCTTCAACACAATCAGTAACAAATCCATACCCAAAAACGGGAAGTGGATTTTTAGCACAATCAGTAAGCGGAGAGAGTTTCATGGCAGGGAGTATAGCATAAACCGCGCGGCGCTGTCAGCACGATACAGTCAGTACGGCGTCGGTTTGCAGTACGGGAACAGCTGCCTGTTGAGCCGGCGGCTGTTATTTGCTTCCCAGTACGCGGCGCAGGCAGTCTTCGTCTGCTAAGAACAGCGTCGCTTTTTCGCTGCCGTCAGCAAGGTGCGTAATGATGTCCGTTTTGCCGCCGTTTGCAAGAATCGTCGGAATGCCGTAGCCTGCCGCCTTTTCTGCCGCCTGTAGCTTGGTTTCAATGCCACCCGTGCCAAAGCTGTTCGTTGAGCCAATCGTAATCTGCTTACGAAGCTCGTCAACGCTGTGCACGACCGGCACAATCTGCGCCTTTGGATTTGTCTTTGGATTGTCGGTATAGACGCCGTCAATATCGCTAAAGAGAATAAGTAAGTCGGCGCTCCACAAAATGGCGGTCTGCGCACTTAAATTGTCGTTGTCGCCAATGCTGAACTCATCGATAGAAACAGAATCGTTTTCGTTAATGACAGGAACTACGCCTTCGTCAACGAGCGTAAAAAGCGTGTTGCGAATGTTGAGCGAGCGGTGGTCGTTTTCAAAATCATCGCGCGTCAAAAGCAGCTGTCCAATGTGGATGCCGTATTCGTTGAACACTTTGCGCCAGCTGTCGATAAGCTCTACCTGGCCAATGGCGCAGAGTGCCTGCCGATAATGTATGTCCTTGCGCCGCGCCCAGCCGCTTATCGTGGAAAGACCGCCGACCTGTGCGCCTGAAGACACAATGACAATCTGCTTTCCCTGCTTGATAAGCTCTGCGCAGGATGCAGAAAGATTTTTTAAGAATGCGTGGTTAATCGTGCCGTCAGCCTTTGCAAGCGTATTTGAGCCGATTTTTATAACAATTTTGCGTGAAGAAGCAATTGTTTCCTGTATAGAAATGCTGTTGTCTGCCATTTTTGTTCCTGTAAGCGAATCTGTAGCGAGATAATAGCAGATTGTGCGCCGCGTTGCTAGATGGTGCCTTTTTCGACACCAGCGTGGTCGGTCAGTGCTACAGCTGCTGTAAAAAAGCGTGCTTTTATCTCTTTTTTGCGGTTATACATGCAGGCGTCAGCGCGTGTAAAAATGTCCTCGTACGTTTTATCAGTCAGGCAGTCGTACGTGGCAAGTCCATAGGCAACAGAAACAGGAAACGTGATACCGCTTGCCGTAAAAGTCGTACTCTGACATTCAAGCTCAAACTGCTGCAGCAGACTGGCGCGGTTTGTAAAATCAGTTTTTTCCAGAATGACAACAAACTCATCGCCGCCAATGCGGAATACGGGGCTGTGGCTGAAAATGCGGCAGATAAGCCTGGTGGCATTTATCAGCAGCTTGTTCCCTGTTTCGTGACCGTATAAATCGTTTGTCTGCTTAAGGTTGTTTACGTCAAACACGCAGATGCCAAAGGCGTCAGCACCATTTGCCATGTGCTCCTCAAGCCTGCTGACGGCTCTTCGATAGGCTGAGGTGTTGCGGACGCCCGTCAGCGAATCCCGGTACATATATTCTGGCAGCTGTTGCACGGTTTTTTGGAATGTTTCTGCCAGCTGCCCGATTTCGTCCTTTGACTGCACGGTAATATGCACGTTTAAGTCGCCAGAAGCAATCTTTTTGGTTGCTGCCGTCAGTTCCAGTAGCGGTGTTATGAGCCGGTTTGTCTGATGCGAGCAGATGAACATGCAGATAAGCGAGATGATAAGCACGGTGAGCACATACACCTGCGTCAAATGCGCTCGTTCGCGGTTAATTTCTTTTTTGGGAGCCGCAACGTACACCTTCCAGCCGTTGTCGAGCGCAAGACCCATTTCAAGCATTTCTGTTGACGCTTGCAGGGGAACATTTGCCTCAAGCGCCTTGTGGTAGATAACCGTGTTGTGTTCGTCAGTCAGATACGCATAGCCGTTTTGGTAGACGATAAGGCGGTTTATTTCTTCAATGATGAGCGAAAAATTGATGTCCATGCCAACAACGCCAATGAGCGTTCCCTGTAGGTAGATAGGAATCGCATAGGAAATCATATAAATGCCGAGATTTTTGTTAGCGTACGGCTTGAGCCAAGTCGGTTTTCCATTTTCGACGGGAGTGTAGTACCAGCCGACGTGGTCAAAATCTTCCCGAGAAAAATCGCTCAAACGGGGAAGTTCGAGCGCTGAAAACGACGATAAGCGGTTTCGCTTTACCCAGACAAAGCCTTCTGGCTGTTCTGGAAGTAGTTCTGGCGCATAGTACATGTAGTAAGAAACGGCGCCGTTGGTGTGGCTTGCAATCTGAAAAAACTGTCGCTCAAAGCCGCGTGTCAGTTGCTTGCGGTAGACGCTGTCGGTAGTAAAGCGGTCGATGTCGGTTAAGTCGTTTAGGATTAAATCCGTCATAATGTCGACCGCTTGCTTTAGATTGCCGGTAGTGATATTGAGGTGCTCTTTTTCGGCGTCACACATGAGCTGCAGCGAATCTTGAGAATGCTGCCTGGTAATGCGAGAAAGATGAGAAATTCCGATGCTGCTGAGTGTGAGTGCTGTTACAAGAACGGCGCCATAGACGAGCACGGTCAGCTTTGTCCGAATGGAAATCATAAAGTACGCTGTAAGTATACGCGGATTTTGTGAATAAAACAAGGAGAAAGCGCCTGGGAGTTATTGACGTTGGTGCTAGCGCACCTGTCCGACATCGCTTCGCTCGTGCGGGTAGAAGAAATTATTGACGTTGGTGCTTAACGCACCTGTCCGTCACCGTCGATGAGGAACTTGGTCGTGGTAAGCGCTTTTATGCCCATCGGCCCGCGTGCATGCAGCTTTTGCGTGCTGATTCCCAGCTCCGCGCCAAAGCCAAACTCGCCGCCGTCCGTAAAGCGCGTGCTTGCGTTCACATAGACGCAGGCGCTGTCGACACGAGCCTGAAAAGCGCGAGCATGAGCGCGGTCGTTCGTGCAGATTGTTTCGCTGTGATGGGTTGAGTGGCTGTTGATGTAGGTGATAGCCTCATGTATGTCGTCTACAAGCTTGACCGCGCAGATTAGCTCCAGGAACTCAAAGCCAAAATCTGCTTCTGTAGCCACGGTGGCGCGCGGAACGTAGCATGCGGATTGTGCATCAAAGGCGCCTGCTTCCTGGAGCAACTGGTAGCTTGCATTGTCACAGCGCAGCTCAACACGCCCTGAAAATGCCGCCGCAAGCTTGGGTAAAAACGCTTTGGCAACAGCCTTGTGCACCAAAATACATTCAATGGCGTTACAGGCGCCCGGCCGCTGAATCTTAGCGTTTTCTGCAATGCGTGCAGCTGCGTCTACATCGGCGCTTTCGTCTACAAAAAGGTGGCACACGCCGGCGCCAGTTTCAATAACAGGAATTTTTGCGTTCTGCACAACATTCTGAATAAGCTTTGCGCCTCCGCGCGGAAGCACGCAGTCAATGTGACCGGTTGCGCTTAAAATAGCGTCCACATCACTATGGTCTGCCTGCGGTTCACAGAGCGACACGGCGCCAGCGACACCGTCGGCGCCGGCATTCTGCAAGCCTTGCGTAATTGCGGCGAGCAGCGCCTGGTTTGAGTGAAGCGCGCTTGAAGAGCCACGAAGCAGAATGGCGTTTCCGCTTTTATATGCCAGACAGAATGCGTCAACCGTCACGTTCGGGCGGCTTTCGTAAATAATTGCGACAACACCAAGCGGCACGCGCACTTGCTTAATGGAAAGCCCCTTTGGCGTATCCCAGCCGCCCGTTACTTCGCCAACAGGATCTGCTTGCGCTATGACAATCTGCATACTCTGCACAATGCCGTCAATGCGTTTTTTATCAAGCATGAGCCGCTCAAGCAAGGCTTCGCTCATGCCACGTTGACGGGCAGCGTCTAAATCCTGTTGATTTGCCGCAATAATTGCATCGCAGTGAGCGGCTATCGCTTCTGCTACGCAAGTGAGTGCATGATTTTTTTGAATGGCAGTGTGAAGCGCAAGCTGCTGCTGTGCCTCATGCAGTGAATTGCAGATTGAAGAGATGTCCATTTTTTTTTCTCAGTAATTTGCAAGGAACAGAATGCCAAGCAACAGTACGTAGTAGCACTTGCTGTCGCTCCAGTCTGCTGTTGCCGGAAGGTTGCTAAAGTACCACCAGAAGATGCCGAATTCGGGGTCAATGCGTAGCGCATACTCGTCAAAATCCTTGCTTTTTGACTGAATGCCGAACATTAAATACACAATGTCGATAATGATTTCGCGGAATGTCGGATAGATTTTACTCCAGGTGCCTGCTTCCATAGCGGCAGAAATCTGGTCAAGCTTGTATAGTACCTGCTCCTTTACGGCAATGTCGTCGCCTTCTACCCATGTTTTTTGTACAAGCAGCGCCGCATTCTTTTTAAAGCTTGCAAGCAGATGTTTTTTTGCCTCATCATTCTGCGTGTTTTCTGTATATTCGGCTGCATCCAAAAAAGCGCCAGCTACGGTCTGAGCGCTTGTGCGAACCTGTGCTTCATCACTGCTTGTAAGCAGCGTATCCATTGCTTTTACCACGCCTGCGTCAACAAATTCGTTGATTAAATCCCCTAATACCATGGTCAAAATAGTAAAAGAAATGTGCGGTTTATTCAAGCCTTGCCATTTTTTGCCTATCCATTTTTGCCCGTTTTGCAAATCGTATGTTTTTTTTCTTTACTGAAATCGCTAAGATGTGCTATACTTCTAAAGCTGATTTTCAAGATTCTAGCAGGAGTTGTTATGGCGCAAAAAGAATTAGATCGCTTTGAAAAAAATGCAAAAAGGAATGTAAAAATCTTAACAAAACTATTGGCTCTGATCAGCTCGGCTGTTGTTGTCAGCTGCTTTGGTATTGCAGTGATAACGCTTTTGGTACTTGATCGCGGTATTGTTGAAAATACGGAAGCGGGGCTTGTGCATACTGCAGATGGTGTTGAGCTGACTGTTCAGGATTGGACAGAAAGTGTTGAGCAGTATGCAGAAATTCTGGCAAAAAGCGGCAGTGTTGAAAAAGCACTTGTAAATAAGGATAGCGCAGCTGCGAATAAGCAGGCAGAAGAAAAAGCTGAAAAATACGCTATTGACTTGGTTGGTATTGTGCGAACCGATGGCGTTGTGCTTGGCGGAAAAAACTTGAAGGCAGGAACCAATGTTTCTTCATACTCTGCGGTAAAAACTGCCTTGCGTGGTGAGGATGTTACTTCTTATGAGGCAATGGGGGACTTGCCGTTTGGTATTGTAGCTGTTTCTCCTGTTGTAAGTGACGGCGTAATTGCTGGCTGTGTTATTGCAGGCTTTGATTTATCAGCCTCAGACGGCTTTATCGACATGATGCAGACGAGCTACGATGTAGAATGTACGGTCTTTAACGGAACAAAACGAGTCGCGACAACGCTTGGCTCAAACATGATTGGCACGACGCTTACTGATTCGGCTGTTATCAATACGGTTATAAAACAGGGCGAGCGATTTAATGGAATTGTAACCATTTCTGGTTCAAAATATGCGAGCGTATATATTCCGCTTAAAAACAATGATGAAACGGTTACTGGCATGATTTTCGTTGCAAAAAGCATGGAAGTTGTGCAGTCAATTTCTAATAATGCGATGAAAATCATTATTCCGATTACAATCGCACTTATCATTGTGCTGATGATTATCAGCTACCGCTTTGTACACTGGCTCATGTGGCGTATCTATAATGTGACGAAATTCCTAGAAGAGCTTGCAACGGGTGATGCAGATTTAACAAAGCGCTGTAAGCTGTATATTCGCGATGAAATTGGTGATTTGATTATTCAGTTTGACGCCTTCCTTGATAAGCTGCAACAGATAATGAAGGACGTAAAGTCTTCAAAGGTAGAGCTTGCGAGTGCTGGTAGCGACATGTCAACAAGCACGCATGATACGGCAAGTGCCATTACGCAGATTATTGCCAACATTGACGGTATTCACCATCAGATTAGCATGCAGGATTCAACGGTGCAGCAGACGGCGCAGGCAGTAAACGAGATTTCAACAAATATTACTACCTTGAACGACATGATTGAAGCGCAGTCTTCTGGCGTGTCGCAGGCTTCTGCAGCGGTAGAAGAAATGATTGGCAACATTGCGTCGGTAAATCAATCGGTAGAGAAGATGGCGTCGTCTTTTGAATCGCTTGCCGAAAATGCTCAAAACGGCATTAACAAGCAGCAAGCAGTGAACGAGCGTATCAAGCAGATTGAAACGCAGTCGCAAATGCTGCAGGAGGCGAACCTTGCTATCGAAAATATTGCCCAGCAGACAAACCTGCTTGCAATGAATGCGGCAATCGAGGCGGCTCATGCAGGCGATGCGGGAAAGGGCTTTGCTGTTGTTGCGGGCGAAATCCGTAAGCTGTCGGAAACGTCTTCTAAGCAGTCGCGCACGATTGGCGAGCAGTTAACGAATATCCGTGATTCAATTTCTGATGTGGTGGCAAGCTCTACGGAATCGAGCGATGCGTTTACTGCAGTTTCTGACGGCATTAAGGTAACGGACGAGCTTGTTATTCAGATTAAGTCTGCAATGGACGAGCAGAACGAAGGTTCTCGCCAGATTACGCAGGCGCTCAAGACAATGAACGACAGCACGGTTGAAGTTACCAATGCATCAAAAGCGATGTCGAGCCGTAGCGAAAAAATTAGCGCTGAAATGCATAACCTGCAGGATGCGACGGGCAGCATGAAGGTAAGCATGGACGAGATGAGCGACGGCGCTCGTAAGATTAACGAAACGGGTGCGGCTTTGAGCGGCATTTCGAATAAGGTACAGGAGTCTATCGACATGATTGGAAGCCAAATCGATAGATTTAAGGTCTAAGCCTTCTCGGGCTTTTTGAGCAGTCACCTGCTCTAGCGAAAAAAAATGCCGCTGTCAGCTTTTTGCTTTCAGCGGCTTTTTTTTGCACGCGACACGGAGGTCGTTTTGCACGCGGCACGGACGCCGTTTTTTAATCCATGATCCCTTCTTCGTATTTGTACAAGAAGTTTACATAGAATGTGGTGCAGTCAGGAACGTGTACTGCCCATTCTACGGTAACCGTTTTAATGGAAAGTCCTTCCTGAATCGGCTTTAAGCCCTCGGTAAGCCCACGAACAATTTCCTTTGCAGCGCTGTCGACAGGCTCGCTTTTTACCCAGTCGCTGTCAGCAAGCGTAGACAGGTACTGGAATACATGCGGCGCATTTAAAGGCGAAAATTGGTTTATTTCGCTCTTTCGAAGCATAAAGCGGATTTTTAAGTCCCAATCTTCCTTGAGCGCCGCAATTTTTTCCACTGGATAGCTGTGGTGGATATTGATGTCGGTGTAGTCAAGCTCTTTATTAAAGAACTCCGCTAACACCTTGCCCGATTTGTATGAAGGTGTTACTCCATCCTTGCCTGCAGTGATAAAGTTTTCAGAATCCTGCAAGCAGCGTTCGTATTTCTGTTTTAAGGTCATACTAAGATAATAAATCGAAATTGCTCATTTAGCAATAGATTTGTTTGCCAAAGCTATCGGTAATGCTTACTGTCCGCAGTCTGAGCAGCCGCCGCCACAGCCAGAGCAACCGCCCCCGCAGCCACCGCCACAGCCGCCTCCGCACGACGAGCCACAGCTGTCTGCACTCACCTCGTCAAGCTCGTGCAAGGTCGCATCGCGTACGTCAACCACCTCGACATCAAAATGCAGCTCTTTACCGGCAAGCTCGTGGTTTGCGTCTACCGTAATCATGTCATCGTCAATCGCGGTGACACGTACCATCATCGAGCCTGTTGGAGACTCTGCCTGAAATCGCTGTCCAACCTCAATCGGCACTTCAACGTCAAAGCTTGCGCGCGGCACCTTTACAATCATGTCGTTGTTATATTCGCCGTAGCCGTCTTGGGGGGCAATGACAGCAGAAAATGTGTCTCCCGGCTCTTTTCCTTCAAGCTCGCGCTCAAGGCCTGGAATAATGCTGCCAAAGCCGTGCATGTATTCAAGCGGCTCTGCGTCACGAGAGGAGTCAATCTGATTCCCGTCTTTGTCTGTCAGCGTATAGTGGATTTTTACCACTTTAGTCTTTTCAATCTTCATGGTATTAAGATACTGAATCTGTGACGCTTAGGCAACAAATGGCCAACGGGGTGCTACAAGCTCTGCTACAGCATGCGCCAACGCCATTGCCTGCTGCTACAATGGCGCGTGCCACAATGGAGCTCGCCACAGCGTGCGGCGTGTAGCTGAGTGCAGATAGGCACGCTAGTGGCAGTGCCAGTAAGCCCTGCCAGTGCGGTTTTTAGAGCGCGTAGACTTTCAGATTGCTGTATTCAGCAACCAGAGGCGCCATCTGCCTAAAGCCGATTCTGCCGCCTGCAAGGAGTGGTCCCCAGCTTGCGCCGTCATCTTCAAAATGGAACAGCTCAAGGTCGTTGATGGCAAACTGTACCGCACGCCCTTGTTTGCGTACCGCGATATGATACGGCGCCTTTATTTCATCGGCGTCGGGCATGGGGTCTGCTCCCTGCGCAACTAGATGAAAACCGTAGCTTTTTCGCAAATTGCAGGTGTGAAACGAGCGTTCCTCTTCCCACATGCGCCTGAAGTACGAAACGTGAAATGCGTTTATGTCGCCGTGGTGATACTGCTGGTACTCGCCGGTACGCGGCTCTAGCTCCTTGCTGAACATATCGGTGCCTGCTTTTCCTGCTGCTGAAAAAAACAGCATGGCAAGTCCCGGTTCCTTAATCGGCTGAAAATCCCATTCAATCTGCACGTCTGCTGGAAATTCCTTTGGACACCAGAATACATAGTTTGCTTTCTGCCCCAGCGTCGGATCTAGCACGCTTTCAAGGCGCATTTTACCGGCAGGAAAGGAAACGTTGACCGTTCCTTCCCTGATGAAGTCAGCGACATCGTTTGCACTGGCGAGCGGGTTATCGTAAATAAGCTTTCGTTCCATGACAAGAGCTTAGCATATTGGCGAAAGTTGCGTAAAGCAGAAAAATTGTATACACTGCAAGCGCACGCGGTAAATGCTCGTTGGCATATGCGGTCAGCGGTGGAAAGTGCTGCGCTGAGGTCAGGAATTTGGGAGGACGTATGTTTAAGAAAGTTGCTGTTGAGAACATAGAAAAAGGTGATTTGATTATTACTTCTGGAGAATATAAAGAGCCAAACTGGACGAATGTAAAGCTTCGTGGGCTGGAAATAGTAAGCGAGCCTGTTTTTTTAGAGGAGCGTAAGCGCGCGCTTATTACCTGCCGTGACGACAACGGCAAAATAATTGACGGCTGCTTAAAAATAATTAACGATAACGAATGGGATATTGTGCTGCTGGTGACACCGTATGATGTTGCACATGATAAGCCGACGGATTTTAGTGGCGAAATTATTGTGCCTGCAATCATACAGAATCTGTCAGCAAATGAGCTGATTGCAGGCTCTCTGCTTAAAAAGCAGATTATTACAACGCTTGCAGAGTTTAAGAAGCACAATGCGGTTGTTATCGCCAATGACACATTTGGCGCAATGGTGATACGGTTTACCGACCAGACGGAGTGCATCAATGTGTCTCGTGGCGACAGTACGCAGGTCATGGACTTAAAGTTGCATACCGAACCTGGCACCATTGCAAACTGGCGCGTAATGAAGCATGAAAACGATGCGGTTCCGGTGATTTTCCCGGCAAATGATTCTGAATTCGGTATTCAGGAGCTGACATTTAGAGTGGTCGGGCTTGTTGATTTATAAGCCTGGTGCGGCTACAGAAAAGGGATGTCCGTTTGCTGACATCCCTTTTTTTTGTCTGCTGGTACCCGCTACAGGCCGAGCTCTTTTTTTGCCGCAAGCAAGTCTTCCTTTGCGGCGCGGGCGGCTTCTGCAGCTGCATCCGCAATTTCTTTTAGGCACAGGTTTCCGCTTTCAACACGGTCAGCAAGTGCGGGTGACTTTTTCCATGCGCAGAGTATGCCGCGCGATGAATTGACGGTGCCGCCCGCCTTGTCGAGCAACGTTGCCGCAATGCGTGCAGCTCCCCCTTGCGCACCGTAGCCGGGAATCAGGAAGAACAGGTCGGGATAGGCGTCGCGGAGTGCGCGGGCATCGCTTTCTTCCGTACAGCCAACAACCGCACCCACCGGCGAACAGGTCTGCTCCGGGTACAGCGTCTTAAATGCTGCTGACAGACGCGCAAGCTCTGCGCCTGTTTTGTCAAGCACGCGGCCGCCCGCTTTTAGCTCCTGCTGCTCGATGTCGACCATGCCGGGGTTTGAGGTGCGCAGGAGCACAAAAATGCCCTTGCCGCCGGCGGCGTTTTCTGTCTGCGCGGGCTTACAGTATTCGGTAAACGGCTTGAGCGTGTCAAAGCCCATGTACGGGTTTATCGTGATGATGTCAGTGGCAAAGTCGCCTTCAAAATGCGCCCGCGCGTAGGCTTTTGCCGTGTCGGCAATGTCGCCGCGCTTAATGTCGCTGATTGCAATTAAGCCTGCTTCCTTGACGGCGCGTATTGTTTCGATGTAGGCCTTGAGTCCTTCTATGCCGAGCGCCTCGTAGTAGGCAATCTGGATTTTGCAGCAGCAGGCGGTTTTTTCGGCGGCAATCCGCTTGATAATCTCTTTGTTGTACGCAAGAACGGCGTCTGCAGGCGTGTCAAAAATCTGCAAGAGCGGGGCGGGGAGGTATGACGGGTCAGTGTCAAGCCCGACACAGAGCGGTCCGTTTTTAAGCGCTGCTTCCTGCAGCTGTTCCATATAATGTTTCATAGTGCTTCCTTCTGGCGTTACTGGATTGTCTGGTAGCGCTTTTTTTACGATGATACTGGTTCAGCCTATCATAAATTCGCCGATAATAAAAGTAATATGAAGAAGACGCCTGTATTTTTAATCATACTTTTTTTTCTTGTCATTTTGATTCCGCAGCTGTGTGCGCAGCCGGTGACCATGACGCCAGAAGAAGCGGCTAAGGCGCGTTCAACGTTTGTTGACTACAGCAAGCAGTTTATCGGCTGTCCGTATCAGTCGGGCGCCATTGGTCCTGACGCCTTTGACTGCTCCGGGCTGATTTTTACCTGTTCGCGCGAATCAATTGGCGTACAGCTTCCGAGAAAGACGACCGCAATTTTTTCGTTTTGCGAGCCTGTTGCCGACAGTGACCGTGAAGCAGGCGATTTGGTGTTTTTTAAGACAACATCGAGCGGCGAGGTGTCGCATGTCGGCGTCTACATCGGAAACGGGCAGTTCATTCATGCCGCAAGCGATGGCCCGAATACGGGCGTCATCATTTCGTCGTTGCGCGAAAGCTACTGGAAGACGCATTATTTTGCATCACGCCGTTTTCTGCCAGCAACACTGAAAGCCGCTTCAGGCGCCGCTTCCGCTGCACATACCGAAGGAGCTGCGGTGACGGAAACGGCTGCGGCAGAGCCGGCTTCGACGGGGACGGCTTCGACGGGGACGGCGCGTTCTGCTGGAAAACGCTCGACAGGCGGCGCACGCACGGCGCAAGTAAAGAAGTCGGGCGGCTCGCATCCGTTTTTGTCTGCCGTCGTTTTTGACGGGAGCCTGTTTGCAGACTGGAACTTTTTTACCTCCAAAAATGTCAGACTCAACTTTCGTGGCGTAAGCGCCATGGCTCATGCGCGCTATACGGGAAATAGCCTGCAGCCAGGTGTTGGCATGTTTATTCGCTATGACGCAGGCACGGGCGTGTTCCAGCTGCCGCTGATTGCAAGCCTGTCGTTTGGCGAATATGTACGCGCGTATGCAGGACCGGTTATCTCTTTTGGCACGCCCAGTCTTCCTGGCGACAGCTCTACGGAAACAAAGGCTTCGTTCTTCCCCGGCATTATGGGAATCTGCTGGCAGACGCCCGCGCTGTTTACAGGGAAAAAGCTTGCGCTGTCGCTTGTGCAGGATATTCACTACACGGTGTTTAACCGAACGAATGGGGCGGCGCTTTCTGCCGTCGACAGCATCGCTTCGGGCCTGGTGTTTTCAACGGGGCTTAGGCTAATGCTGCCGCTTAAGACAGTGTTGTAGAATACGCGGTCGGGACAAGCCGCGGTCAGGCGGTGGACGGGCGCACGGTAAAGCAGTATAGTGAGCGCATGGATAAAAATAAGTTTTTCTTAGGATTGATGGTTGTCGCTGTTGGCCTTTTTATGGCGATTCAGCCCGATGTTTTTAGCAAGGTCGCCGTCATCATTTTAGGTTTAGTCGCGATTTTTAACGGCGTGCTTATTCTGTACACAGCACGAAATCTTATTATTGACGAAAACTATGCGTCGATTATGACGATTCGCGGTTGCATGAGTGTTGGCGTTGGCGTGCTTTCGGTGCTGCTTCCCGTGCTCATTCAGCGCGTGTTCTGGACGATAATGACCTACACGCTTGCGGTGTATTTGCTTGCGTCTGCTGTCATGGAATCGTATACCATCAGCAAGCTTAAGCGAAATGGCTACGCAATACGGCAGGCGGTTATCGAGGTGGTAGCTTCGGTGGTGCTAGCACTGGTGCTGTTTATCATTAAATCAGAGCGTATTGGGGATTTTATTGTTCGATTCGGCGGCGTTGTGCTGGTGCTCATTGGGGTGGGGCTCAGTCTGCTACAGTGGCGCAATCGCCCGATTGTGATGGATGCGGTTGTTGTCGATGACGAGGAAGAAGCCGCTGCAGAATCAGAGCCGACCGCGGAAGATTAGACTGCGTAATGCAAAATCGGCTCTGTCGGCACATGCCGATTTTTATAGCGTAACGCCATCCTTAAAGATTGCAATTTCGCGGTAGCCGTTCTTTTCGTTTTTGGTAACAGCGCGGCCAGAAACAATGTCGCAAATCAGCTTGAGAAGTCGGTCGCGGACGGTGTCGCTCGGCTCGTCTAAAAGAGCTGCGGCATCAAAATCAATCCAGTTGTGCTTGTTCTGCGCAAGCGGGTGATTTGTTGCAATTTTTACGGTTGGAACGGGAGCTCCCAGCGGAGTGCCGCGGCCTGTTGAGAACAGAATAATGTTTGCGCCGGCTGCCGTCATGTCGGTTGTAGAAACAATGTCGTTTCCCGGTCCTTCAAGCAGCGTAAGCCCCGTTACATTCTGCGGCAGGCGTTCGCTGTATTTAAGTACGCCGGTAACAGGAGCTTTTCCGCCTTTCTGCACGCAGCCAAGCGATTTATCTTCAAGCGTTGTAATGCCGCCAGCCTTGTTTCCCGGAGACGGGTTTTCGTAGCAAACCTGATTGTGGCGTGCGTAATAGCCCTTAAAGCCGTTAATTAAGTCTACTGTCTTATCAAAACGAGCTTTGTCTACACAGCGGTTCATAAGCATTTGTTCTGCACCAAACATTTCCGGCACTTCGGTAAGCATAACGCGGCCGCCCATACCGGTCATTGCGTCACAGATGCGTCCAATCAGCGCGTTTGCGGTAATGCCGCTCATGCCGTCAGAGCCACCGCATTTCATGCCAAGCACGATGTCGGTAAGCGGGCGGCTTTCGCGGCGTGCTTTTCCTGCATAGTCGGCAAGCTCGGTAAGCAGCCTCTTTCCTTCTTCTAGCTCGTCTTCGCATGCCTGAGTCGTCATAAACTTTACGCGGTTTTCGTCGTATTCGCCTAAGAACTCTTTAAAATACGGAATATTGTTTTCTTCGCAGCCCAAAGAAACGACAAGCACGCCGCCTGCATTCGGGTGATGCACTAAATCGGCTAAGATTTTTGCGGTTGTTTCCTTGTCGCCGCCCATCTGTGAACAGCCGTAGGGGTGCGTCCAAGTGAAAAAGCCTTCAAGTCCGCCTTCTACGCTTGGCTTTGGCTCTCCTGCGCAAAATTTTGCGTTTGCCCACATGGCAAGCGTTTCTGAAATCTTATTTACACAGCCAAGATCGGAAGAGCGTCGTGTAGGGAAAGAGTGTAGATC
>CALAEZ010000031.1 GCA_937891125.1 uncultured Treponema sp. | reverse complement strand
TGTGCTGGCAGATCAGCTCACTCATTTTCCGGGTGCCGACGGGCTCGCCCTGTCCGGCAATGTCCGGTGTATGCCAGCCCTCTTTCAGCACCTCGTCCACGGCGCGCTCAATCGCAGCGGCCTCCTGGGGCAGATCGAAGGAATACTTAAACATCATGGCGACGGAGAGAATAGTGGCAATGGGGTTGGCCTTGTCCTGTCCTGCTATGTCAGGGGCTGAACCGTGAATCGGTTCGTAAAGACCAGGACCACCGGCTCCCAAAGAAGCAGATGCAAGCATACCAATTGAACCTGTTACCTGAGAAGCTTCATCTGTCAAAATATCACCGAACATATTGCTCGTAGCTATTACATCAAACTGACGAGGATTACGCACAAGCTGCATAGCCGCATTGTCTATGTACATAAAGTCCAGAGTAATATCCTTGTATTCATTATGAACAGTCTCGGCAACCTTTCTCCACAGGCGGCTTGAATTTAAGATATTTGCCTTATCGACAACAGCAAGGCGTTTCTGGCGTTTCTGTGCAAATTCAAAGCCCATGCGGACAATGCGCTCAATCTCTTCCCAGCTGTATTTTTCGGTATCCCATGCCGTTTTTCCGTCTGCGCTTGTTCCGCGCTCACCAAAGTAAATACCACCAGTCAGCTCACGCACCACAAGGATGTCTAAGCCCTCGCCGACAATTTCGTCTTTAAGCGGGCACGCAGCCTTAAGCTGCTTCCACATAACGGCAGGGCGCAGGTTTGCATACACCTTCATACCGCCGCGAAGCCCTAACAATGCTTTTTCCGGGCGAATCTCAGGAGCAACGTTATCCCATTTGGGGCCGCCCACCGCACCTAACAGCACCGCATCGCTTTTAAGACAGATGTCGAGCTGGTCTTGCGGAAGCGGATGACCAAACTTATCGATAGCAGCACCACCTGCAATCACTTCGGTATAGTTAAACTTGTGACCGTATTTTTTTGCGACCGCATTTAATACGTTTACACCCTCTGCAACAACATCAGGACCAATGCCGTCACCAGGAATCAATGCAATATTCTTTTCCATGATTTTCTCCATTACGTCGCTACAGTAATTCTAAAGCGACTGTAGTCTGTATGCAGAAACTATAGCACGGCAAAAAAATATAGTAAAGGGCAGTAAGCAATTGTGTAAGCAGCTAGCAGGAACGGAGGTGAGCGCTAGCGGGGCACTAAAACGGGCTTCCAACAGCGCACGTTACTGCTGCTGATACTCATACTCGATAGCAGCACCTTGCACCTGTACATCCTGCACAATAATCTTTTCCCACGCTTCCTTACTGCCAGCATATTTTATCTCTGCAAACTGCGCGCAGCCGTCAAATGCCCGTGCCTCTATTTTTCTTACAGTTGCCGGCAAAATCACACAAAAAAGCTTATCACAGTTTATAAACGCAGTTTCGCCACCGCGGCGAGACGAAAGCGCATCTTTTTCTGAAAAGGCGCTCACTTCCCAAAGGTATGAGCCAGATTCAAGCTGCTCTGACGCATACGTATAGTACGGGCGCGTTAAAAAACTTTCGTCCTCCAACAAAAGCGCATTATCTGCATCCTCGCGGTCTTTCTTAAACAAGCGGAATCGGTAATAGGCAGCGCTCGGAACGGCTTTCCAGGTAAACGTCAGCGCCTCATCGGGTAGCAGCGTGACCGCCTCATGCAGGCGAGGACTTACCATTTCTGGAGCGGAAAATGCGCTGACAACAGTAAATGACTGCACCTCGCTTTGCTGCGCTTCGTCAAGCGGATTTTTTACCGACCACCAGTAGGTGCCGTCTGCAAGAAACGGAATGTGTGAAGTGTCTAAAAACGGCGCTTGATAAACAATGTCGCCCCCTGCCCTATCACGTGCAATACTCACAAGCAACTCTCGCGGAAGATTTTCACCTGCAAGCGTAAAAGGAACGGTGTTTACCACCGCCTTCCATACCTGATAGCCGTCAGGAGGAAATTGTGGCTCAAGAGAAAGCCTTTTTTTAGCTTCAGTGGCGGTTTCCACATACGCCGTTTTTCCTTCAGTCACCACAGTATTGTCAGAAAAGTACACCATGCCCGTCTGCACCGATATGGAAAAGGCGCCCGTTTCGTCAACCAACACCTGCGCCATGGTATTTCCTGGCAAAAAGGACTGCATACCATTTTCAAATGCAAGCGTCGTCTGTGCACGGGCGGCAGTACGAATGGTGTCGCCAGCATAGATAGGAGCGCCTTTTTTTACGCGCTCCCAGATGGTGCGGTTGTCAAATTTACGGCGCACGGTGCGTGAGCTTGCAGTAATAACAGCGATTGCCTGCGCATCTTGCTTTACAAACGATGAAAACAGGCTTGTATAAAACAGCTGCATGCTTGCAATCGCACCACAAATGCAGAGAAAAAAGAAAAGCCAAAAGAGTAAAGCGCCATCACTTTTTGATCTGGATTTTGTTCTCTTCTTCATTCAAGTGTACCGTTTCAAAATCTGGTATCGGAATACCAAGCAACGTTCGTACGTCTGCGAGCGTTTTTGGTCCCTGTGGTCCCACGCACTGCGCACAATCAGCGTCAACCGTAAAATCTGGCTCCGTCACGCTAAAAAACGCTGCTATGTCAAACTGCGGCATGTTTACCACGCCATAAAAATGCTGCTCTCCCTTGCCTTTTACATCAAATGCAACAGGAATTTGCTCAACGACAAGCTCGTCCGCTTCATGCTCAGGGGAAAGCGAAAAATCGTTTTCATAACAGCGGATATAGTCTTTTTTAAGCAGATTATACGTATCTTCGGTAATTAAAATGTCCGTGCCACAGGGCTTATTTGCGCTTTCGGTGCGGCTGGCAAAGTTCACACTGTCACCAATCGCCGTATACTCCATTTTATCTTCGCTTCCCATAATGCCACAGGTAGCACGCCCAGTATTTATGCCACAGCCAATCTGAATGTGCGGCTTATACTGCGCCCGCGCTTCGTGTACATGAGAGGCCGTAAAGGCTTTAGCATCCTTATTGTATTGCATAAGCGCATACCGCATGGCAACCGTACCGCGGATAGCAGCAATCGCGTCCTCCTGCACATGCTTGTGATGCAGAGCTGCAAGCCGTTCTTTTTCGCTGTCGCCGTCAGGCAGCTGCTCAAATGCAAGACTTTCATCGCGTAAAATACCCCAGACTGCCATAATAGCATCGCCTTCAAATTTGTCGATGGTACCGCCGCTTATCGTAACGCAGTTTACCATGCGGCTCATGTAGTCGTTTAAAAACCCGATAATTTCGCGCGGGCTGTCGTCCTGGAAGCGCGTCTTAAACGTGTCAGAGATAGCAGTAAATCCGCGAATGTCGCTAAAGAAAATCGTTACGTCCTTTAGGTGCGGATCAAAATCAATTTCTTTCCGCGCAATCGCCTTTGCTACCCCTTTATTTGTAAAGTGAGCAAAGGTATTCAGAAACTCCTGCTCGTCTTTGGTGCTCTGATTTAAAATGCCGATTTCGTCCCTCCGCCGCACATTTAATAGCGGAATCAGCTCCGAATTAAAGTTTCCATTCTGAATTTCTTCTGCGCACGCGGTAAGCATACGTAGATGACGCGAAATGCAAAAGCGCGCAAAAAGCAAAATGAGCGCAACAGAAATAAAGAGCACGACAAGCATAAGATAGATATTGTTACGCACGGTCGCCCGCGCGCCTTCAAGCACCACCGAAAGCGGCACGGTGGTAAGCACGCTTACATCAGCAACCGAAAGCGTCTGATACGCACCAATGTATGACTCCACCTTTCCTGCAGCATTTTCTACCGAAAACTGCATCTGGTGGCTACTTCTTGCCGATGAGCCCCTAGAAGACTGCACCGCCATAACAAGCGGATTATCCTGCATTTTTTCTGCATGAAGCACAAGCTCAAAATGGGGGTGTAAAAGCAACTCGCCTGCGCTGTTAATGGCAAAGGTTGTCGCACCCGTTCTAAACTGCTCTGAGATTTTAGCGCCGTCAAAAAGAATAAGACAGCACTGCTCAGTTGCGTTTTCACGATAAGGGATAAAGAGCGCTAAAAGAAACGTGTTGTAAAAAGGAGAGGCATTTATCGAAAGTGTTTCGCCTGCACAGACGCGTGCTATTGTAGACACCTGATTGCGTAAAAAATCGTCCGTATAGGTATCTTTTATTGTATGCTGGGTAAAAAAGAGCGTATTTTCAAGCGCAAGCACTTTTTTTACCGTCTTTTTACTCGCTGCAGTTGGCTCTGGTACATCAAGCACTAAAATAGCGGCAATCGACTGATTGCGCTCAAAGAACAGAGACGCCATTTGCTTAGAAGCAGCCGACTGCTGCCCCCCGCGCACTAAGCTCATAACATCTAAAAGCTGCATGGTGTTTGCACACACCTGCGAAAGCTCATTTTGCACAAGATTTGCCGCGCGGGTATTTACCAAAAGATTATTTTCCTCTGCCGTTATGCGCATATCCTCGGAAATAAAGTAGCCGTTTAAGAACGTAACCGTTCCGAGCGAGACAACGACGATAAGACCGATAATGAGCGCAAGCTTTGCACCAAGGGAAAAGCGAATCTGTGCCATCTACTGTCTACAGTCCCTTTTCTTTCATAAACGCTTCCACATCAGAAAGGAGCGGCAGCGCAGGAATTCCGCCACGCTTAGTCACACACAGTGATGCAACCGCATTTGCAAACACAAGGTCGCTTTCAAGCTCTGTCTTGGTAAAAGAAAGCGGACTTTCGCGGCGCGTCATTCGATACAGTAAGCCGCCGGTAAAGCTGTCACCAGCCCCCGTTGTGTCAACAACGATCACTTCTGGAGCCGGAACAACGCCAGAGAAAACCGTGCCGTCAACTGCTTTTGCCGCATAGCGCACGCCCTTTGCCCCCAGCGTAATGCAAACAAGATTTGCGCCGCCTGCCAAAAGCTGCATGGCGCCTTTTTCTGCTGTTATGCCCTCTCCTAACAGCATAGGAAGCTCTTCTTCACTTACCTTTATGATATTTGCAAACGGCAGCAGGCTCTTCATTTCGGCGCTGGCGTCATTTCGCGCGCCCCACAGTGCCTTTCGGTAGTTCGGGTCATACGACACCAGCCCCCCAGCAGCCTTAACCATGCGGATTGCAGCAAAGGTTGCGCTTTTCGCGGGCTCATCAGTCAGCGAAAGCGAGCCGACATGCAAAATGCGGCTGTCATGCAAAAGGTCATCGTCTAAATCTGCCGTCATAAGCTGAGTGTCCGCACCAGGATTGCGGCAAAAGCTAAAGCTTCGCTCCCCTTTTTCATCTAAACTTACAAAGGCAAGCGTTGTATGCTGCTCGCGTGTGTAGCACATTGCTTTTGTTTCTACCCCCAGCTCAGACAGCGTTTTACGCACATCCTCGCCAAAGCTGTCGTAGCCAGTCATGCCGATAAAGGCACCCTTTGCTCCCAATTTTACGGCAGCAGAAACACAGTTTGCGGGTGCGCCATCAGGGTTTTCTTCATAGATTTTTTTTCCGTCAGCATTTACGCCTGCATAGGTAAAGTCTATTAAAATTTCGCCTAACGCTGTTACATCATACGGTTTCATACGCTTGCTTTTCTCCCCGTCTCTTCTATAAGACGAATTCTATCATACGCAAGTTTGACGGCGGATTCAAGCTGTACGTCAGCATTTTGCTCGTCGGCTTTTTATCGTATGCATCAAAGCAACGTTTTTCCTACCACACGTTTCTAGTCTCTCGTTGCCCGCATCGCATGTTTATTTTCATACATCAAATCGTCTGCACGCTTAAAGGTGTCTTTTATATCCCTATCCTTGGTCACATCAAACTGAGCGTATCCTATAGCAGCAGAAACGCGCTCCCACGGCTCTAGGTTTTCCTGCTTCCAAATTTGGCTCATAGTAGCACTGAATTTTTCTAGCAACACCTGTATATTCTTAAAGTCATCATTAAGGACGATAGCTACAAATTCATCGCCACCAAGCCTGAATACAGAAGAATGGGAAAAGGTTTTACAAACAATGTCACAAATTTTTTTAATGGCTATGTTACCTTTTTCATGCCCGAAGTTGTCGTTAATCTTTTTAAGAAAATTCAGGTCAACCATAATTATGCCAAACTCCGTAAAGCCTTCCTGCTCAATTCGCCATTCAATTTTCTTAGTTTCAAGGTCATATCAGGATTCTTTGACTCTGTATAATGTAATACGTCTTCCTGTAAGCTGATAATTGGATATGTAAGCGCGTGTGAAACACGACGTACGACAGAAGTAACAACAACAAGAATAATGATAAACGTAATTATAAACGAAATAATGACAAGACGCGTACCAGTATCAATAGAATGAACAGGAGCAAGCAGCAGTTTTTCTGGAACATGCAGACAAACCAGCCAGCCGGTGCTTTTTACCCTCGCAGCAGTATAATACACGCCGCTTTCTAAGAATATACTGTCATCTGCAGAAAGCAGTTTTTTTGCAACCGAATCACCCTCACTTTCAGATAACGCTTTTGCATCCCCGTCAGGAGAAACAACGTTACCGTTGTTGTCAACCAAAAAGGCGTACGCGCCTTCTCCAAGATTTAAGCTGATACTTTGCTCATATAAATCAGCAATAAGAACATCAACGCCAAAGCCGCCCTTAAATTTTCCCTGTGCATCATCCATAAGGGGATAGAGCAGATAGGCTACATTATAAAAAGGCGTTACTTGTTTTATATAATCTGCTTTATGATTGTGCATTTCTAGTATACGCACCACAAAAACTATCATTAAAAACATAACAACTCTTTGCACGGTGCATGATATTAGGACTTCGCTCTCAAATAATTGTTTCAGCAAATAATGCACACATCTTGTTATACAACCTACATTCAGCTTTTCTCGTCTGCACTGCGTTTACAATCAATTTACTTAAGTAGCTTTTGCCGCCATCAAACTTCTCATCAGTCTTCGTTCCAATATGTTCCCGCACAAATGCGCAAAAATCATACACATCTTCAAACGGACAGATATCCTTAAAAAGCGCAATAAAAAGGTCTAAATACAATCAGATACTTAAAAAAATTGAAGAGCACAAACGGCATTGATTCAACAGTCTACTCTTGGAACACAAATATAGCGCATTTTGGGCAAAAGAATCATGATTTTGTAAAATTCTTTATGCAGTCCATTCCACACCCCCTCTACCGACCGTAATTGACTCCGTGGATAGCCCGTATTTGAGTGTGTGGATAACACAAATATTTTACCTAAATTTACATTTTGTAAAAATATTTTATTTTTAGTATTGACGGCACAAACTTTATGTATTACATTATAAACAAGTTGGAGAAAGGAGGCAGAAGTAGCAAACTGCCTTGAAACACAATCCTACGGTGAAATCCGTACAAAACGGGTAGGTATTTATGGCTACAGAAATCGCAAAGTTTCTTAGAAAGTTGCGCATAGACGGCGACAAGAGCTTGGGCGATATGGCAGAAGATTTACATCTTTCTGCTGCGTATCTTTCGGCAATCGAAAATGGCAGAAGAACCGCGCCGGAAGAAATGAAAGACCATCTTTTTGCAAAGTATAGTCTTTCAGAAGAACAGAAGCTTGAGTTTGCGCGTCTTGTGGCAGAATCAAGAGAAAAGGTCGAAATTGGCCTTAAGGGTATTCAGCAGGATATTCTGCCTGAATATGTGGACACAGCTGTTCTGTTTGCGCATGACCTGTCGCAAATGAACAGAGAGCAGCTAGCAGAAGTAAAGGAATTTCTGCAGAAGCTAAAGTCGGGTGAAAAGCCTATGTAGCATGGAG